>NZ_MPKA01000083.1 GCF_001945605.1 Dubosiella newyorkensis
AGTTTGAAAAGCAACAAGAAATGGGTTCTTAGGGATAGGGACCCGTAGTCAATGGAAAGCGGAACAAATTTTTTCGGATTTGTCAAAAACAGAAATTTAGATTGTCCTCAAACTTGACATAGTACCATTTTCTTTGTCAGAAGAAAGAAAATGAGGACGTCCCTGTTGTTTGATCGGCACCAATCCTTCTACGCCCTGCTCACGAAAACGTTTGAGGATCTGATTGACAGTGGACGGATTGCAGCCGACGATTTTGGCAATTTCACGCTGCGTATAGCCTTCCAGAGAAAGGCGCACGACCATGCAATGGTTAAAAACACGATGAGTAGGATGGTCTTTTTCAAGAGTTTTGAGTTGTTCGAGAATTTCATCATTTGATAAAGCTGGATTCATAGAGATACACTTCTTTCTATCTATCTTTATTATTGAAACGCTTTATTGTTTAAGTGTTAAATGATTTGAACAAGTCATTTGAGCAAAGGCGGATTATTTAGGATAATCTATATAGCAAAGCCGTTCGAGCATCGTATTCTGGGTGAAGGAGAGATCGACTTTCTGTCTTTGTTTGATTTTTTAAAGAATAAAGGTTTTTCAAAGGCGGTTTCTTTGGAGCCGGAGGTGGATCCTGAAGGGGCGATCGAGTCGATGATTCGGCTAGATTCGATATTGTGAATTAATTAACAAATCACTTGCACTTCGTATCTCTTTTCTTATAATAAGGATAGAGGAGATAGGAAGTATGATCGTAGCAAGAGAAGAGTTTGAAAAAAACATTCAATATTTTATGAAACGACTCGAGAAAGAAGAGGTTTTTGTGTTTGAACATGGAAAGTTGATCGCGACTCTCTCTCATCCAGATCGAGCGTCTCATGAATCCTCGAGTTCGATCGAGGATCGGTTCGAACGGATCATGAATTGTTAGAGCGCTAGCGCTCTTTTTTCTTTTTGGGTGTTTTTTTCTGAAAAAAAGTATGGTATAGTTTACTAGTAAATGGCGCGTTCGGCAAGCGGTTAAGCCACAGCCCTCTCAAGGCTGTATCACGGGTTCAAGTCCCGTACGCGCTACCATAGTCTATAAACCCTTAAGGATATTCCTTAAGGGTTTTATTTTTTTAGAAAAAAAGTCCTTTGAGCAAGACTCAAAGGACAAAATTATTGATTCTTTACACTTTTCTCATTTAAATAAGCGCCGATCAAATAGAGGACCGAAAGAGCGATCACGATCAAATAAGCGATCCAGTTGAGATTTCCATTTTCACTATAGTAGAAGAAGGCTTCTAAAATGAAAAGGGCGATCATTCCGAAACCATACCATTTAAGTGTTCTTGTATATAGAAGGTTCGAGGCCATCTTGACGCCTAAATATCCAACAGCGATCTCAGCGACCGAAACGAGCATGCCAACGGCTAATCTTCCGGAATCGAGGATAAACATTTGTCCAAGGACGCTTCCTTGGATCGTTCCGATGATATCATCCGAGATCATCCCGCCGATTTGGATACATAGCGTGATGACGCCTAATATAACGAATAGATAGCCTGTTGTTTTCAGTAAAGTACTTCCTTTTGCTTCCATGTCTATTACCTATATCCTTTCGTAATTATCTTACGTTCGTGAAAATTGAAGTTCAATTGTTATGCAATAGACAGTCGGTGTTTGGCTTATCGATGGAATTTTCCGAGGACTTTTCCCACGCAGCGAACATCCATTTCCGGTTTGAGCAAGATATCGGAATAAGCTGGATTGATCGAGTGAAGCGTGTTGGAATGGTATTCCTTGATAAAAGAAGAGCCATCGACGACAAAAATGCCGACTTCGCCGATGTTGACGGATTGCTGCTTCTTTACTTTCACGTATTCGCCATCCATGAATTTAGGCTCCATGCTGTGTCCATCTACTTTCAAGATATAGTCGATCTTGCGATTGGCTGGCGTGTCTTCAAGCTCGATCGTTTCTTGATCGACATTCTCATCCATATAGTTCCCGCTTCCGGCTGCTGGAGAGACTTGATAAAAAGGAACTTGGATGACCGGAGTGTCCGTGAGGGTTTCTTCTTCCGTGTGATCGAGAAAGCGAAGGATCAGTTCATCGATCGATTTTCTTTGCCACGATTCGAGTGAACGATAGTTTTCTATATGCTTTTGTTCGAGAGTCGAGAGCTCTGCGTAATCTTGATCTTCGCTCCAATCCAAGATCTGATTGGGATCCACATCTAAGATGCGGCATAGATTCAAGATCATATCTGCATCAGGCTTATTGTCTCCTCGTTCCCAGTTAGAAATCACGTTTTTTGTTTTTCCAAGCATCTTGGCTAAGTCGCCTTGAGTGATTTTTTTACGTTTTCGCGCTTGGCGGATCTGATTGGATAAAGACATATCTGCATCGCTTCTTATTTAAAATATCGAACATTTCCAAAAAGAGGAATCCGATGGATCCTAACCGTATAAAGTAAGAAGCGCTCCTTTCTTTTTTACATAATTCCTGGATACGATTAGAATTTTGTTTTTCTGTATTTATAATACCAAAAGCATAAAGAAAAATACAGATAAATTATCAGAATTTATATGTTTTTTTGGATTGAATTCTAATATTTTCTGTGTTAATATCCGCATGTACAGAATTAATGTGATTTAAGAAAGGATGGTACACGATGAGTTACGAATTTATGGACATGATCAACAATCATTTAGAGGAAAATATTCTCATCAAGCAGCAGCGGGAAGAGGAGCTGGCCAAGAAAAAACAAATGCGGATACAGAAAATCTTGACTTGCATCCTGAGCGCTGGTCTGATTCTACTTTCTTTCATGATGGAGACGCCGCATTAAAACGAATAGTCGACTTACAAGTATTCAAGAAACGAGTGTGATAGAATCTAAATAAGGAGGTTCTATATGCCGAATAAAACACATCAAGACGCGATCAAAGAATACGGGTACAAGATCGGTCCAGCGGAAGTGGATACGAATACGAACCCTGTAGCCTATTATGTTGAAGATGAACAGGGAAAGCGCACAAAGATCACAAATAATGAAGCGCTCGAGTTCATCGCGAATGCGAAAATGGGGAATCATGACGGGAATATCCATACGTATGACAACTATGTTCAATTGTTCAATATTTTAGGAATTCGACCAAAATTATGGTAATTTTGAACCGATTTTATTTAAAAATCGGTTTTTTTATGGGAAAAATGCGAAAAAAGGGTTTTGAAACCGTTTACACTTTTGCTTGAAAGCGTTAAAATAGGACTAGTTTTTAAGTTGAGAAAGGAATAGAGATTATGGAATTTACTTCAACTCAAATGGTGACGATCTTAGGAGCCATCATCGTGATCGCTGTTCTTGCTTTGCTTTATGCGCTGAACTTATTCATGACTGTTAAAAACGAAAGTTCAGGAAACAAGAGAATGCGGGCCTTAAGCTCTTATATTCATGAAGGAGCTATGGCATTCTTAAAGCGAGAATACAAGATCATTATCATTTTTATCATTGTTGTCGCTCTTCTTTTAGGCGGGCTTGGTTTTATTCCATCGCTCCAGGGAATCGATGGCGTTGGTTTGAATGGCGCAATCTGCTTTGTCGTGGGTGCTTTTAGCAGCGGCTTGGCTGGATTTATCGGAATGCAGGCGGCCACGATGGCTAACGCGAAAGTGGCGCAGGCCGCGAAAGAAAGAGGAATGTCAAAGGCGCTCAACATCGCGTTCAATGGTGGTTCTGTTTTAGGGATCAGCGTCGTAGGCTTTGGTCTTTTAGGGCTTGCGGCATTATATATGATCTTCACATTTGTTTTAGGGGATCCGATCCAAGCGGTTCCCGTTGTCGCTGGTTATTCGCTTGGCTGCTCGTTCATCGCTTTGTTCGCCCGTGTAGGGGGCGGTATTTATACGAAGGCGGCTGATGTAGGCGCCGACTTGGTAGGTAAAGTCGAAGCGGGTATCCCGGAAGACGATCCACGAAATCCTGCTGTTATCGCTGACAATGTTGGTGATAATGTCGGGGATATTGCCGGTATGGGTTCGGACTTGACTGAATCATATGTTGGTTCGATCGTTTCTGCGATATCGTTAGGTTTGACAGTCACGATCTTAGGTGAAAATTATACATTGCAGGCGGCCCTTTTCCCGTTTTTGATCGCAGCTGTCGGGATCATCGCTTCGATCTTAGCGCAATTGTTCGTGCGGATGAAGAATTGGGAGAATCCGCAAAAAGCGTTATCGATCGCGACTTATGTGGCTACTGGTATCGTCTTGCTCGCCGCTTGTTTGGCAAGTTCTTGGTTGTTTGGAACGTTCATGCCATTCCTTTCAGTAGCAACTGGACTGATCGTGGGTATTCTTTTAGGAAAGATCGCCGAATACTACACTTCGGATGAATATGGAAAAGTCAAAGAGATCGCTTCGGAATCTCAGACTGGCCATGCGACAAATATCATCGCTGGTTTTTCGGTGGGAATGGAATCGACGATGTTGACTGTCCTCGCGTTGGTGGGCGGCATCATTTTATCGTATTTGTTTTTTGGAATGTATGGGATCGCGCTTGGTGCAGTTGGAATGCTTTCTACTTGCGGAATTACAGTGTCTGTTGACGCCTATGGTCCGATTTCGGATAATGCGGGCGGTATTGCGGAAATGGCCGAGCTGGATCCAGGTGTTCGTAAGATCACGGATCGTCTAGATTCTGTGGGCAACACGACAGCCGCGATGGGAAAAGGATTTTGTATTGGTTCGGCTGCCTTCACCGCGTTGGCGATGATCGTTGCGTTTGCGGAAGCGGCGGATTTGACAGTGATCTCGTTATTGCAGCCGGGTGTCTTGATCGGATTGCTTTTTGGCGCGATGCTTCCTTATTTCTTTACCGCTTTAACGATCCGTTCGGTAGGGAAAGCGGCGAACCATATGATCAATGAGGTGCGTCGTCAATTTAAAGAAGATCCAGGAATTATTGAAGGCACATCGAAACCGGATTATGCCAAGTGTGTCGATATTTCGACGGCGGCAGCTTTGAAAGAAATGATCGTTCCTGGCTGCATCGCGATCGTATCTCCGATTTTGATCGGTATCCTTCTTGGCTGCCAAGGTCTTGGAGGCATGTTGATCGGGGCTTTGATCTCAGCGATCATGCTCGCGGTGTTCATGGCCAATTCTGGCGGCGCGTGGGACAATGCGAAAAAATATATCGAAAGCGGGCAATTTGGAGGAAAAGGTTCTGATTCTCATAAAGCGGCAGTTACGGGCGATACGGTCGGAGATCCATTCAAAGATACGGCAGGGCCGGCGATGGATATCTTGATCAAGTTGATGTCGGTAATTTCTTTGATGCTAGCTCCAGTTCTTATGAAGCTGACTCCTCTATTGAGCTTCTTGTTTCAATAACGATTGACCGAACTATCGTTCGGTCTTTTTTTTGTGAAATTACTTTGTTAAGATGATTTTAGGATAGGGAGGCATGAGAGATGTTAGGGATCCGCCAGCAAGAATTATTTGATCTAATGGATCAAAATGAGTTTCGTTCCGCCACGTATTTTTCAAAACAATTGAATGTGAGTCTTAAAACAGTTCGGAATGATATTAAAAAGCTTGATTGCGCTTTGCGTAAGTATGGTTCGAAAATCGAATCCAAACCTCATTACGGGTATCGTTTAGTCATCGTGGATCAAGAAGCGTTTAAAAACTTGCTTAGCGAAGTCAATTCGAAAAACACATTAGCTGATTATGATCGAAATACGTATTTATTGCGCCTATTGTTGATGAGGGGCGATTTCATCAAGATCGAAGATTTGTGTTCGCAGCTATATGTCTCGAGGACCAGTATCACGAATTCGATCCGGCAAATCGAAAGCATCTTGGAACAATATTCTTTGTCGTGTATTCGAAAGCCGTCGCAAGGGATCCGGATCGAGGGGGAAGAGTTCGATATTCGAAGACTGCTTTGCTACATGCTGCTCAAAGACAACTATCTAGAAGGGCTTATACAGCAAGAAACAGAACAGTATTGGCTCGCGCATACGATCATCGAACTGCTCAACAAATATGATTTGCATTTGACCGAAGTCGCGTTGAATAGTTTTATCAATTATGTTTTCGTAGGTATCAATCGAATGTTGAGCGGCAAGTTCGTGAACTTGAATTTAAATGTGGAAAGTTTCAATGCGATCGGGATCAAGGAATCAAGCTTCTCGAACGAGCTGATCGAGACGTTAGAGAATAAATATAATATTACGTACACCAATGATGAAAAGAATTATATTTTACTGTATTTAGGCGGGAAACAAATGGCGGGCGGTGGCTATTCGATCGAGAGCGATGATAATTTTATTTTTAATCGAGAGATCGATCAATTATCGTTCGATATGATCGAATTGATCAAAACGGAGTTTCAGATCAATTTTCCAAATAATTTTGAATTGCGCATGACGTTGAATCGTCATCTTGTTCCGCTCGATATTCGTATGCGCTATGGTCTTCCGCTTACGAATCCAATGATCGAGGAGATCAAGAAAAATTATTCGCTCGCTTATGATATGGCTATACGCGCCTCAAGCGTGCTCGTCAACCATTATCATCGTTCGCTTTCGGAAGATGAAATTGGATATTTGGCTTTGATTTTCGCGCTTCAACTCGATAAAGATTCGGAAGAGTTTTTGAAAAAGTCTAACGTGCTCATCGTCTCTAATGTCACGACTTCAGCAATGAATCTATTCAAGCTCAAATATGAAAAGATATTTTCCAACACGATCAATCATTTATATGTATCCGATCTGATGGGGTTGAGGAATTTTGATTTTTCTCTTGTCGACTATGTCTTTACGACACTTCCTTTGACAGTAGAAGTGCCTAAGCCGATCTTTGAGATCAATTCTTTTATGAATGATCATGATATTCAGTCGATCGAAGAAGCTTTATGGCGTGCTGAGTCGAATGAATTGCGAAATTTCTATACGCCGAAGCGTTTTTTGACGAATATTAGTGGCGACGACAAGGAGAGCGTGCTCAAACAAATTTGCACGATCATAGAGGAGCAAGAAGATGTTTCGGATGATTTCTATGATCTTGTGATGCAACGTGAAGAATATCCACATATGATGTACAACAATATGATCGCTATGCCGCATCCCAACCGTATTTGTTCGGCTTACACGTTTGCGTATATCGCGATCTTGAAAGAGCCGATCATCTGGAACGATGAAATGGTCAAAGTTGTTTTGTTGTCTTCTCCAGGCAGTCAGGATAGTCGGAATCGTCAGCGTTTTTATGAGATCACCGCGAAATTTGCGCTGAATAAAGAAGCGATCCAAGAGCTGATCCAAAATCCGACCTTCTCGACTTTCATCGAATTGCTAGGAATTTGACTCTGCCCTTTCCGTTTGTGGCAATGTGGGTTAACGTGGGATCATGGTAAGCATTTTGTTCCAAAAATGGGCAAATTTTGTGAACAATGTAGAAATATCGGGAAAAATTCAGTATAATCTCCTTGTTAGCGCTTAATTACCACTTTTATTCTAGTAAAATATTCTGTTGAAGTTTAGTTGAAGAATACTATAATTAAAGTGTGAAACGAAAGAAAACGTTATCATTTTTATGAAAATTACCACGTTTGTGGTAATCATAAAATAGAAAGGAGGATATCAATGTTAACAATCAGATTAT
Source organism: Dubosiella newyorkensis (assembly GCF_001945605.1). Classification (GTDB taxonomy): domain Bacteria; phylum Bacillota_I; class Bacilli_A; order Erysipelotrichales; family Erysipelotrichaceae; genus Dubosiella; species Dubosiella newyorkensis. Next base: position 7,648 of record NZ_MPKA01000083.1, read on the forward strand.
TCTGTGCTGCTGGCATGTCGACAAGCTTACTTGTAAACAAGATGATCGAAGAAGCTAAAAAAGAAGGAAAAGAAGTTGACATCGTGGCTTACCCTGTCAACGAACTCGATCGTCGTCTTGCTGGCGTGGATGTCGCTCTTCTTGGACCTCAAGTTGGTTACTTGAAAAAGAAAGCGCAAAAAACAGCGGCAGATGCCGGAGTACCCCTTGATGTGATTCCAATGGCCGATTATGGACGCTGCAACGGAAAAGCGGTATTGGAACTCGCTGAGAAACTGGCGAAAAAATAAGGTTTTAAAACAAAAAAACAGAAAAGGAAAATAGGAGAGAAAAAGATGAGTGAATTTATTAATGATAAAGTCATACCTCCAGTGATGAGCTTTATCAACACGAAACCTATGCAGGCGTTGAAAGACGGTTTGTTGTATTCGATGCCTCTGATGATCGTAGGTTCTGTATTCTTGCTTTTGCAACAGTTTCCAATCGCCGCGGTTGGTGAATTTTTGACCAGTGTTGGTTTGTACGACATCTTCACGACGACGTACGCGAACACGTTTAACATTATGTCTTTGATCGCAGCCATGGGTATCGCCTACACCTACGCGAAAAACGAAGGATTCGAAGGTATGCCGGCCGCGGTTATCTCGCTGTCTGTTTGGTTGATGTCCCAACCGCAGTCGGTTATGTTCAACGAAGAAGCGGTTGGCGGCGTTGTCGATCGTACTTGGCTTGCTGGTCAAGGTATGGTTGGCGCTTTAGTATTTGGTGTCATCGTAGGTATGATCTATTGCTGGTTCTTGAAAAAAGATATCACGATCAAAATGCCTGCCGGCGTGCCTCAAGGTGTTGCCAACGCGTTCACAGCTTTGATCCCTGCGGCAGCCATCATCGTGGGATGGACAGCGATCATTTATATCGTTGATATCACGATGCATACGACAGTCATGCAATGGGTATACGCAATGATCCAAGCGCCTTTGCAAGGTTTGACAGATAACTTGGGTGGTGTCATCGCTCACCAGTTCCTCGTTACGTTCCTGTGGTGGTTCGGTATCCATGGTGCGACGATTGTCGGTGGTGTCATGGGTGGTATCCTGACAGCCAACGTTTCGGACAACCAGGCGATTCTCGACTCCGGTCGCGAACTGACAGTTGCCAACGGTGGACATATCTTTACATCTCAATTGATCGACCAATTCTGTACAGTTACAGGTTCTGGTTTGACTCTTGGTCTTGTAGTTTACCTTTGCTTCTTCGCAAAATCTGAACAGCTTCGTTCGATCGGTAAACTCGGTATCGGGCCAGGTCTCTTCAATATCAACGAACCGATCTTATTCGGTACCCCGATCGTATTGAACCCAATGCTTGCGGTTCCATTCATCTTGACTCCAGTGCTTTCTGGTGCGTTGACTTACTTATTGATCCAATGGGGAATCTTGCCTATGTTTACAGGTGTCGTTGTTCCTTGGACAACACCTCCAATTATTTCTGGTCTATTGGTTAATGGCTGGAAGACAATGGTATGGCAGGCAATCGTTATCGTGGGATCGTTCTTCATATACTTCCCATTCATCAAGATGTATGACAACCAATTGTATAAAGAAGAACAGGAAGCTGCTGAATAAACTAGAAAAGAGGAAATTAGAATTCTATGGAAGGATTAGAATTAATTTGTTTTCAAATCATTTCTGCATCAGGCGGTGCTAAATCTGCATATATGGCTGCTCTAGAAGCCGCAAAAGAAGGCGACTATGAAGAAGCTGAAAAAATGATCAAAGAAGGCGACGAAATGTTGAACCAAGGGCATGCTCCGCATGCTACATTAGTTCAGCAAGAAGCGGCTGGAAATTCTCCAGAAGTCTCGTTGATCTTGATCCACGCAGAAGACCAAATGATGGGTGCTGAATCTTTTAAAGCGATGGTTGAAGAATTCATCGAAGTCTACAAACAACTTGACGCTTTGAAAGCAAAAGTAGCTTAATACATTCAATGAAGAGATCCGAATCTCGGATCTCTTTTTTATGTGGTGGAAGCGGGAAATACAAGCGCACTTTTTCTTTTTATAATAAACATTCATATTTTTTTAATTTTATATTCTAAAGATACATAAAGGAACCAGAAATACAATTATAATGTTTATTTATGAAAGAAGGGGGATTGTGCTAGACAAGTTTTATTATGTAGACGCTTTTGTGAACGGAAAGGAAAAGACGCCGCACTATATTCCTAACTTCATTATGACCAGTCGGAGAGCGCCATTAAATTATCCATTTATATATGGCTGCGATTTCCGTTATGATGGAATCTTTTTGTGGCGGTTGACAAAGCAGGAAGATTCACTTTTGATTCCATATTCCGAAATCAAGTGGATCGAACTGCTTGTCGTGCGGCGGTGTTGGGGGACTACGATTCTTACTATGATGATCCCGTGGTTTGACTTTGACCTGGTCATCCATCGCAAATACGATGAGATCGAAATCGAATTTCCAGCCTTCTATGAATTCCGAGAAGTTGTCGAAGACTTGAATAAAAACGGGTTGTATGTGATAGATCACCTAGATCTACTCAAACGTTTTCCAGATGAAAAATCATTCAAAGAAAACTTTTCCGCTTATTTTGAGAAAAACTATCATGAAATCGCGCAGCAGAACGGTCTTGAAGATCCGCGGATCGGCTTCAAAAAGACACAATGGTGAAAAAGAAGGAAGGGAACGAAATGAGACAAAAATATTACTACGCTCGCCTTATGACCGAGAAAAGGAAGAAATCCTATGCAAGCAAGACGAAAACAATGTTGAAAAGAGCGGCTGCGATGTCAGGTTTTGCGATCGATCCTTCTATGAGCATGTCGCATCCGTTTATCCGCGGATGCGAATTCCGCTATAATGAAATAGAACTATACCGGCTACAAGATCTCAACGATACATTTACCATTCCGTATTCCAAGATCAAATGGATGGATTTCTTCGTAGTTGCTAGACGCTGGGCTGGAGGCGGCGTGATGATGGCACTCAATGTCATGTACAATTTCGATCTTGTTATTCATCTAAAAGACGATAAGGAAATCGAAGTGGAGTTCCCAGCCGATTATTCATTTAGAACGATTATTGATCAGCTAAGACCGATAAATGTTCCAGTGATCGATCAATTTGATGTATTTGCGAATTTCCCAAATGAGCGCGCGTTCAAAAAGGAATTTGTCCCTTATTTTCAGGAACATTATTCCAACTTAGCCATGCAATACGGACTTGAAGATCCTCGTGTCGCCTTCAATCCAATGTAGTTTTTAAGCTTCAATTTCATATTGTTTTTCCAAGATGAATGAGGTAGAATCTCATTAGAAAGCACTTACAAATATAAGTAATTGCGACATAGGAGGATTTAAAATGTTAACAGTTCGTTTATTCTGTGCTGCTGGAATGTCAACTAGCCTATTAGTAAACAAAATGATCGAAGAAGCTAAAAAAGAAGGAAAAGAAGTTGATATCGTAGCATACCCAGTGAATGAGTTAGACCGCCGTCTTGATGGGGTTGACGTTGCTCTTTTAGGGCCACAAGTTGGATACTTGAAGAAAAAAGCGCAAAAAACAGCCGCCGATGCGGGTGTACCTCTCGACGTGATTCCAATGGCTGATTATGGACGCTGCAACGGAAAAGCCGTTTTGGAACTCGCTGAAAAACTCGCAAAGAAATAGGCAGAAAAGCTCCTTGGGGAGCTTTTTTTCAGAAAGGAGAATTAAATGCTAGATCTAGGAATCGATATTGGCGGAACATTTATTAAATACGCCATTGTAGACGATGAAAATCAAATTGTCCGTAAATGGAAAAAAGAGACGATCAAACACAAGAATAAAGATCAATTTTATGAGTATTTGTGTTCGGATTTGCCGTTAGAAAACATTCGATATATTGGAGTGAGTGCTCCTGGTGTATTGGCGATGGACTCGACCATTCTTTCAAAAGCCGCGGAGAATGTTTGTATCATGTATCAAACCAATGTGAGAGATGAAATCCATAAAAGAACACATAAAGCTGTTCATGTCCTCAACGATGCAAAAAGCGCAGGATTTTGCGAAATGCAGATCGGAAACGGAAAAGGAACAGCATCAAGTGTTTATTTCGTGATTGGAACAGGCATTGGAGGATGCGTTTGTGACGATAGCCATGTTGTTGAAGGGGTAAACCGTATCGCTGGCGAATTTTCAAACCTTCCGATCGGTTTTAAAGAGGATGGATCGATTCAATTCTTATATGAAATCGCTTCGATGAGCGCTTTGATCTCGATTTATAACCGGTATGCCGATCAACCAGTTCAATATGGTACAGAAATCACAGAAAAATATCATGCAGGAGATCCTATGGCGATCAAAGCTTTTGATGAATGGTGCCGAAATATTTGCGCCGGACTCTTTCAGATCATCATATTCTATAACCCAGAAGTGATTTGCATAGGCGGAGGGATCTCGCAAGAAGAGTGGTTTATCGAAAAGCTCAGAAGCATGATCCAAAGCGAAATCAAGCTCCCATTCCAAGGCTTGTTTTCAACGAGGATCGAATCTTGCCGCTTCAGCAACGACGCTAACCTATTAGGCGCGATCTTATTCGCACGCCAAAAAGAGATGGAAAATTGATCCATCTCTTTATTTTTCTTGAATATCGATGACCACAAATTCACTTGAGCCCATCGTTCTTGCCGGAAATCCCCAACCATTCACGCCCGAAGAAGTGATCGCCGTCAGCTCCCCACGATCTTGAAGCCCGTATCGCAAATCTACATTCCAATACAGATCCATCAAATAGCCAAACGGATACAATTGACCATTATGTGTGTGACCTGAAATCATCAAATCCACTTTGCCGCTATCCATCACCTCTTGCGTTTGGATCGGCTGATGATCGACTAAAATCGTAAACTGACTTTTTGGGACCGACTTTAAAAGCGTTTCTACCGAAATCCGATCTTTTCGCTTTAGAGAATAATCGCTTCGACCTGCAATCACCATGCCATGCGATTCTGCGATCTGATCGTTCAATATGTGAATGTTCGCCTTTTTTAAATTGGATTCGTATTCACTTTGGGTAAATTTTTTATTCCATATTTTTGGCTGCAAATCATGATTGCCATAAATATAGAAAACATCGGCCGTTTTGCTCAAAGTCTTTAAAGCATGAATGCATTGTTCCATATCTTTTTTGCTTGTTTGTTCATCCGTTATATCGCCACCGATCAAGACGATGTCAGGATCGGTTTGCGCCATCTTGGAAACAAGCACCTCTAGGGAGCCAATATCCATACCATTCGGATAATGGAGATCCGAAAAAAATAAAACCCGCGTCGGCTTGACTTTCTTTTCTGTTTCCAGCGAATATTCAATCTCGATCCGCTCTTGAAAATGAAAGGCGCCATACACTGTATAACTGAGTGCGCAAAAGGCACAAAGAAGAAGCATCCAAAAAGATACGCGCTTCTTTCGAAACCACTGAATTCCCTGAATGAGAAGTGTAAAAACAAAGGTATATAAAACAAAAGGAAAGTACAAAGAATTTTTATACATACCAGGCATGAAAACGATCGCACAAGCCAAAAAGACGACCCAAGGATTCCATTGCGACTTATCGTTTTTTATGATCGTCCACCAGTCCCAGATCAAAAAGGAAACATAGACACAAATGAGTAATTGAAAAAAAACCATACCTAACATCACCGTTAGTGTACCACCGAATCATTAAAAGAATGAAAACAATGCATTAAGACTTGCGAATCAAACAAAAAAACAAATAATAAAAGTATGAAAACAATCATTACCGATTTAGATGGAACACTTCTAGACCATGGAACATTACATCCGCATACGATCAAAACCTTAAAGAAATTTCAAAAAAACGGCCGCTTGATCTTAGCAAGTGGGAGAAGTCTAAAAAATATGAAACTATATGTTGAGCAGTTGGAAATGGCATCCTTTCAAAATGGAGCGTTGATTGGTTTGAATGGGCTTGAACGTTATGACTTTAAGACAGGCACTTATCATAAAGAACAAGGTATTTCAGCAAAAGAAGTGAAAAAAATCGCCCGCTCTTTCCGATTCAATTCTCTTCTGATCATGGTCGACCTTCCCGATCAAGAAATGAAGATCAACACGGTCTTTTCTTTTCTGCTACGATTTGCAGCCATCAAAAGACTACGTCAAAGAAGTCGTCTAAAAACGTATTCGAACCAAAATGAACCGATCGATAAGATCATCGTCTTATTTTATATAGGAACAAAACGACACCTAGATGCGATCCGTCGCCAATTCAAAGCGTATCAAATCTTGAGGATTGGACGCTTCTGGATCGAAATCATGCCCCAAGGAATCGATAAACAAATACAAATTCAATATTTTATGAAACAATATGCGATTTCAAGTCACGATCTATATATATTTGGTGATGGAGAAAACGATCGCAACATGCTTTCGCTAACCCAACATAGCTACGCTCCAAGCTCAGCTCTTGAAGAAATCAAACGCACGGCCAAACACATTTGCCCGCCTCCTGCCAAGGAAGGGGTGGCGAGAGTGATCGAATCGCTCTTCGATTGACTCTAACTTGTTCAATAACGATAAAGATGGGATAATAACCCTAAAAGAAAGAAGGGTAAGTATGAAGAAATTAGGATTTGGCTGCATGCGCTTTCCTTTGCTTGATGAAAACGATCCCAAGAGCATCGATCTTGAACAAGTAGAAAGGATGTTCGACATCTTTTTAGAGAAAGGTTTTCTTTATGTCGATACCGCCTATCCATATCATGAAGGAGAAAGTGAAAAAGCCGTAAAAAAAGCGCTCGTCGAACGCTATCCACGCACATCGTTTCGTCTAGCCGACAAACTGCCGACCTTCAACTTAAAAGAAGAAGCAGACTGTCCGCGGATCTTTCAAGAACAGTTGGAAAAAACGGGGGTTTCGTATTTTGATTACTACTTGATCCATTGCTTAACGAAAGATCTGTATGAAACAGCTAAAAAATGCAAGGCCTTCGAATTCGTGCAAACAATGAAAGAAGAAGGGAAAGTCAAGGAGTTTGGTTTTTCTTTCCACGATACTCCAGAAAAGCTCGACGAGATCTTGAGTGATCATCCAGAAGTCGACTTTGTCCAGCTTCAAATCAATTATTTAGATTGGGAAGCTGAAAATGTTCAATCGAGAGCTTGTTATGAAGTGGCGAGAAAACATGGCAAAGAAATCGTGATCATGGAGCCGATCAAAGGCGGCAGCTTGATCGATCTTCCGAAAGAAATCGAAGCGGATTTGAGAAAAGCGGATCCAGAACAAGACAACGCTTCGTGGGCGATCCGGTTCGCGGCCTCTTTGCCAGGCGTTCGTATGGTTTTGTCAGGCATGTCTTCACTTGAACAAATGCTCGACAATATATCTTTCATGGAAAATTTTGTTCCTATGAGCGAGGAAGAACAAAAAATCGTGCTTGAAGCCGGGGAAAAGATCCGGAAAACGGTGGCGATCCCTTGTACCGGTTGTGAATATTGTGTGGCGGGCTGTTCTCAAAACATTTGGATCCCCGAATATTTCAAGCTTTATAACGAACGGCAAAGAACTCTTTCGAAAGGGCATGATAAAGCGTATGACCAGGCGATCCAAACGCATGGAAAAGCGAGCGATTGTATCGAATGCCATCAATGCGAAAGGATGTGTCCTCAACACTTGCCGATCGTAGAATCATTAAAAAAAGTATCGGAAAGTTTTGAATAGAAAAAAGGTCTCTAGAAAGAAAAATAGAGGCCTTTTCATTTTATTGTTTTGGGGCTTCGTCGTGTTCCTTCATTTTGCTGTGGATCACTTCACCCAATGTTTTTTTGCTTGCAGACATGGCGCTTTGCTCATGTTCGATTCCCTTCAATTCCCAATGGATCAACCAAGTCATCGCGGCCTTGATCACAATGATCATTCCGATCTGCAAGAGTTCGTCCATATTCCGGGCAGTCACGGTTCGCAAGATCTCGCTTCCTAGCTTGAATGTCAGTCCGATCGATTGTCCATGCAATAAATAAACGCGCGCATTTGGATCGTGCTTCAACAATTTAAAGAACGCTAAAAAGGTCGTATATAAAATAATACCGATTGAAATCAATTCCAAAAAATCGATCGAGAGACCCGCGAACGTACTGACTAAGTGGTTTAATTCTTCATGCATCTAGATCTTCCTTTCAATGCTTACTTTCCTAAGCAGAATTTAGAAAATAAAGTATCGAGCAAGTCGTCTCTAGAAACCTCTCCTAAAATTTCTTTGAGGTGGTCATGGGCGCTCTGAATATCGATTTCGATCAAATCAGGCTCTGTTTCTAGTTCCATGGCTTGTTTCGCTCTCATCATATCTTCCTTCGCTAAATGGAGTAAACCAATTTGCCTCTCATTAGACAAAAGAGGCTTTTCAGATAATACATTTTCTTCATAGAGCTTTTCAAGAGCGTTTAGCAAAGATTGGATCTTTTTTTCTTTCGCGCAGATCACGATCCCCTCTTCAGGGATTTTTTTCACAAGATCGGACTTATTATAAAGACAAAGTCGAAGTTTATCTTTCGTGAGCGACAAAAGTCGGCGATCTTCTTCATCGAGCGGTTTTGAAGCATCGAACACTAAAAGGACGAGCTGCGCTTTTTCTAGCATCTGCTCTGATTTTTGAATGCCGATCTTCTCGATCGTATCTTTCGCTTCTCGGATCCCGGCCGTGTCTATCAAATTCAAACGAACCCCTTTGACTTGGATCTGGCCTTCCACGATATCGCGAGTTGTTCCTGCAATATCTGTCACGATCGCTTTTTCTTCGTCGAGAAGAGCATTGAGAAGCGAACTCTTTCCTACATTGGGCTGGCCAAGGATCACTGTATCGATTCCATTTTTCGCGACTTGTCCACTCTTAGCCCGAACCAAGATCTGATCGATCTTTTCTAGCCATGCATTCGTTTTAGGAAGTAGTTTTGAAAATGTGAGTTCTTCCACATCCTCATATTCAGGATAATCGATATTCACTTCGATCGTTGCGATGATGTCCATCAAATCATCGATCAATGGTTCTAAAAGCGCGCGTATGGAGCCTCGTACTCCTTCGATCGCAAGCTGAGCGGAAGCGTCGCTGTTCGCTTCGATCAACTCTTCGACAGCTTCTGCTTGGGCGAGATCGATCCGGCCATGATAAAAAGCCCGCTGGGTAAATTCGCCCGGTCTTGCAAGTCGAGCCCCTCTTTGAAGGAGAAGGCCTAAGATCTTGCGCGTGATAAAAACGCCACCATGCGCATTGATTTCTACAACATCCTCTCGAGTATATGTTTTTGGCGCACGAAATACAGAAACGAGCACTTCATCCACGAGAGTATCGTTATCATATATATATCCATAGGTAATCGTATGCGATTCTTTTTGACTGAGATCTTTTGAAAAGATGGAGTTTACGATAGGCAAGGCGTCTTCGCCACTGATTCGAATGATGGAGATCGCGCCTTCTTGCAGCGGAGTCGAAATTGCTGCGATCGTATCTGAAAACATAAGAAACCTCCTTTAGAATGAGTTTATTCTATCATGGAATCTCAAAGAGTGTTTGAAAGAAAAAATGGACAAAAAATGTTAAAATAGGGACTAAGGAGCGAATTATGAAAAAACTGACATGGGATGATACCGAAGAAATCGTGGAAGGACTCAATCAGCATAAGATTTACGCGTTTCCTACCGATACAGTGTATGGGGTTGGCGTGGCATATGGTGATTTGAACGATTTGACTTCCCTTAAACATACGAAGCATCGACCAGAAGAAAAGCCGATCCCGATGATGGTCTCCAACCTGGAGCAGATCGAATCGGTCGCTCAGATCGATCCATTGGCCAAATGGTTGATTAAAGAGTGGATGCCGGGGGCCTTTACGATCGTTTTGCCTTTAAAACAAAATGTATCGAAAGAATATACAAATGGAAAAGATACGATTGCGATCCGGATGCCGGATTCAGCAAAGCTGCTTGGATTGATTGAACGATTAGGGAGGCCGATGATGGTCTCATCGGCGAATCAGTCCGGAGAAGCAAGCGCGCTCACTTATGAAGAAGCAGCGCAAGCATTGCCAATGATCGAGGGGGTCGTCGATGGTCAATGCCTGGGGGGAGTTGCGAGCACGATCGTTTCTTGTTCGAATGGTATTCCAGTTGTTTTGCGAGAAGGACCGATCCGTAAAGAAGAAATCATTCAATCATGCAGGAGAGGAGGATTTGAATGGTAAGGATCATTACGGATACGACATGCGATATCGTTCCTGAACAATGGCAAGTGCTAGGTATCGATGTCGTTCCATTGAATATTGAATTTGATGATTGCACGTATAAAGATCGAATCGAGCTTTCACCCGATGATCTCTATGAAAAACTTTCTTCATTGGATCATTTGCCAAAAACTTCACAGCCAGCTCCTGGCGCGTTTTTGGATCTCTACAACAAATATCCAGAAGAAGAGATCGTGGTTCTTCCTTTATCGAAAGGGTTGTCGGGAACGTATCAAAGTGCGTTGCTGGCAAAAGAGATCTCTGAGCGAGAAGACATTTATGTAGTCGATACGAATTTTACTTCCCAAGGGCTTCGTTGGATGGTCTATGAAGCGATCAAAATGCGCGATGAAGGAAAAAGCGCGTCAGAAATAGCCGAAGCGATCCAAGAAATGAAGGATCATATTCGTTTGATCGCGATCGTCGATAAACTGGATTACTTATATAAAGGCGGTCGTATTTCAGAGGCGGCGATGTTAGCTGGGAATTTTATCAAACTGCATCCGATCATTGGATTGGAAAACGGAAAAATTTCCATGTTTTCCAAAGCGCGCGGAAAAAAACAAGCAGTCAAGGAGATCCAGAAGCTTATGAAGGAGCATGATATTGTCTTAGACAAAGCGTACTTTGGCTATTCTGGCCCCTATAAGCCAGAAGAAATGGAAGACTTTATTGAAGAGATGAAAAAAGGGTATCCATTTCAAGATGTGGACGTCTCCCAGATTGGCTCGCTAGTCGGCACCCATACAGGACCGGGATTAAAATGTATAGTCTTTTATTATAAATAAGCGCTTTCACTTTCTGAAAGTGCTTTTTATATATTTTTTTTAAGTATTTGTTGACTGAAACAGAAATATAATTAAAATATTTTAAGTAAATGGAGGACATGTGATCAATCAAGAGTTTAAATATGTATATGACCTTTTTCGAGAGAGTTTTTATGAAAGTCTTTGTTCGAAGGAGCTGAGTTTGCCAGAAGCGTTCAGTATCGATGTGATCGAATTGTTGCAAGAGCCAACGATCCTCGAATATGCCAACTATATGCATATATCGCAATCCAATGCGACCTACAAGATCAATCAATTGATCGCAAAAGGCTATGTAGAAAGAGTGGAATCGAAGACGGATAAAAGAAGTGCGCACTTAAAGGTGACGCCAAAAGCAAAAAGGCTCTATCGAAAAAATGACGAATATATCGAAAGCGTGATGAATCATATTCGAAATAGTTACACCTATGAGCAAGTCCTGCTTTTAGAAACGATGCTAAAAGAAATAGCGAAAGAAATGGAAAGGGAAAAAGACCATGGTAAAACTCATTGTTGATTCTGCGAGCGACTATACGCTAGAAGAAATCAAAAAAAAGGAACTCTCACTCGTTCCGATGGAAATCGAATGTCAAGGAAAAAACTATAAAGATCGGATCGATATAGAACCAGACGCTTTTTATGACTTGCTTTTAGAAAGCCCGTCGCTACCTAAAACGTCGCAGCCTTCTCCTGGCGCCTTTTTGAAGGCGTACGATGAATGGGAGCATGAGATTGTTGTGATCCCGATCGCCAAAGAATTGTCAGGAACCTATCAGTCTGCGGTTCTCGCCAAAGAAATGAGCGAGCGCGAAAATATTGAAGTGCTCGATTCAAAACAAGTCACACTTTCTTTGCGTCTACTTGTCGAGGAAGCGATCCGTCTTCGTGACGAAGGAAAAAACGCGAAAGAAATCAAAAAAGAGCTAGATGCTTTGAAAGAAAGAACTCATCTTTTAGCGATCGTCGACACGTTAGAATATTTGTATAAGGGAGGGCGTTTATCGAAGGCGGCCTACATGGCAGGAAACTTCTTGAAGATCAAGCCGATCATAAGCGTTATCGACGGAAAGGTGGAGGTGATCTCGAAGGCTCGCAGCAAGAAAACGATCCTTTCGGAAATCACAAAACAACTCGAAGAACAGGGGGCCGATCTATCAAACGTGTATTTTGGATATACGGGAAAGACGCACGATATTTCTTGGTTCACAGACGCTCTCGCTTCTAAATTTTCGCTCCAGGATCCTACAATATATCAAGTAGGGGCGGCGATCGGGACCCATGCTGGCCCTGGCGCGATCGCAATCGCGTATGCAGCCAAATCCAATTGACAAAATAGAATAAGTTATGTACGATTACCACAGAATCGCGATGAACAAGAGGAGTACGTATGTTTTTTGATCGATAGAGAGCTCTTGGTTGGTGGAAAAGAGAGATCGAGCATAGGGAAGAAAGGCTTGGGAGCGACAGTAATTCCTGCTTTAAAGGATTGGACCGGATCGGTTCTTGAGGTTTTTTAGGCAACTAGAAAACGAATCAGGGTGGTAACGCGAGCACTTCGTCCCTGGAGTGCTCTTTTTTTGTGGAAAAGGAGATAAAATGGCAGAAAAAAAGAAAAAAGGACAAGAAAAGTTGTCGGAACAAGAAAGAGTAAGACGCCAAAAAATGGAGGATCTAAAGGCGATGGGTGTAGATCCTTTCGGATCGGCGTTCAAGCGGACCCATCGTTCTGGCGATATTCTTCCGATCTATAGCGACTATACAAAAGAGGAGCTCGAAGAACAACAAGTTCCTGTGACTGTGGCTGGGCGGATCATGACCAAACGCAGAATGGGAAAAGCGGGCTTTATGCATATTCAAGATCTTGATGGACAGATCCAGATCTATGTTCGTAAAGATACGGTAGGCGACGATGCGTATGAGATCTTTAAAAAGAACGACTTAGGCGATATCGTAGGAATTTCAGGAACTCTCATGAAGACGGATCATGGGGATCTTGCAATTCGCGCCAAAGAGTATACTCATTTGTCAAAATCGCTTCGGCCGCTGCCAGAAAAGTTTCATGGCTTGACAGATACGGAAGAACGCTATCGCAGACGGTATGTTGATTTGATCATGAATCCAGAAGCGAAAAAGATCGCGGTGACTCGTCCTCGCATCATTCGTGCTATTCAAGAGTATTTGGATGGACAAGGTCTTATGGAAGTTGAAACACCTGTTTTGCAGCCAATTCTTGGCGGCGCGGCAGCTAGACCATTCATCACGCATCATAATACTTTGGATATGCCATTCTATTTGCGGATCGCGACCGAGCTTCCTTTGAAGCGTTTGATCGTTGGCGGTCTCGAGGGCGTTTATGAGATTGGCCGTCTTTTCCGGAATGAAGGAATGGATCCAATGCACAATCCAGAATTTACGACGGTCGAAGCGTATGTCGCTTATTCGGATCTGCATGGCATGATGGATCTGATCGAAGGCTTGTTCAAGTTCGTATCGAAAAAAGTGCTAGGCACTACAGACATTGAATATAAGGGAGTCAATCTGCACTTTGGTGAACCGTTTAAGCGTATTACGATGTGCGAAGCCATAAAAGAAAAGACAGGTATTGATTTTAAACAAGAAATGAGTTTTGAAGAAGCGAAGAAGCTAGCCGAAGAAAAGGGGATCGTGGTCGAGAAAAAGCACAATTCAGTAGGACATATCATTTCGTTGTTCTTCGATGAATTTGTGGAGGAGACGATCGAACAGCCGACCTTTGTCTATGAATATCCGATCGAGATCTCGCCATTAGCGAAACGGAATACGAAAGATCCTCGATTTACCGATCGTTATGAGCTCTTTATTTGTGGAAGCGAATACGCTAACGCCTTCTCGGAATTAAATGATCCGATCGATCAAAGAGAGCGTTTTGAAAAGCAATTGGAACTTAGAGACTTGGGCGATGATGAAGCGAATGAAATGGATGTCGATTATATTGAGGCGCTTGAGTACGGTATGCCTCCTACAGGCGGTGTTGGTCTTGGAATCGACCGCTTCGTGATGCTTTTGACGAATCAAAAGACGATTCGCGAAGTACTGTTGTTCCCGCATATGAAAAATTTGAATGATGATTCAAAGAAAAAAGAAAAGCCAAAGATGGAAGAACCAAAGGAAAAAGAGGTCATTGATTTTTCGAATGTCAAAGTAGAACCATTGTTCGAGGAAGATGTCGATTTTGATACTTTCAGTAAATCGGATTTCCGGGCAGTGAAAGTCAAGGAATGTGTGGCTGTTCCAAAATCAAAGAAGCTTCTTCAATTTACTTTGGACGATGGTACAGGCAAGGATCGGACAATCTTGAGCGGGATCCACGCTTACTATGAGCCAGAAGAACTTGTCGGCAAGACTTTGATCGCGATCACGAATTTGCCGCCACGCGCCATGATGGGAATCGAATCGTGTGGTATGTTGTTAAGCGCGATCCATGAAGAAAATGGAGAAGAACGACTGCATCTTTTGATCGTGAATGATCATATTCCTGCAGGGGCTAAATTGTATTAAGACTTCTATAAATTGAACGATGAAGATCAAGTATCGATCTTCATCGTTTTATAGATTGTGTGATTTTCTTTGTAAAAGGTGTTAGAAGTCAAAGCCCGTATTCACTACAATAAAGATAAATCAAACATAAAGGAGAGGAAGAAATGGAAACTAGAAAAGATTGGTGGAAAAATAGTGTGATTTATCAAATCTATCCGCGAAGCTTCATGGATTCGAATGGAGATGGGATCGGCGATCTGAATGGGATCCGCCAGAAATTGGATTACTTGAAGCTTTTAGGTGTGGATGTGCTATGGCTTTCCCCTGTTTATGCTTCGCCAAACGCGGACAATGGATACGATATTTCCGATTATCGCGCGATCATGGAAGACTTTGGAACGATGGAGGATTTTGACGCCTTCTTAGCGGAAGCCCATGAAAAAGGATTGAAGATCGTTATGGATCTTGTGGTCAATCATACTTCGGATGAGCATGCTTGGTTCTTGGAGGCACGATCTTCCAAAGAAAATCCGTATCGGGATTATTATATTTGGAAAGATGGAGATACGGAACCAAACAATTGGGGCTCCGTTTTTTCGGGATCGGCTTGGGAGAAGGATGAGGCGACAAATCAATGGTATTTGCATCTTTTCGCGACAAAGCAGCCCGATCTGAACTGGGAAAATGAAAAAGTTCGTCAAGAAGTGTATTCCATGATGACGTGGTGGCTCGATAAAGGCGTAGATGGTTTTCGGATGGATGTGATCAATTTGATTTCAAAAGATCAACGCTTCTTGGACGCTCCGACCTATGGAGGTTTATATGGGAATTCGATGATCTATACAGCAAACGGACCGCGCGTTCACGAATTCTTGAAAGAAATGAATCGCAATGTTTTATCGAAGTACGATATCGTGACAGTTGGAGAAGCGCCTGGAGTCACGGTAGAAGAGGCGAAGAAATATACGAGTGCAGATGAAAATGAATTGAACATGGTATTTCAATTTGAAATGATGTCGATCGACCAAGGTGAATATGGAAAATGGACACCTATTCCTTTTGACTTAAGGAAAATGAAGCAAAACTTCAAAAAGTGGCAAGAGGGATTGGCGGATCAAGGCTGGAACTCTTTATATTGGAACAATCATGATCAGCCTCGAATCGTATCCCGTTTTGGGAACGCGAGCGAAGAATGGCGCAAAAAGTCCGCGAAAATGTTAGGACTCTGTCTCCATATGCATCAAGGAACGCCATATATTTATCAAGGCGAAGAGATCGGAATGACAAATGTTCGTTTTGATTCGATCGAGGATTATAAGGATGTAGAGATCTTGAACGCGTATAAGGAGCTTGTGAAGGATTCGAAACGATTAAGCGAGGATACGTTTATGGAAGGGGGTTATCGAATGTCCAGAGACAATGCGAGAACGCCAATGCAGTGGAACGATCAGAAAAACGGTGGTTTCTCAAGCGGACAGCCATGGATCGGCGTGAATCCGAATTATCGAACGATCAATGCGGAAGAAGCGTTAGCAGACCCTGATTCGGTTTTCTATTTTTATCAAAAGCTCATCGATTTGAGACATAAACTTCCGATTCTCACAAATGGTGTCTATAAACAATATTTGGAAGAAGATGAAAACGTGTATGTTTTTTCTCGAGAAGGAGAGAATGAATCGCTTGTCGTGTTGTGCAACTTTTCTCGATCCCCACAGCATGTCGTTTTACCGGATGAACTTGTAGGAAATGCTCAGCTGCTTTTGAGCAACGAGGAAGAAAAAGAGCTTCAGAAGGAGATGGATCTTACACCATACGAAGGGATCGTTTATCAAATCAAAAAATAAAAAAGCTTGTTGGTTGAAGAAAATATAAAAAGCGTAGATATCGCTGCGAAATCTACGCTTTTTATATTTCAGCCAAAATAAAAACTTACGAGCATGTATAGCCGTAAGTTACTTTCAAATGGAGCAGGTGATGAGAATCGAACTCACGTAGTCAGCTTGGAAGGCTGAAGTTCTACCATTGAACTACACCTGCGAATAAAAATGGTGACCCGTGGGCGATTCGAACGCCCGACCCTTTGATTAAAAGTCAAATGCTCTACCAGCTGAGCTAACGGGTCACATGGTGCCGACTATAGGAATTGAACCCACAACCTACTGATTACAAGTCAGTTGCTCTACCAATTGAGCTAAGTCGGCATTAAACATGGTGGAGGCTAACGGGCTCGAACCGCTGACCCTCTGCTTGTAAGGCAGACGCTCTCCCAACTGAGCTAAGCCTCCGTGTTTCTTAACGCTCATTTATAATATATCGAGAATCTAATTCTGTCAACGCTTTTCGCAAAATTTTTTTAAAAAAAGTAAAAGCTACCAAAGGAGGATAAAACCTGGTAGCTTTCGGGAGAGTTGAAAACATCTGTTGATGGGACAAATACTTTCGTTGGCTGTAACAGTCAGCGATGGAGTATACTGACTGTTCCCCTATTTAAACACATCCCGTCTTTACGGGTTTAGCACCATTTTTTTTGACCTCTTATCCTCATATACTATCTGTTTATCCCTTATTTAAAGGGATTTTTTTTGTGCATCTTTTTTTTGAATTATTTTTTTATATGCTATAATAATGATGTT
Organism: Dubosiella newyorkensis; assembly: GCF_001945605.1. Lineage (GTDB taxonomy): Bacteria > Bacillota_I > Bacilli_A > Erysipelotrichales > Erysipelotrichaceae > Dubosiella > Dubosiella newyorkensis. The sequence goes on from NZ_MPKA01000083.1 coordinate 24,901, forward strand.
AAGGTGTTTTACACGGAGGACGTTTTCATGGCTTATTTCCTTAAAAAATCGCATCTCAAAAATGGCTTGTATCTTCAGATCTATTTCTCTTTCCGCGATCCCGAAATCAAAGAGACCCGCCAC
>NZ_MPKA01000085.1 GCF_001945605.1 Dubosiella newyorkensis
TTTTTGGAAAAGGAATCTCGGTAAATACAAGATCTTCATTATGAGCAGTGGTATTCGTTTCCATAGGGTAGCCACCTCCTGTGGTTACTCTACTTTAACTTTCATCAGGCTGCTACCCGCTGTTTTAATTCCCGCTTACGGTTTTTCTGTATGAGTAAACTCTAAAATGATAAAATTTAAGCGGCTTGGATGGTAAAAAAAGGTATATAAAAGCTACGGTCAGATTGTGATTTTTTTTAAATGTATCACTTAATTCCGATCGCTCGTAGTGTTTGGATGGTTGACAGGTCCCTTTTGCTCCCCGGAATAAATCAATCTTTACGGATCAGATCCGGATTCAGATTCAGATCGTCGAATTCGATCCTGCAGATACGGAGCTTCTTAGGAAGTTCGTCGTTCCTGAGAAAAAATTGAAGAGCTTCATATGGAGTGCGTCCTGACAGCGACTTCCTCGGATAGGAATTGAGATGCGAGCAGATCGTATCCAGATCCTCTTGTTCTCTCAGTCCCAGTTTTGCCAGATCCGCCTTTTTAGGGCAGATGTATCGAAGAATGGTATGGTTCTCTTCGATCTTTCCTTTTTGTCCCGACTGCATCGGATCGCAGTAGAAGAGGCGGCATCCAAGCTTTTCTATTTCGTCAGCCTTGGTGAATTCCGAGCCTCTGTCGGTGAGAATCACCTGAAAATATTTCTTGAATTCCTCTTCTGAGAGCTGATCACGGATGCGAACGATTCCTTCCAGCATCTGATCCGCTGTTTTTTCTGTGCACAGATGCGCGATCATGAAATTGGAGAATCGTTCCAGGAAAGTCTGGATGAACGGCCCTGTGTGTATATCATTATAGACGGTATCCATTTCCCACACATAAGCTTGAGGATGCTGCTTGATATACTCGCAGAAATCCTTGTAGGTGCGTCCGATCTGATAGGAGCGGTCGACCCTTGGCTTATAGTTTTTCTTTATGGAGGACTGCCTTCGATTGACGGCCCTGCGAGTAGAGAAACGGTCGATGCCGTAAGGCTTGAGATACCCGTCATTGATCAGATTGTATAGGGTCTTGGCGCAGACTTCGATTTCAGGATGGTTGGAAACGATCGACTCGACAGAAAGGCCGTGCTTAAGGAGCGGGGCAATGATGGAGGCGAGCTGATCGAGCTGTCCGGTCGTCATGTTGATACCGGCCCGGGATCCACGGAGCAGGGAGGAATATTCGTTCTGAGCGGAATCGGGATCGTATTTGTATTGAAACCGGAAGCACTTCTTTTGATCGGGACAGCCGTTGCAGGCAAGCCAGCGGTCGCGCTGTCTGCAGGGAAAAGGCTGAGGATGATCGCAAGGCTCGAAACACTTGCCGTTCTGTGTTTTTCTGTGAAGAGGACAGGAGCCGTCTTGGATGTGGATACAATCCTTGATGGCGCAGCGGACGATCGGACCGCCGAGATTTTTAGCAATCTGAAATTTTTTTGGCGGGATGGTCAGACGGTGAAGACGAATCTCCTTGGCGATGGTGCTGCTGTCTTTGCCCAGAGTGAGGGCGACAGAAGTGCGGGGAGATCTTTCAACGATTCCACGAAGGATGATGGTACGATCATTACGATCTAGATGTTTGTTTTTGGCCATAACAGTTCTCCTTTTGAAAGGGGGAGCAAAAGAAGACGTTCCAAATAAAGGATACACGGAAATAGAAGGAAATGTACGAGTAAATTCGAATTGGAATTTTTGAATGACTAAATTCCGATTTTGATGGTCTGGATTGGAATTTAAGTTTTCAGTTTACAAGGCATCTTTTTTTTTAAAAAAGCTTGACAATTCATCCATAAATGAGTAAAGTACATTCGTACGCGCAACGAGTCCCTTCGGGGACTAAAAAAAGGAACGGTTATGAACCACCCGGATTCGTGTACTTGTATCTAAAAATAATTAAGTATAGAAGGAGGAACTTATGCCTACAATCAATCAATTGATTCGTAAAGGTCGTAAGGCTAGTCAAAACGTATCAAAGTCACCAGCTTTGAACCGTGGTTACAACTCTTTGAAATCAAAACCAACAAATTTGTCATCCCCACAAAAACGTGGAGTATGTACTCGTGTTGGTACGATGACACCAAAAAAACCAAACTCGGCGCTTCGTAAATATGCCCGTGTTCGTCTTTCGAACGGAATGGAAGTTACTGCTTATATTCCAGGAATCGGACACAACTTGCAAGAGCACAGTGTGGTTTTGATCCGTGGTGGTCGTGTCAAAGACTTGCCAGGTGTTCGTTACCACATCATCCGTGGAACGTTGGACTGCGCCGGAGTAAATGACCGTAAACAATCACGTTCTTTATACGGAACGAAAAAACCTAAAAACTAATCGATCGTGAAAGGAGAAATAGACCATGCCTAGAAAAGGACATATTGCTAAACGTGATGTATTAGTAGACCCTATTTATAACTCTAAGCTGATCACTCGCTTGATCAATAAAATCATGATTGATGGTAAAAGAGGGACTGCTCAAAATATCTTATACAACGCGTTTGATATTATTGAAGTAAAAACTGGAAAACAACCTATGGAAGTATTTGAGGAAGCATTGGAAAATGTAATGCCTCAACTTGAATTGAAAGTACGTCGTGTTGGTGGTGCGAACTATCAAGTGCCTGTAGAAGTCAGCGATGAGCGTCGTTTGACTTTGGGACTTCGCTGGTTGGTCAACTATGCACGTCTCAGAAACGAAAAAACAATGGAACAGCGCTTGGCTGCTGAGATCATCGATGCTGCCAACAACGCTGGTGCAAGCGTGAAGAAACGCGAATCTGTTCATAAAATGGCAGAAGCGAATAAGGCGTTTGCTCATTACCGCTGGTAAGAAAGGATGTCGAAAGAATGCCAAGAGAATTCTCATTAAAGGATACCCGCAATATCGGGATCATGGCGCATATCGACGCAGGAAAAACAACAACGACAGAACGTATTTTGTACTACACGGGTGTCAATCATAAAATTGGTGAAACACACGATGGTGCAAGTACGATGGACTGGATGGCCCAAGAACAAGAACGTGGTATCACGATCACTTCGGCCGCAACGACTTGTCACTGGAAAGGGTGCCGGATCAATATCATTGACACTCCAGGCCACGTAGACTTTACCGTTGAGGTTGAACGTTCACTGCGTGTCTTGGATGGTGCAGTCACTGTATTGGATGCGAAAGCCGGAGTTGAGCCTCAAACAGAAACTGTATGGCGCCAAGCAACGGAATATGGTGTCCCTCGTATCGTGTTCGTCAACAAGATGGATGCGACAGGTGCAGATTTTATCATGTCGTGCAACACGATCTTGGAGCGTTTGGGCGCAAAATCTTGCCCGATCCAACTTCCAATCGGTGCCGAGAGCTCGTTCACTGGAATCGTAGATATCATTGAACGAAAAGCGGAGATCTATAAAAATGATCTTGGTACTGAAATCGAAGTGACTGAGATCCCAGAAGACATTGTTGATCTTGCGGAAGAATATCGCATGAAGCTTCTCGAGTATCTTGCAGATTATGATGAAGATTTCATGATGCAAGTGCTTGAAGGTGAAGAACCTAGCGTTGAAGAAATCAAACGCGTGCTTCGTATCGCTGTTTGCGCTGGTGACTTCTTCCCTGTTCTTTGCGGATCTGCCTATAAAAACAAAGGTGTCCAAATGGTTTTGGATGCGGTCGTAGATTATCTGCCTTCACCTCTTGATATTCCTGCAATCAAAGGAACGACTTTGACGGGCGAACCAGATGAAAGACATGCAAGCGATGAAGAACCATTCTCCGCTTTGGCCTTTAAGATCGCAACAGACCCATTTGTTGGTAAGCTCTCGTTCTTCCGTGTCTACTCAGGTACGGCAACATCGGGAAGCTATGTTCTCAACTCGAACAAAGACAAGAGAGAACGTTTTGGACGTATCGTTCAAATGCACGCCAATGCTCGTAAAGAGATCTCCGAAGTTTACGCAGGAGATATCGCTGCGGCCGTTGGTTTGAAAAATACGACAACAGGAGATACGCTTTGTGATGAAAAATCACCGATCATCCTCGAGTCGATGGAATTCCCAGAACCAGTGATCGAACTTTCGCTTGAACCAAAAACAAAGGCTGACCAAGATAAGATGGGTCTTGCCCTTGCAAAACTTGCGGAAGAAGATCCTACATTCAAAACATATACGAATGAAGAAACAGGACAAACGATCATCGCTGGTGTTGGTGAACTTCACTTGGATATCATCGTTGACCGTCTTCGTCGCGAATTCAAAGTCGAAGCGGTAGTCGGACAACCACAAGTTGCTTATCGTGAAACGATCCGCACAGAAGCTGAATGTGAAGGAAAATACATCCGTCAATCTGGTGGACGTGGTCAATATGGACACGTATGGATCAAGTTCGAGCCAAATGAAGGAAAAGGTTTCGAATTCGTGGATGCGATCGTTGGTGGTTCGGTTCCTCGTGAATATATCAAACCTACGCAAGAAGGCTTGGAAGCCGCTCTTGAGAACGGTATGATCGCTGGATATCCAGTAATCGATGTGAAGGCGACTTTGTTTGATGGATCTTACCATGATGTCGACTCTTCGGAAATGGCCTATAAGATCGCGGCCAGCATGGCACTTCGCCAGGCTGCTAAAAAATGTAAGCCAGTTCTTTTGGAACCGATCATGTTTGTTGAAGTCACTGCCCCTCAAGAATATCTTGGTTCGGTCATGGGTGATGTCTCTAGCCGTCGCGGTCAGATCACAGACCAAGAAGAGCGCGGTAACGCAATCATCGTACGTGCGATGATCCCTCTTTCTGAAATGTTTGGTTATGTTACAGATCTTCGTGGATTCACACAAGGTCGTGGTAACTATTCTATGAAATTTGATCATTATTCAGAAGTGCCTAAGAGCATCTCTGAAAAGATCATTAAAGAAAGTGCAACAGCACAAGAATAATGAAACATAAATAGGTTGATTTTAATGACATATTGAATTAAAATTAAACCGATTATTTATGAATGATTAGCATTTAGGAGGAAAATTTAAATGGCTAAGGAAAAATTTGACAGAAGTAAAACTCACGTTAACATTGGTACGATCGGTCACGTTGACCATGGTAAAACTACGTTAACTGCAGCGATTACTAACGTTTTAGCAAAAAAAGGTATGGCTAAAGCAGAAGCTTACGATTCTATCGACGGAGCTCCAGAAGAAAAAGAACGTGGAATCACGATCAACACAGCACACGTTGAATATCAAACAGAAAATCGTCACTATGCCCATGTAGACTGCCCAGGTCACGCTGACTACGTTAAGAACATGATCACAGGTGCAGCCCAAATGGATGGTGCGATCCTTGTAGTAGCAGCATCGGATGGTCCTATGCCTCAAACTCGTGAGCACATCCTTCTTGCTCGCCAAGTAGGTGTTCCTTACATCGTTGTATTCTTGAACAAATGCGACATGGTTGACGATGAAGAGTTGATCGACCTTGTTGAAATGGAAGTTCGTGAATTGCTTAACGAATATGGATTCGACGGAGACAACACTCCAATCATCCGTGGTTCTGCTCTTAAGGCTCTTGAAGGAGACCCTAACTATGAAGGTGCGATCGACGAATTGATGGATGCGGTTGATACTTGGATCCCAGATCCAGAACGTGACATCGACAAACCATTCTTGATGGCTGTCGAAGACGTTATGACGATCTCTGGTCGTGGTACTGTCGCAACTGGACGTGTTGAACGTGGAACGGCTCACCTTGGTGACGAAGTTGAAATCGTTGGTATCAAACCAACTCGTAAATCGGTATTGACTGGTCTTGAAATGTTCCATAAACAATTGGACGAAGCACAAGCCGGAGACAACATCGGTGCACTTCTTCGTGGTGTCGCACGTGACGAGATCCAACGTGGACAAGTCCTTGCAAAACCAGGAAGCGTTAACCCACACACTACATTCAAAGCGCAAGTATACGTATTGAGCAAAGAAGAAGGTGGACGTCATACTCCATTCGTTTCGAACTACCGTCCTCAATTCTACTTCCGTACAACAGACGTTACTGGTGTAATCACTCTTCCTGAAGGAACAGACATGGTTATGCCTGGTGACAACGTTGAAATGAATGTTGAATTGATCGCTCCAATCGCATTGGAAAACGGAACGAAATTCTCTATTCGTGAAGGCGGACACACTGTAGGTGCCGGAAACGTTACTGAAATCGTTGGTTAATTTTTGATCAATTTTGAGACAATCGAAAGGTTGTCTCTTTTTTTGTGCTTATTTTAATAAATCTAAATAACCTAACTTGTTTGACAATCCATAATGATTGTGTGAAGATTGTTAAGACATATGAAAGGAGCTAAAAATGGCTAAAGATAATTCATCTACCCAGAAGTCAAACCAAAAGATCAAATGGTATATGTTGGCCTTCATGGCTTTCTCTACTGTTTGGGGATTTGGAAATGTAACAAACGGATTTGGCTATTTCCATGGAACACAAGTAATCTTCTCATGGATCATGATGTTTGCTTTATATTTCGTACCATACGCTTTAATGGTTGGAGAACTGGGTTCTGCATTTAAGAACGCTGGAGGCGGCGTTACATCCTGGGTATTGGAAACGACAAACCCAAAACTCGCATATTACGCGGGATATACATATTGGGTCGTTCATATTCCTTATATCGCATCAAAAGGATCAGGAGGACTCAAAGCGCTAGCTTGGATGACTCTAAAAAACGATTGGTATGACTCGCTGCCATCTTGGCAAGTCCAACTTGCGACAGGTGTCGTATTCTTGTTCTTCGCATGGGTCGCATCTAGAGGCTTGAATCCACTAAAAGCGTTGGCAACGGCAGCCGGATCGAGTATGTTCATCATGTCGATCTTGTTTATATTGATGATGTTCGCAGCACCGATCATCAATCCAAACGCGACTTATATTCCGCTGGATTGGAGCTGGGACGCATTGATTCCAAAGTTCAATGTTGAATATTTCACCTCGCTATCGATCCTTGTGTTCGCGGTTGGAGGATGTGAAAAGATTTCTCCTTACGTAAATAAAGTAGAAAATCCAGCGAAAAACTTCCCAAAAGGAATGATTGCTTTGGCGATCATGGTCATGGTTTGCGCAATCTTAGGAACTGTTGCCTTAGGTATGATGTTCTCGGGTGCAGAAATCACAGGAGAAGCGCAAGCATCCTTCATTGCCAATGGAGCTTATGAAGCATTCCAACGACTTGGCGAATATTATCATGTTGGGAACTTGTTCGTTATTTTCTATGGAGCCTGCAATGCGGTTGGACAGTTCTCGACTTTAGTGCTCAGTATCGACGCTCCATTGCGAATGCTTTTGGATGATGAGTCGGCTCGACAATACGTTCCAAAACAATTGTTGAAGAAAAACCAATATGGTGCCTATACAAATGGAATCAAGCTCGTTGTTGTTCTTTCAGGCTCGATCATCGCGATCCAGTTATTAGGAAAAGACGCTTCGGATATCATTACTTGGTTGACCCGCTTGAATTCAGTATGTATGCCACTTCGTTATTTATGGGTGTTCTTCGCCTATATCATGCTCCGCAAGCAATCCGCGAAATTCCCACGCGATTATCAATTTGTTAAAAACAATAAAGTCGCCTTGTTCTTTGGTGTATGGTGTTTCGTGATCACTGCGACATTCTGTATTTTAGGAATGTATGATTCACAAGATCCAATGCGTACGGTCTTGAACGCACTTTCACCATTCGTATTCATTTTGTTAGGCATGATCATGCCAATGATCCGCAAAAGACAAGACGAAAAAGCGGTATCATCGAAATAGTGGAAAGAGAAAACCTCAAGAGCGAGGTTTTCTTTTTCTTTTGTTTGATGCTACACTACAAGAAGGAGGCAATACTATGAATGATTTAGAGATTTCAAAAGAATTATTGGAATTCATACAAGCAAGTCCGAGTATGTTCCATTCGATCCATACTATCAAATCGTATTTAGAAAAAGAAAACTATACATATTTACCAGAAGGAAAGCCTTGGAAACTTGAAAAGGGCGGTAAGTATTATTCAACCCGCAACAATTCAAGCATCATCGCGTTTCAGATAGGAAATGAATTGAGCGATTACCATTTCCAAATGAGTGCGGCACATTCGGATTCTCCAACGTATAAGATCAAAAGCGCAGCCGAGCTCCTAGGACCTGGCGAATATCTAAAATTAAACGTAGAAGCGTATGGCGGAATGATCGACAGCACATGGTTCGATCGACCACTTAGCGTGGCAGGCCGCGTGCTAGTCAAAGAAGATGGCGCGATCAAAAATAAATTGCTTTACATCGATAAAGATGTTTTGCTGATTCCTAACTTAGCGATCCATATGAATAGAGCAGTGAACGATGGATATGCATTCAACCGTTCTGTTGATTTATGCCCTCTCTTTTCAGCCGGAGCTATGCGACCAGGTGAATTTGATCAAATGATCGCTAGAGAATTAGGGGTGCAAAAAGAGGACATCCTTGGAAAAGATCTGTTCTTGGTCAATCGTCAAAGTCCAGCGATCTGGGGCTATGAAAACGAGTTCATTTCTTCTCCAAAATTGGATGATTTGCAATGTGCTTTTGTGTCGCTAAAAGGCTTTTTAGCCAGCAGCAATCCAAAAGCGATCAATGTTTACTGCTGCTTTGATAATGAAGAAGTTGGCTCGAACACAAAACAAGGCGCCATGTCTACATTCTTGCAAGATACGCTTCGTCGGATCAACTTCAACTTAGGCTATGATGAAGATGAATATCATCAAGCGATCGCAAGATCGTTCTTAGTTTCCTGCGATAATGCGCATGCTGTCCATCCAAATAAGAGCGAAGAAACGGATCGGATCAATTGTGCATATATGAATCATGGACTCGTCATCAAAGAAGCGGCGAACCAAAAGTATACGACAGACGCTTTCTCTCGTTCGATCTTCGTTTCGATTTGTAAGAAAGCTGGCGTCCCTGTGCAATTGTTCGCCAACCGTTCAGACAAGGTGGGAGGTTCTACGCTTGGAAATCTATCCAACACGCAAGTCTCGCTCAACGCTGTCGATATCGGATTGCCTCAATTGGCAATGCATTCGAGTTATGAAACAGCAGGAAGCAAAGATACAGCCTACGCCTACGAAGCGCTCAAAATGTTCTTCGACTCCAATATTCAAATCGACGAATCCGAACAGGTAATCATTGGATGAGTGATTCCAAAAAAATAACGTCCTGGCTTCCAGTTGAAATTAAAAATCAATGGATGCAAGCGCAAGAGGATTCCGATCTTTGCAAAATGGTCGAAGTGATCGATAAAAAGGATTGGCTTGGGATCAAGAAAGCGATGTATGCCCGATTTTATGTGATGCAGATGGAGAAAGCGGAAAAAGAAAAAAAACCGATGACATATACGTTTGACAACTTACGCTCTTGGCGACGCTCTTCTGCGTTCAAACAAATCGAGAAGACAATCCGGAAAGAATATGAAGAAAAGTTTACGATGACTGGTTTGATGATCGTGATGAGTGGAACGATGGTCTTATTCTTTTTACGCGCTTTGCTGGCTGGGATCTATTTGATCAACTTTTCCGTGGACGCGATCGTAGGCGTGATCGGTTTGGTGATCTTGGTCACCAATCTGCAGGTCAAATACCGGATGATCCATTCCTGCACGAAAAGCCGCGATTTTCTTTATATGGATGTTAGCTCTTTTTTGCTAAGTTTTTTATTGAAACTTATGCTTCCTCCAAACTTGGATTTTACTCTTGTCGTTTTGCTTGTCGCCTATTTTGTCGAAAAAAACAAGTTCTCAAAAATCCTTTATTCGATTCCTAACGAAGGTAGATAGAATAAGTTTACAAGGAGATGCGAAAGGCGTACAATAATAGCGCATAGAATAAATCTTCAGGGCAGAGTGAAATTCTCTACTGGCGGTATACTCCGCGAACCTACGGGCCGAATCGGTGAAACTCCGATAGCAACAGTTAAAGTCTGGATGAAAGAAGAGTTTTTTCAATGACCTTTTTTAATAGTCTGAAAAACGCACCTAGAAGTTTATTTTAGGCGCGTTTTCTTTATTTAAGGAGGGTTAAAAAATGGAAAATTCGAAAACGAAAAAAATCACAGTGATTGGTCTTCTTTGCGCGATGGCAATGGTCTTGAATCTTTTGATCTCGTTTCCGATCGTCCCAGCGGTTCCTTTTTTGAAGTTTGATCCAAAGGATATCATTATCGTCATTGGTGGATTTATGTATGGTCCTATGACGGCACTGATCATTTCCGCGATCACTTCTGTGCTCGAATTGCTCTTTCGCGGCGGAACGATCTTAGATGTTCTCATGAACATGATCGCTTCATGTACCTATGCTTGCACAGCCGCCTTTATTTATAAAAAGATGCATACGAAGCAAGGCGCGATGATCGGATTGATCGTGGGGACTTTGTTCAATTGTGTTTCGATGGTGATCTGGAACTATATCGTGACGCCCATCTATTATGGAATGCCGCGAGAAGCTGTAGTGAACTTGCTGTTGCCAGGAATCGTGCCTTTCAACTTGATCAAATGCGGGATCAATTCGGGCGCGACACTTTTGATCTATAAGCCGATCGTAACAGCTTTACGCCATTCTGGACTCGTGAAAGAATCGACACATGTATCCACGAGCAAAGGAATGGCAGCCGTTGGAGGTTTTCTATTTGTGAGCGCGCTCTTGATCGTTTGCACGCTCAATGGAATGTTTTAAAGGGAGCAAGGTATGAAATTCGAAGAAGCAAAAAAAATCATGGATGAAAAATTGGGAGATTGGAAGATCATGGCGCTCGCCACGAGTGTCGATGATTATCCGATGGTCCGAAACGTCAGCTGCTTGTTTTATCATGATAAGATCTATTTCAAGACGGATAAGAATTTCCGCAAGACGAGACAGCTATATGAGAATCCACGAGTAGCTATGTGCTGGAATGGAGTGCAAGTCGAAGGGATCGCCGCCATTAAAGGTCTAGTTATCGAAGAAGAAGGAAGAATCTTCGAGCAGCTTTATAAAAAATTTCTTTGGCAATCCTACAACGCTTATTCGCACGAGGATACGGAGATATTGGTTGAAGTCACGCCTAAATTCGTAGAGATCTGGGATGAAGATGAAAACCGGAACGCTTTTCAGCTCTTCTTGGATTTTGACACGGAGCAGGTAGAATACAAGCCTTACGATTAAGTAAATAATGATGATAAACAGGGTTGAATTCCCTGTTTTTGTATGCTATTATCTTTTAGCACTGCGTAGAAGTGCGAGGTTGCTGACCCACTGAAAAGCGTTGTCATGGGTGAGTCAGGTAATTCGCATGGAGCATGTTTATCTAGAATAAACGAAAGGAGCAAACCATGGCAAACAATACAATGAGAATTCGCTTAAAAGCGTATGAGCACCGGATTTTGGATGAAAGTGCTAAAAAAATCGTCGATGCTGCTACAAAGCACGGAGCTAAAAAAGTCATCGGCCCAGTACCGCTTCCAACAGAAAAGCAAGTGGTTACGATTCTTCGTGCAGTTCACAAATACAAAGATTCACGTGAACAATTTGAAATGCGTACGCATAAGCGTTTGATTGAGATCGTTGCACCAAATAAGGAAACAATCGATTCTTTACAAAGACTTGAACTTCCTAGCGGTGTTGACATCGAGATTAAACTTTAATGGAGGTGTCAAAGATGAAAGGTCTATTAGGAAGAAAATTAGGGATGACTCAAGTTTTCTCTGAAGACGGAGAATTGATCCCTGTTACCGTCGTAGAAGCTACTCCAAATGTGGTTCTTCAAGTAAAAACGACACAGACAGATGGCTATGAAGCTGTGCAGCTTGGCTTTGAAGATATCAAAGAGCGCAGAGCAACAAAGGCGAACATCGGTCATACAAAAAAAGCAGGAACTGGACCTAAACGTTTCGTTCGTGAAGTTCGCGATTGTGAACTGGATCTGAACGTTGGAGATACAGTCAGCGTTAATATTTTCGAACCAGGTGAAACTGTGGATGTGATCGGTACGAGCAAAGGTAAAGGTTACCAAGGTACGATCGTCCGCAACAATGCGCATCAAGGACCAAAAACACATGGTGGATCGAAGAACATCCGTCATATCGGTTCGTTGGCTACAAACGGTATCACTTCGCGTCAAGGACGTATCATGAAGGGTACTGTTATGGCTGGTCAAGAAGGTGGATACCGCACGACGAATCCAAACTTGACAGTGATCAAAGTTGATCCTGAAAAGAATTACTTATTGATCAAAGGCTGCGTGCCAGGGCCTAAAAAAGGTTTGGTCATGGTTCGTACTGCTAAAACTTCCAAAGGAAACAAAGCCCCTGTGACTTTGGTTGACTATACGGTAAACGAGGAGGTTAGTGAATAATGGCTACATTAGATGTTATTAATCAAACTGGCGATGTTGTTGGTTCGATCGATTTAAACGATGAAGTGTTTGGGATCGTTCCAAACCAGCAAGCTTTGTTCGATGCTCTCGTGATGCAGCAAGCAGCGCGTCGTCAAGGAACAGCGAGCACGAGAGGACGTTCTGAAGTCCGTGGCGGTGGACGCAAGCCTTATCGTCAAAAAGGAACGGGTCGCGCTCGTCAAGGTTCGATCCGCGCTCCTCAATATCGTGGCGGCGGAACGGTGTTTGGCGCTCATCCTAGAAGCTATGGCTACCGTTTGAATAAAAAAGTTCGTCGTCTTGCACTTAAATCTGCATTGAGCGATAAAGTCTTGGCAGAAGCGATGAACGTTATGGATACATTGGAGCTGGCTGCCCCAAAAACAAAAGATTTCGTGGCAGTTGTAGAAGCGATCAAAGCGCCATATAAAACATTGTTCGTATTAGGTGAAAACGAAAATAACGTGAACGCGATGTTGTCCGCTAGAAATATTCCTGGTGTAAGCATGATGACTTCAAAAGGAATCAACGTATACGATTTAGTAAACGCGAATAGAATCGTAGTAACTAGCGCTGCAGTGAAAGAAATCGAGGAGGCGTTAGCATAATGGTAGATTATAGAGACGTGATCCTTCGCCCGATCATTACCGAAAAGTCGATGAAGCTCATGGCTGAAGACAATAAAGTGACTTTTGAAGTTGCTAAGGGCGCAACAAAAGTGGAAGTGAAATTAGCTGTTGAAGCTTTGTTCCACGTAGATGTTGAAAAAGTCAATATCTTGAATGTAAAACCAAAACCAAAACGCGTTGGACGTTTTACAGGAAAAACAAAAGCGGTCCGCAAAGCGATCGTAAAACTTAAAGAAGGACAAACAATCGATTTGTTTGGTGAAGAATAATCAGGGAGAAGTCGCTATTTCCTGAATAAATATTGCGAATAGGAGGAAAAAACAGTTTATGCCTATTAAAAAGTATAAACCTACTACACCTGGCCGTCGTGGCATGTCGACATTGACATTTGAAGAAATCACGAAGAAGACGCCAGAAAAAAGTTTGGTTACATCTTTGACAAGCAAAGGTGGACGAAACAATACAGGTCGTATCACGACACGTCATCAAGGTGGCGGACATAAAAGAAAATATCGTATCATCGACTTCAAACGTCGCAAGGACAATGTTCCAGCAAAAGTCGCTGCGATCGAATACGATCCAAATCGTACTTGCAACATCGCGCTTCTCCACTATGTAGATGGTGAGAAACGCTACATTCTTGCTCCAAAGGGATTAGAAGTTGGTATGAAGGTCGTTTCTGGTCCAGAAGTCGATATCCGTACAGGAAATGCGATGGAACTTAGAAATATGCCTGAAGGTACGATCGTTCACAACGTTGAATTAAAACCAGGTAAAGGTGGACAAATGGCGCGTAGTGCCGGAGCTTCTGCCCAGATCCTTGGTATTGAAGATAAATATGTAACATTGCGTCTTACATCTGGAGAAGTTCGTAAGGTTCTAGGTGTTTGTCGCGCAACAGTTGGAACAGTCGGCAATGAAGACCACAGTCTTGTCAATTTAGGTAAAGCCGGACGCAGCCGTTGGAAAGGAATTCGTCCTACCGTCCGTGGTTCTGTAATGAACCCGAACGATCACCCTCATGGTGGTGGTGAAGGTCGCACTCCGATCGGACGTAAATCGCCTATGACGCCTTGGGGTAAAAAAGCTCTTGGTGTCAAGACACGTAATAAGAAGAAAGCAAGTACGAAATTGATCGTACGTCGCCGCAACGGTAAGTAGAAGGAGGATAAGACATGAGTCGTAGTTTGAAAAAAGGTCCTTTCTGTGATGAACACTTGATGAAGAAAGTCATTGCTCTTAACGAAGCAGGCAAAAAAGAAGTGATCAAAACTTGGAGCCGTCGTTCAACGATCTTCCCTCAATTCGTTGAGCATACTTTCGCAGTACACAACGGAAAAGAACACGTTCCTGTGTATGTGACAGAAGATATGGTTGGACACAAGTTGGGAGAATTCGTTCCAACTCGTAAATATGCAAATCACGCAAAAGATGATAAGAAAGGCAAGAAGTAGGAGGTAGAGATGATGGAAGTAAAAGCAACCGCAAAAACTGTTCGCATTCAGCCTCGTAAAGTAAGACTTGTCTTGGATCTTATTCGAGGCAAGAGCGTGGAAGAAGCAGCAGCGATCTGCAAATTCTTGCCAAACAAAGGTGGCGAGATCGTAGGTAAAGTATTGAAGTCTGCCATCGCCAACGCAGTTCATAATAATGATTTAGATGAAGCAAAACTTTATGTTAAGGCTTGCTATGCAGACGAAGGGATGACGATGAAAAGATTCATGCCTCGCGCAAAAGGGAGCGCAAGCCCAATTATGAAACGTACCAGCCACGTAACAGTCGTTGTGGCTGAGAAGGAATAGGAGGATCGAAATGGGTCAAAAAGTTAGTCCGATCGGAATGCGTGTCGGAATCATCCGTGATTGGCAATCTAGATGGTATTCGGATGATAAAGAATTCGGAACATTATTGATGGAAGATGTCAAAATCCGTGACTTTATCGAAGATTACTATGCAAAATTGTCTGCGAGCGCAGCCGATAAAAGAAAAGCCGATCCTCAAATCTCAAGAATTGAGATTGAAAGAACAAACAATCGCTTGACGATCATCATCCGTACAGCGCACCCAGGTGTCGTAATCGGACAAGATGGAAAATCAATCGAAGGATTAAAGAAAAAAATCGTTAAGATGACGAACGTGAAAAACGTTCAGATCAATGTCGTAGAGATCGCAAATCCAAACTTGGACGCTCGTTTGGTTGCACGCTGGATCGCGAACGAACTCGAAAATCGTAAATCTTTCCGCGCGACACAGAAAAAAGCGATCCAAAACACGATGCGCGCTGGAGCGAAAGGAATCAAAACTTCGGTTTCTGGTCGTTTAGCAGGCGCGGATATCGCACGTACAGAAGGATATTCTGAAGGTGTAGTTCCTTTGCATACACTTCGTTCCGATATCGACTACGCATGGGAAGAAGCTGCTACGACTTATGGTCGTCTTGGTGTCAAGGTTTGGATCTGCCGCGGTGAAGTATTGCCTGGCGAAATGGTCAAAGAACCTGAAGCTCCAAAACAACGTCCAATGCGTAACCGTAGAAGAAACAATCGTCGTCCAGATGGCCGCAACAATAACCGTAATGGACGTCAAGCAAATGCGAAGGGCGCAAATGCTGAAAAAGCGGCCGCTCCTGTAAACAAAGGAGGTAACGAAGATGTTAATGCCTAAACGTACAAAATATCGTCGTCCACACCGCTTGAGCTACGAAGGAAGAAGCAAGGCTGGACGTTCGGTAGATTTTGGTGAATATGGTCTTGTTGCTGAATCAGGCAACTATGTAAGCAACCGTCAAATCGAGGCAGCCCGTATTGCCATGACACGTTATATGAAACGTGGCGGTAAAGTATGGATCCGTATCTTCCCACATATGGCAAGAACGAAAAAACCTCTTGAAGTCCGCATGGGTTCAGGTAAAGGTGCTCCAGAAGGTTGGGTAGCTGTTGTAAAACCAGGACGAGTTATGTTCGAGGTTGGCGGAGTGAGCGAAGAAGTAGCTCGTGAAGCGCTTCGTCTTGCTGCGCACAAGCTTCCAGTAAAAACTCGTTTTGTTAGAAAAGGAGAAGTCGAATAATGAACGCTAAAGAAATTCGCGAAAAATCCAATGAAGAGCTATTAAAAGATATCGATGCCCTGAAAGATGAATTATTTAACCTCCGTTTTCAACAGGCAACTGGTCAGCTTGAAAATACTGCTCGTTTAAGAACCGTTAAGAAAACGATCGCTCGTATCAAAACGATCATGACTGAGCGCGAAAACGCAAATAAGTAGGAGGGCAGCTCGATGGAAAGAAATCAACGTAAAACATACCGTGGAACTGTTGTTTCCGACAAAATGGATAAAACGATCACAGTTGCGGTAGAAACAAAGAAAGTACATCCGCTTTATGGTAAGCGTGTAAAATATACAAAGAAATTCAAAGCGCATGATGAAAACAATGCAGCGCAAATGGGAGATACAGTTACGATCATGGAAACTCGTCCTCTTTCTGCTACAAAACGTTTCCGTCTTGTTGAAATCAACAAAAAAGCGCAAGGATAAACTAGGAGGTTGACACAATGATTCAAAACGAAAGCCGTTTACGTGTCGCTGACAACACAGGGGCTAAGGAAGTCTTAGTCATTCGTTGTTTAGGTGGATCCGTAAGAAAATTCGCTAACATCGGCGACATTGTTGTTTGTGCTGTTAAGCAGGCAACTCCTGGTGGAGCCGTTAAAAAAGGTGACGTCGTAAAAGGCGTTATCGTTCGTACTCGTCGTGGAGTACGTCGTCCAAATGGTACATATATTCGTTTCGATGACAATGCAGTCGTATTGATCAAGGACGATAAAACACCAAGAGGAACTCGTATTTTTGGACCGGTAGCTCGTGAGCTTCGTGATCGTGATTTCATGAAGATCGTTTCGTTGGCACCGGAAGTATTATAGGAGGAGTGTCTTGTGAGAATTAAAAAAGGTGATAAAGTTCAAGTCATTACTGGTGCTTACAAAGGCACGATCGGTGAAGTGAAACAAGCTTTCCCGCGCGAAGATAAAGTGATCGTGGAAGGCGTAAATATCGTAAAAAAACATCAAAAGCCAACACAACAAAATCCAGATGGTGGAATCATCGAAAAAGAAGCGAAGATCCATGTATCGAATGTAATGCTTTATGATGAAAAGGCAAAAGCCCCAAGCCGTATTCGTTATGAAATCAGAACGAATAAAGAAGGTAAAAAAGAAAAAGTGCGCATCTTCAAAAAGTCAGGCACAGAAGTAAAGTAGGAGGGTGAACATGGCACGTTTATTAGATAAATACAAAACGGATGTAGTCCCTCAATTAATGAAGGATTACAATTATTCTTCAATTATGGAAGTTCCTAAGATCGAGAAAGTCGTAATTAACATCGGTGTTGGCGATGCGATCCAAAACTCGAAGCTTCTTGACGAAGCTGTTGAAGAATTAGCAGCAATCTCTGGTCAAGCGCCAGTTATTACAAAAGCAAAGAAATCAATCGCAAACTTTAAATTGCGTGAAGGAATGCCGATCGGAACAAAAGTAACGCTTCGTTCGGACAAAATGTATGAATTCCTTGATAAGCTATTCAACATTTCTCTTCCTCGTGTTCGTGATTTCCGTGGTGTAAGCGATACGAGCTTTGATGGTCGTGGAAACTACACTTTAGGAGTTAAAGAACAAATCATTTTCCCTGAAATCGATTTCGATAAAGTAAACCGCACACGTGGTATGGATATCGTAATCGTAACGACAGCGAAAACTAACGATGAGGCAAAAGCGCTTCTTAGCGCCATGGGTATGCCTTTCAAAAAATAAGAGGAGGAAACAATGGCTAAAAAAGCAATGATCAATAAACAACAACGCCCGCAGAAGTTTAAAGTTCGCGAATATACGCGTTGCGAGCGTTGTGGACGTCCACACTCTGTTTTAAAGAAATATAAATTATGCCGTATTTGCTTCAGAGAATTGGCCTATAAAGGACAGATCCCTGGAGTTAAGAAGGCAAGCTGGTAACAAGGAGGCATTGAATTATGAACATGACTGATCCAATTGCGGATATGCTTACTAGAATCCGTAATGCTTTACAACAAAAACATGAAACGGTAAGCATGCCTTCAAGTAAAGAAAAAGCAGCAATTGCAGAAATCTTAAAGAGTGAAGGATATATCAACAACTACAAGATCGAAGGCGACAAGAAAAAAGAATTGACGATCGATCTAAAATATGGAAAAAATGGAGAACGCGTAATTAGCGGACTTCGTCGGATCTCTAAACCAGGACTTCGCGTATACGCTAAGGTCGACGATCTTCCACGCGTATTGAACGGTTTAGGTACTGCGATCATTTCTACTTCAAGTGGAATGATGACTGAAAAAGACGCAAAGAAAAACCACAAAGGTGGAGAAGTCATTGCGTACATTTGGTAATTAGGAGGAAAATAAATGTCACGTATCGGGAATAAACTGATTACCATTCCTGCTGGTGTTACTGTAGATGTAGCCGCTGGGAATGAGGTGACTGTTAAAGGACCTAAAGGAACTTTAACGCGTACTTTCTCACCATTGATGGATATTCAAGTTGAGAATAACGAAGTCACAGTAAAACGTCCAAATGATGAAAAACATACTAAGCAATTGCACGGAACGACTCGAGCATTGCTTCATAATATGGTTGTCGGCGTGTCCGATGGCTTCGTTAAGGAATTGGAACTTGTAGGTATCGGATTCCGTACTGCAATCAAAGGCAATAAGCTAACAATGAATGTTGGTTATTCGCATCCAGTTGAAATCGATGTCGTAGATGGTTTAGAGGTAACTTGCCCAAGCGCTACGACGATCAAAGTCGCTGGTATCGATAAGCAACAAGTTGGTGAATTTGCTGCCAACGTACGTTCTGTACGTAAACCTGAGCCTTATAAAGGAAAAGGTATTCGCTATAAAGATGAAGTTGTCCGTCGTAAAGAAGGTAAGACAGCTGGTAAGAAATAGAGTGGGAAAGGAGATCTAATACATGTTGAAAAAAGAATCACGTAACGAACAAAGACTTCGCCGTCACAAACGTGTACGTACGAAAGTAAGCGGTACTCCTGAATGCCCACGTTTAGATGTATTCAGAAGTAATGCGAATATTCATGCCCAAGTCATCGATGATGTCAATGGCCATACCCTAGTATCTGCTTCAAGTGTAGATATGAAACTTGAAAATGGTGGAAACATTGAAGCCGCCAAAAAGGTTGGCGAAGAAGTGGCAAAACGCGCATTAGAAAAAGGAATCAAAAATGTCGTATTCGACCGTGGAGGATATATCTACACTGGTCGTGTCAAAGCATTGGCAGAAGCAGCTCGTGAAGCGGGCTTGGAATTTTAGGAGGTCCGGATCATGGCTAATGAAAGAAAACCTAGAAGAGACCAAAAAGAATTTGAAGAACAAGTTGTAGCGATCAACCGTGTAACAAAAGTTGTTAAGGGTGGTCGTAACTTCCGCTTTTCAGCTTTGGTTGTTGTAGGAGATAAAAAAGGTCGCGTTGGAATCGGAACAGGAAAAGCAAAAGAAGTACCTGATGCGATACGCAAAGCAGTTGATAACGCAAAGAAGAATGTCTTCACAGTTCCTATTATTGGAACGACGATCCCGCACGAAGTAACGGGAAACTATGGAGCAGGTTCTGTATTTATGCGTCCAGCTTCAGAAGGTACAGGTGTAATTGCCGGTGGTGCTGCACGTGCCGTTCTTGAACTTGCAGGAATCAGCGATATTTTGACGAAATGCCTTGGCTCTCGTACGAAGATCAATGTTGTACGCGCTACAGTGGCCGCATTGAAAGACTTGAAAACAGTCGAGCAAGTCGCAGAACTTCGTGGTAAAACACCAGAAGAGATCCGTGGATACTAATAGGAGGTTCAACTATGAAATTACATGAAATGCAATCTCTGAATCCTCGTACTTCTAGAAAGCGCGTAGGTCGTGGTCCTGGAAGCGGACTTGGCAAAACGTCTGGACGAGGACAAAAAGGACAAAAAGCACGTAGCGGCGGTGGAGTTCGTCTTGGATTTGAAGGTGGACAAACACCAATCGCGCGTCGTTTACCAAAACGTGGTTTCACGAACTTCAATCGTAAAGAATATGCGATCGTCAATGTAAAAGATTTGAATCGCTTTGATGATGGAACCAACGTTACACCAGCACTTTTGATCGAAAGCGGATTGGTTAAAAAAGAATTAAATGGTGTAAAGATCCTTGGAGAAGGTGAGTTGACAAAGAAATTAACTGTTTCAGCGGCTAAGTTCTCGAAATCAGCTCAGGAAGCTATTGAAAACGCGGGCGGAAAAGTAGAGGTCTGCTAATTAATGGGTTCCAATCTAAAGGCGATGTGGACCAATAAAGATATCCGAAATCGGATCCTCTTTACCTTGTTCGCCTTTCTTGTTTACAGATTGGGCTGTGCGATCACGATCCCAGATGTAAACACAACAGATTTAGTCGCTGGACTTGGCGATAATTCTTTATTTGCGATGTTGAATTTGCTTGGAGGCGGTGGTCTAGAACAATTCTCTGTATTTGCTCTAGGTGTTACACCATACATCACCGCATCCATCATTATTCAGCTCTTAAGTATGGATGTCATTCCAAGTCTGACAGAACTTTCTAAATCTGGTGCCAATGGCCGAAAAAAGCTCGATAAATACACTCGCTATCTAGCAGTCGTATTCGCTTTCGTTCAATCTTTCTCACTCGTATATGGCTTTTCACATACGTATACTGGGTTGATCGTAGGTGGAGTCACTGTCGCGAAACTTCTATATATCGCGACGATCTTTACGGCCGGCACAATGTTCTTAGTTTGGATTGGAGATCAAATTTCACTAAAGGGAATTGGAAATGGGATATCGATGGTCATTATGGCTGGTATCGTTGGACGGATGCCGCAGCAATTTAGTGCTGCATGGTCCTCATTGATCGATTCTAAGATCGCAAATGGCGCTGTGCTTTTTGCGGCCTACATTTTGATTTATTTATTAATCATCGTGTTTGTGACATTGATCAATACCGCGGAAAGAAAAATTCCAATCCAATACACTTCAAGCTCTGTCACGATGTCTCAAAACAATAAAATGAATTACTTGCCTTTGAAAGTGAACTCGGCAAGTGTGATTCCAGTTATTTTTGCGAGTTCATTGATGATGGCTCCTTTACAGATCGCAAGCTTCTTCCCAGAAAATGAATGGCTCAAGCCAATGCAGAACTGGTTAGGCTTGCAGACTTGGTATTCGTTGGCAATCTACGTCGTATTGATCTTGCTCTTTACATTCTTCTATACGAAGATGCAGATCAATCCTGAAAAGATCGCTGAGAACCTAGGAAAGTCAGGAGCGTATATTCCAAGTGTACGTCCAGGTACGGAAACAAAAGAATACATCGATAGAGTACTTACAAGAATTACTGTTTTAGGAGCAGTCGCTCTTGCCTTCATCGCTGTCATGCCTCATGTTATGCCACTTATTTGGCCTGAGCTTCCAAGCTCGATGGCTTTAGGCGGAACGGGTATGATCATCGTTGTCGGTGTAGCGATCGAAACCGTAAAACAAGTCCAAGGATTAATTACACAGAAATCGTATAAGAAATATTTCGAAGATTAAAAGGGAGATACAATTATGAACATCTTTATCATGGGTGCGCCTGGATCTGGCAAAGGGACGTTTTCGAGCCGAATGAAAGATGAGTTTAACTTAAATCACATCTCGACTGGAGATATCTTCCGCGCGAATATCGCAAATGAGACAGAACTTGGCAAGCAAGCCAAAGCTTATACGGAAAAAGGTCTTTTAGTTCCTGACGAGATCACCAATAAAATGGTGGCAGATTATTTGAAGAATTTAAAGGACCCAAAAAATGGATATCTACTTGATGGATATCCTAGAACACTGGATCAAGCCCTTGCTTTTGAGCAAATGACAAAGGGTAGCGATCTAGCTGTCGATCATGTAATCGTGATGGATGTTCCGTTCGATGTCCTTACGAAACGGATCACCGGTCGTCGTACTTGCAAAAAATGCGGAGCTATCTATAACATTTATACGACACCTCCTAAACAAGAAGGGGTGTGTGATGTAGATGGCGAACCGTTGTCGCAACGAAAAGATGACAATGAGGAAAGTCTTAAAACACGATTAGATGAATATGCGAAAAATACAGAGCCAGTTATCGCATATTACGAAAAAGAAGGAATCGTTCATCATATCGATGCGAATCGCGATGTGAACGAAATTTGGCCTTCCATAGTGGAAGCCTTGAAAAACTAATAAATTGCGCTTATAATGTATAAGCGCATTTATTTGCGTTATAATAGAAACATCACGTTTCTGTTAAAATCCGAATAGCCAGCTCGAAGGCTACGCATTTTAACAGGGTGCAAATACGTGGTGGAACACAGGAGGAAAAAAGATGAAAGTTAGACCATCTGTCAAACCAATCTGCGACAAGTGCCGAGTGATCCGACGCAAAGGTCGTGTAATGGTGATCTGTGAAAATCCAAAACACAAACAGAGACAAGGAAACTAGTAGGAGGAACAATGGCACGTATTGC
>NZ_MPKA01000066.1 GCF_001945605.1 Dubosiella newyorkensis
AGAGGACATTGTCACGAAAGAGGAGAAAAAAAAGCAAATAAGTATCCAGAAGAAAAAGAGATTGATATTATATGGGACATTTTAAGAAAAAGGGGCTTATGTTTTTGCAAACTGTAAAACTCCCGTTCTTTGGGACAAAACATCTTTCATTGGAACATTTGGATCTTGCTTTGCATCATGGTCATCTTTTCTTTGCTGGCCGCTATGTATATCGCTCAAGCGTATAAAAACGAAAAAACGACAAAATAAAATGCAAACGATTGCATATTCCCTTCAAATTGTGAGAAAATAAAATAAATGAAACCGCTTTTTCGAAGAAAGAATAAGGGCAATAAGGAGAAAATATGTCAGATCTTAATTTAAAACACATCAATAAGACGTATCCAAATGGATTTGTCGCTGTAAAAGACTTCAATCTCGACATCAAAGATGGAGAATTCGTTATATTCGTTGGACCTTCTGGATGCGGTAAATCAACTACGCTAAGAATGATCGCTGGGCTAGAAGATATCAGCGGCGGCGATTTGATGATCGATGGCAAACGCGTCAATGACGAAGAGCCAAAAGACCGCGATATCGCGATGGTGTTCCAAAGCTACGCGTTATATCCACACATGACAGTTCGCCAAAATATGGAATTTCCATTAAAGATCGCGAAACTTCCGCAATCGGAAATCGATCAGCGTGTAGATGAGGCCGCCAAGACATTAGGTTTGGAAAGTCTGCTCGACCGGAAGCCAAAAGCGCTTTCTGGTGGTCAAAGACAGCGTGTGGCCATGGGTCGCGCGATCGTTCGTCACCCTAAGGTATTGCTCATGGACGAGCCATTATCGAACCTTGATGCTAAGCTGCGTGGGCAGATGCGTGTCGAGATCTCTCGTCTTCACGAAAAGCTCAATTCCACGATCATATATGTAACGCATGACCAAACAGAAGCGATGACATTGGGTGATCGCATCGTAGTTATGAGCGATGGCGAAGTGCAACAGATCGATACGCCACAAAACTTGTATGATTCGCCCGCCAATAAATTCGTGGCCGGCTTTATCGGCGCTCCGCAAATGAACTTTATGGACGCGACGATCACAGAAAAGAACGGTGAAATGTTCGTGAAAGTCTCCGACCATCTCGTCAAGCTTCCAAAAGAAAAAGCGGATATTCTTCGCAAAAAAGGATTTGGAGATGGAAGAGATGTCACGATCGGCATCCGTCCAGAAGATCTATGGGATTCGCCAGAAATGCTCGAGAAATTCAAAGACTCAACGGTGCATGGTACGGTGGAAGTGTATGAAATGCTTGGTTCCACAAGTAACTTGTATGTCGATATCGATGGGCATCAAGTCACTGCCACAGTAGAGCCTGACACGAAAAAACGAGTCGGCGATACAGTGACGCTTGCTTTTGACAACAATAAGATCCATGTGTTCGACAACGACACGAATGAAAACTTGCTTGTCGATCTCGATCCAGTCACAGGCGAATTACTCAAAAAATAACAACCAATTAAAAAGATATCCGCGCGGATATCTTTTTTTATGCTTTTGGTTTTCGCACATAGGCGCGAATGACACCGATCGTTTTGTTCGTATTGTTGACGATCTTATAGTTTTTCACACTGGCTGGCACGATAAATGTTTCGGCATAGTGGACTTCGAACGGTTCAAAAGATCCATCCATGCTTTCGATCAGACAGCTTTGGCCCTCGATCAAATTGAGCATGTTCACATTGTCTTCGTTTTTGATAAGCACATCATCTTGGATCCAATAGCGTCTTGTTTCTATATATTCCAATTCATGAAGGCCTGTATGCTCTTCTTTGACATGCTCGTCTTCTTTGAGTGTATAGATCGCGTTGACAAGGTTCTTTTCGACCCAATGTGTTGTTCGATCCCATTGAATGTTTTTCTTTCCATGCTCGATATGGACTGGGCGTGGTTTTCCATCTAGTCCTACGCGCGCCCAATCCCAAAGCTTGAATGTAAAACAATACGGGGTGGCGCTGATTTCTAGGACCATCGCGTCTTTTCCAGAACAATGCGTCGTTCCTGCCGGGATCAAAAAGTGATCATGCTTTTTGGCTGGGAATTTATTGACATATTTTTCCGCGTCAAAAAGGATCTCTCCTCGATTGGCCGCTTCAAGGTCGGAAATCATTTCTTCAGGAACGACGCCTTCTTTCAAGCCAAGGTAGACACACGCGCCCTCTTTGGCATCAAGAATATAGTAGCTTTCATCTTGGGTATAGGCCATCCCGAACGTTCGATGAATGTATTCGGTGAGCGGATGGACTTGGAGCGAAAGATTTTGTCCGCCAATCGTATCAAGAAAGTCGAATCGGATCGGGAATTCAGCCCCAAAACGAGAATATACGCTCTTTCCTAAAAGGGCTTTTGGCTGATCGAGCACGAGATCCATGGCAGGCAGTTCGATATATCCATTTCCAAAATCGAGATAGATTGAATTTTCTTCAGGGACACCATCAAAACTCCAAGCGTAGTTTTCTTTGTCCGGGTCCAAGTTGCAGGCGCTCTTCATCCATTGTCCGCCCCAAACGCCTGGATCAAAATAAGGCACGAGCCGGAAAGGACGATGAGCCATTTGGATCAAGCCGTCTCGAACCGCTTTTCCAGACACCATTTTTATTTCGTTCATATCGTTGGTGTCGATGAAGTAATCGATTCGATCAAAGAACGTGCGTTTATATTTGTCGGCGACACGCCATTCGATAAAGAAACCGCGCTTGATCTTTCTTAATGCGTCTTCGTCTTGGTTGTCGGCTAAAAAGTTGGGCATTCCTTGACGATAGCGAAGGGTGATTTCCCAACGCGCTAAATCCAAATAGACAAGGAGTCCTTGGGCGATCAAATTGGCTCCGTAGCCATAGACAATGACTTTTTTTCCTTCTTGTCTAGCTTTCTGGGCTTGTTCTTGGAGCGCTTTTTTCTTGTCTTCCACGATGAAATTTTCGATTTCTCCATAATACATGCGTCCAAACACTCGATCGTCGGTGATATGGTATTTTAATTGTTCATAGATCGTTTCTTGATCTTTGAACAGCTCGATCGCGTCGATCCATACATCGTGGGGGATCTTTTTGAGTTCGTGTTTTATTTCTTCATCATATACGCCTGGATACGTATCGATGACGAGGATGTCTTCCATCTTTTCTTGCAGTTGGGCAAGGATCGATTCCCAACCTTGGATAAGCTCTCCTTGGTGGCCTTCGATTTTTGTTTTTGGATATGGATCATATAAACTAGTCATTTTTTCTTCTCCTAACGATTACTTCTCCATTTTCTTTATAGACCCGATACGGAAACGGGTGCTCTTCGATTCGTGCATAATCGTGTCCTGCGTTGGCAGGCCACACACAAATCACTTCAAGATCTTCGTTTCCAGTATTGATGAGCCGGTGGGCGTGATGTCCATGAATATGATGAAGCGTGCCGACATGCATTTTTTCGCTCCAGCAATTTCCTTGCTCATCCATCAGCATCAACAAACCTTCGCCTTTCGCACACCAATAGTATTCTTCGCAAGACAGATCATGATGGAAATGTCCTCGTGTCATATTGCATTCGCCATCGACCAAGACAGGATGCAGCAAAGAAACGCCCCAATTGAGATGGCCAGCCGCTCCTTCAGGATCTAAAAAGGAAGTGACTTCGTACATACACGTATCGTTGGGCAATGTCGGATCGTAGGCTGCGTAAAAATCTTTCGCGTCTTGATAGAGTTTGATGGATTTCTGCATTTCCTTTCCGCACATTCCTTTTTCAAAGTCGTGAAACAAGGAAGATTCGATGATGTTCATAATTCCCTCCTTAATTGATATATCATTATTACTTTAAATTATAGGAGTCAAAAAAAAATCCGTCAACTCTTTTTGGCGGATTTGCGTTTTTCAATCAAAAAAAGATATGGACTATCTTTCTTTAAATAATTTGTGATTTTCTGGATCCCGTATTGACGCGGATCAAGCGTTTTTAAAAAGCGTTCAATTTCTTGTTGTTCTAGAGGACTGTTTTCATGCGCGTATAGGACAAGGGAAAGTCGTCCTTTTGGCTTGAGTCTTTGGATTGTTTTTTGGATCGCCTCGATGCTAGAGCTCGCTTGCGTCGTGATCGAAGGATCAAGTCCTGGACAATAGCCAAAGTTGAAAATCGCCGCGTCTAAAGGCTCTTTGATATATCGATCGAGATGAGCATGCGAATCCAAGATCCAAACAAGAGAAGATGGAATCGTCTTAGGTTTTAATTCGGGCTGGATTTCAAAAGCGTAGATCTTCTTGACGGGCTGGTCTAGAAAAAACCGGGTATCGGATCCATTGCCATACGTTCCATCGAGCACGATCGCTTGTTTATGCATCGCTTCTTGTAAAAAAGCGTGCGAAAGTTCGACCATTGTTTTCATTTATATTCCTCTGCCTAGAAATAGAATACACCAAAAAATAAATTTCATTCAATAAAACTCTGAATAATTCAATCCCGTATAAAAATCAGGTCACTATTTTCTTCTCTTAGATGCACTCTCAATTCCCAAGATCTTTCTATATTTATTAATAGCTCTTCTTGAAACATACAATCCTAACTCTTCCAATTGATCACATAGCTGCTGATCACTGAATGGTTTATGTGGATCTTCTTGTTCGATCAACGTTTGAATCGCCTTCAAGATGGAATCTTGACTCGTCCCGCCTTTTGTCTTTGAAACAAACAATCCTTTGATAGGATAAATATTCCCTTCAAATTGATAATACTTGTTGGAAAGTGTTCGAGATACCGTTGATTCATGAAATCCGCTCTTCTGTGCTATATCTTGTAAAGTACATGGTTCAAGTTCATCGTGAAACAAAAAATGATTTTTCTGGATCGAAATAATCTCATTCGCTAAAATGAGGAGCGTACGATTGCGTTTATTCATCGCATCCATAAAGAAATGGGCTTCTTGAAAATAAGATTTAAGATTTTTATTCTCTTTTGGGATGTTGAGAATTTGGAGTTGTCCTTGTTGAATTGGTTCTATGTAAACATCTGCCCCTTCGACATGGATCGTAAAATCAGGAATCAGTATTTCTTCTTTTTCAGTTGCCTCCTGCAAATTCGGATAAAGAGAGCAAGCACGAATTTTATCTAATGCTTCTTCAATTTCTTTTAGCGTTGCCCCCTCTCTTCTTGCAATTTCTTTCCAAGAAAGCAGTTCTTTTCCTTGCCCATATTTTTTTAATAGATGAGATGCGAACGTTT
Organism: Dubosiella newyorkensis; assembly: GCF_001945605.1. Taxonomy (GTDB): domain Bacteria; phylum Bacillota_I; class Bacilli_A; order Erysipelotrichales; family Erysipelotrichaceae; genus Dubosiella; species Dubosiella newyorkensis. Next base: position 5,247 of record NZ_MPKA01000066.1, read on the forward strand.
CTTTCTTTCGATCAAGCTGTAGAATGATACACTCGCTTTGATTCCGAGCGGCTATTCCTGCTGGATCTAGAGATTGAACTTGTTTGAGGGATCCTTTCCATCTATCTTCTGAGCAATTAAGGTAAGCTATGCTTTCTTCTTCTGAATCCATAAACATTCCTTTTTCATTTAATGTTTCTATAATAAAACTACAGATCGTTGGATCGAATGTTTCTTCATTCGTATTCAACTGCCGATATAAGTCTTCTTTCCAAGAAACTGGCGCCGCAAATCCTTCTTCGATCCACTCATTGAGATCTTTACTTTGATGATATTCAATAAACGGATTTTGTTCACAAAGCTCTTTGATCGCATCCTGCAATTGGGCTTCACTCATTCTTAAAACTTCTAAAGAACGTTGTTGAGAAAGCGACAATTGTTGAGTCTGTGTCTGTTTTTGAATCATTTTTTGGTGCATAAAGATCTCCTTTCAATCTTATACTAGCAAGATTTGTGCCAACTTTTTTAACCCTTTTTCTAAGTTTGACATCTATTTTTATTGCTTCTATACTCGATTTAGGTGATTCAAATGAAAGATACTTTATATAAAATGATCCACGCTTGGACAAGCGCAGAACGATTCGATGAGTTGACCATCGCTTCTCTTTCAAGTGCTTTATCGCTTCCAAAAAATAAAATTACGTTTTTTATGCAAGATCTGATCAAAGATGGAAAAATAGTCCGCATCGAAGAAAAGCCTCTTCGTTTTATGAGCAAAAAAGCACTGGAAGAACTATATGGAACGCCCGTTAATACGGATAAGATCCCTAGATTCGACGCTTGGCTAGCTTCTGTTCAAAAAGAACCAATGGATTTCGAAAAATTAGTCGGTTATGATGGCTCACTTGCTAGTTTAGTTGAACAATGTAAGGCGACGATCTCGTACCCACCTAGCGGTCTTCCCCTGATGCTAACAGGAGAAACAGGAACAGGAAAAAGCTTTATCGCTCAATTGACATTTGAATACGCTAAGAATCATTCACTTTTAAAACCAGAAGGTCGTTTCGTTTCCATTAATTGTTCTGAATACGCAAATAACCCAGAATTATTAAGCGCCAATTTGTTTGGCTATGTTAAAGGAGCTTTTACAGGAGCCAATCAAGATACACCAGGATTATTAGAACTGGCTGATGGAGGCGTTCTTTTTTTAGACGAAGTCCATAATTTAAAGGGGGAATGCCAAGAAAAGCTATTTCAATTTATGGATCAAGCCCTATATCATCGAATGGGAGACAACAAAACTTGGTATTCTTCCCAAGTTCGTCTGATTTTTGCCACCACAGAAGATCCCAATCAAGTTCTTTTAAAAACATTACAACGCCGTATCCCAATGCATTTAAAAGTCCCCACTCTTCTACAACGGGGATCTTTAGAAAAAATTCAAATGATCTATATGCTTTTCAAAAAGGAAGAACAACGCCTTAAAAAGCGAATCAAGCTTTCACCTAGCTTCTTTCAATTGTTGCTTTCCTATCCATTTCCTGAAAATATTGGAGGATTAAAAAGCACGATCCAAGCATGCTGTGTGCAAGCCCTTTTTCAAATCGACGAAAAGGACGAAATGATGATCGAAGCTCATAATCTTCCTGCCACTATTCTAGAACATGCCTCGATCGATACGCTTTTGAAAATTCAAGACAGCGATTGGATTTATATTGATGAACTGGATCGTAATTTTAAAAATGAATATTCCACCACATTGCTTGAACAAAATGCGATTCATAAGCTTGCACAAACTGAGGATTTTCGAGAAGATGCACTTCATATCGCGAACGCTCTTTTCCAATCTTCAAATTCAAATAAGGCGAGCGCTTTCGAAAATGCCGCATTCACTTTGGTCGAAAAAATCACTCAGCACTATCATATGGCTGTCCTTAAACAAGAGAGTGATTCATTTCAGCATCAGCTTTTGTCGATCCTTTCTTTACCGTTAAAGACTCGAATAGCACTAGAAAACAAAAAGCAAGAAATGGAAACGATCTTAGGACGTTTCAAAAACGAAGATTTCCGGATCTATTCAGCTGTTTTAGAAATCCAAGAAACTTTAAAAAATACCCTCAATATTTCTATGGAGCCTATCCAAAATGTGTTACTAGGCCTTCTGTTTTTAAAAACCTTCCCCACTCAAAGCATTCCAAAACGAATGGGGATTTTATTAGCGCATGGCCCTTCGAGTGCGAGCTCGATCGCAATTTGTGTAAATGAGTGGCTCGAACAACATGTATTCGATGCGATCGATATGCCATACTTCATGTCGCAAGAACAATGTATAGAACAGCTCAATACCTATCTAAAAAAGATGGAAGGCATCGAAGAATTGTTTCTGCTCGTCGATCTTGGCTCTTTAGAAGAAGTTTGGAAAGGATTAAAGATCAAAAACGTCAATATTGGCATTATCAATACGCTTCATTTAAAGATGGCTCTTTCCATTGGCCAAGATCTCCTGAGTTCTAAAAGCATGGAAGATATCTTAGAAAAAGCAAAACAAGAAACGCGCGCTTCCTATCGGATCGAATACAATAGGGAAAAGAAAAAATTGATCATCTGTTCTTGCGCGAGCGGAATGGGCGTAGCGGAAAAATTAAAAAGCGTAATTGTTGATTCTTTACCGAGCGAAAGCTCGATTGAAGTGCTCTCCTATGATTACAACTCTTTGCTTCAAAATGGAATCCATAATCCGAACTTTGAAAACTATGAAGTCTTGTGTGTCGTCGGCACTTTAAATCCAAATATTAAACACTTACATTTTATCGCCTTGGACGATTTGATTTTGCAAGAAAGCAATAACAGCCTCGATCAATATTTAGAGCCTTATTTTTCAAACACAAAATTAGAAGAATTCAAGAAAAACATTATTAAGAATTTTTCGCTTTCCAATATCATGAATGCTTTAACAATTTTAAATCCTACAAAATTGCTTGAACATGTCGCGGATGCGATCGACCGGCTCCAGAAAGAAATGCATCTTTCGTTGAGCAACAATACTTGTTTTGGTTTATATGTACATGTGAGTTGTTTAGTAGAGCGTCTTGTTATGAATCGAGGGATCGAATCATATCAAGATATCGGAGGTTTTCAAACCGAACAGAAAAACTTCATAGAACGAGTCAAGCGTTCCTTCAGCGATGTAGAAGCTTTTTATGGTGTTCAAATCCCTGTCGAAGAAATCGGATATATGTTCGATTACGTAAAAAACGATAAAAATTATCAAAAGTGTGTCTAAATTGGCACACTTTTTGCTTGTATAGAAGTGAAGCGAATTCCAATACAAAAAAATATAAATCATAAACTCATTAGTTGGCACGCTTCTTGCTTGTATAGAAATGAATAATTTAAAGAAAGGAGGTTCTATGCGGCATATTATTTTAGCTTCTCATGGCGACTTTTCAAAAGGTCTGAAGCATTCTGTGCAGATGATTGTTGGCGATATTGCCGACCAATTGCAAACATATTCGCTCTATCCGTCTTATAATCCTCGCGATTATATGGAAGAAATGAGTGCTCTCATCCAAAAGAACCCTGAGGACGAATATGTTTTTCTTTGTGATATTGAAGGTGGGAGTGTACATAGCGCGCTTTCTACATTGTGTCAATTCCCAAATGTTCTTGTATTTGGGGGAACAAATATGAATCTCGTGCTCGATTTACTATTATCGACACCAGAAATACTTATTAACAATCCTGATGTCCAAAATCGGTTGATCGCTTCCGGAAAAAATGGCGTAAGCTTAACGGATCAAAAAAGGATCCAACAAAAAAGCGAAGAAGAAGATTTCTAAAGAAGGAGGAAAAATATGATTAAAAAACTTAGAGTCGATCATCGACTACTGCATGGACAAGTTGCTTTTTCGTGGACGAGCGCTCTGAATGCTGATTGCATTTTGATTGCCAACGATTCAGTCGTGAACGACGAACTTCGAAAAACTACGATGAAAATGGCTAAACCAAATGGAGTGAAGCTTGTAATCAAAAATATTGCCGACAGCATTCAAGCGATCAACAGCGGCAAAACTGACAAATATAAATTATTTATTGTGGTGGAGAGCATCAAAGACGCTCAGAAACTTATCAACGGCGTGGATCAAATCAAAAGTTTGAATCTAGGTGGTACAAAAGCAACTGAACAAACTCGCAACATTTCAAAAGCAATGAATATCACAAATGAAGAAGAGACGATTCTTAAAGATCTTGTGAATAAAGGTGTAGATGTAACGATCCAAATGGTCCCTGAAGACACAGCCATTCCTGTAGAAAAGGTTTTATAAGGTGAGAGTATGTTAATTCAATCAATTTTACTTGGCCTAGTGGCAATGCTTGGAAATGCCGAATATCTTTTAGGAACTTGTTTGCTTTCTCGCCCTATGATCATGGGCTTATTTACTGGAATTGTAATGGGAAACATTGAAATGGGCGTGAAGATCGGAGCAACGATGGAACTTGCTTTCATGGGTGCTTTCTCGATCGGGGCTAGTATTCCTCCAGAAATGATTTCTGGAACAGTGCTGGGCACCGCTTTTGCGATTACTACTGGATCTGGTGCTGAAACAGCCCTTGCGATCGGTCTTCCTGTCGCTTCGCTTGTTCTCTTGGCAAAAAACTTCGGCATGGTCTTCATCTTGCCTCCATTTGTTCATAAAGCGGATGAATACGCAAGCAAAGATAATATGCAAGGTGTTGCCCTTGTTCATTATCTCGCCGGATTCTTTGGTGTCAACTTGATTATTGGTCTTTGTGTAGGAATTGGCTATTATATGGGATCTCCAGCGATTGAAGCTTTCTTGTCGATCATTCCTGAATGGATCTCTAAAGGACTTGAAATCACGATGGGCTTACTTCCTGCAATCGGTTTTGGTTTGTTAATGAAAATGATCATGAATAAATCAAATATTTGCTTCTTTATTTTAGGATTTGGACTTTCTGTCTATTTGAATTTGCCTGGTACTGGAATTGCTGTTTTCGGAGCGATCATAGCGATCGTATTGACACAAATCAAGCGTTCTCAACAATTACAACCAGCAATGAATGTGGAAGGAGGATTAGATGATGACGACGACTTCTAAAAAACTTGAAAGAAAACAAATTATGTCTGTATTCTGGCGCTCGTTCGGATTGGAATGGGATTGGAACTATGAGCGACAGATGAATATTGGATATTGCTACTGCATGTTGCCGGTTATCAAAAAGTTATACCCAGACCCTGCGCAACAAGAAGCAGCTATGAAACGACATTTAGAATTCTTCAATACAACACCTCAGCTCGCTACCTTGATTCTTGGTATCACAGCCGCTATGGAAGAGCAAAACGCGAACGATCCTGGCTTCGATACACAATCGATTAATGATGTCAAAGTTTCTTTAATGGGACCTCTTGCAGGTATTGGTGACTCGTTTATTTGGGGAACTCTCCGTATCATTGCGACTGGTGTTGGTTTATCTCTTGCAACACAAGGTAATGTTCTTGGTCCTATCTTATTTTTCTTGATCTTTAATATTCCTGCTCAAGGTCTTCGCTACTATTTAATGAATGCCGGTTATAAATTAGGAAGCGGTTTTTTAGCACAACTTCAAAAAAGTGGTTGGATGGAAATGTTGACATATGGTGCTTCTGTTCTGGGATTGATTGTAATTGGAGGAATGACTGCACAAAATGTCGCGATCAATATTCCGCTTGTCATCGGTGCTGGTGAAGAAGCGACAACGATCGGAGATATTTGTAATCAAATCATGCCAGGTATTCTGCCATTGCTGTTTACATTCGCAATCTATTATGTGTTGAAATTTAAAAATGTCAAAACAACAACTTTATTGATCGTATTTATCTTGATTGGTTTTATTGGTGCTTATTTTGGAATTTTAGGATAGATAAAAGGAGGAAAATACTATGATGAAATTCAATGAAAAGGAAAAAGTGGAAAGTGTACAAGGAGCTTTAGCTCTACGTCCAGAAATCGAATCGATTGTTGATGGGATTTGCAAAGACGGGTACAAAAATATCGTTTGGCTTGGTATTGGAGGAACGTGGGCAAGCTCACAACAAGCAACTGTACATATGAAAGAACGGTCGGGTATCGAAACTTGGGCAGAAAATGCAGCTGAATATCTCACAACAGGAAATAAAAGAATCGGAAAAGGAAGCATTGTAATCACTTCTTCAGTAACTGGAAATACGATCGAAGTCGTTGAAGCAGTCAAAAAAGCCAAAGAAGCAGGTGCTACAGTAATCGGATTCATTGATGCGCCTGAAGCTGAACTCGCTAAAATGGTCGATCATGTCATTTCATATAAGCAAAATGAGCAATTAAAATTCTTTATGGTAGCTGATCGTTTCATGAAAAATGCTGGTGAATTCGATGACTATGAAGAAATGTATGCAGAATTTGATCAATATTTGCCACAAGCGCTTGTAGAAGTAGAAAAAGCAGCAGAACCTTTCGCAGCAGAATTCGCAAAGCAGCATTGGAACGATGATATTCACTACTTTGTTGGTGCAGGAAATCAGTGGGGTGCTACTTACTCTTATGCGATGTGCTATTGGGAAGAGCAACTTTGGATCAAAACAAAGTCAATCACATCCCCAGAATTTTTCCATGGAATGTTTGAAATCGTGACAAAAGAAACTCCAGTAACCGTTTATATCGGCGAAGATAAGCAACGTCCGCTTTCTGAACGTGTAGCGAACTTCTTGCCTAGAATTTGCGGCAACTATACGATCATCGACACGAAAGACTATGAACTAAAAGGGATCAGCGAAAAATATCGTGGAGATATCTCTCATCTAGTCATGCACGCAGTCAACAACAGAATCGATGTTCATATGGAAGATGAAACAAAACACCCAATGGAGATCCGTCGATATTATAGAGCTCTTGATTACTAGGAGAATAAATGGATATGACGATGGAAGATTATATTCAACAAAGTCGAGCTGCTTGTGAACAATTGCTTCACGATCATAACTTGCTTGAGCCTGTTGTTGAACTTTATCAAAAACAAAAGCCTGAAACGATTTGGCTAGTGGCTTCAGGCTCCAGTTATAATGCTTGTGTTTGCGCACAAGCGTTGATGAATCAGTGGATGGATACAGATGTGGAAGTTCGTACCCCATTCACCTTCCTTCATTATACACCGTCTTTAAAAAAGAATGATTTGATCTTCGTGATCACACAAAGTGGCTTATCGACCAACGCGATCGAAGTGCTCGATGCTTTACAAGGAAACCAAAATGTAATTTGCTTGACCGGAAACAAAAACAGCGACGTGAAAGATCATACGGAAATAGTTCTCGAATATGGTGTGGGTGAAGAACTTGTAGGATATGTGACAAAAGGCGTTAGTGTATTGACCTTTTATTTGATTTGTTTCGCTAAACAAGTAACGAATAAAGAAAACATTGACCTGCTTAAAGTATTATCTACATTCGAATATACACAAACAGAAACAGAACAATTTATTAGGAAACATTTCAAATCTCTTTCTGGAATGCAAACCGTATATTGTCTAGGAACGCCTTATTCACAAGGGGTGGGCTTAGAAGCTGCCTTAAAAATCGGAGAAACGATCCATGTGCCAAGCTTCTACTATGAAGTTGAAGAATTTATTCATGGACCTAACCTTCAACTGAAGCCAACCTATACGCTCTTCTTTTTTGATAGCAACGATAGAGCCTCCTCTCGTCTTCATCAAATTTATGAAAGCGCGAAGCTCGTAAGCGATCATGTCTATTTGGTTACGATGGATCCTGCTTTTAAAGAGGATGCTCACGCTCTTGTGATCGAACCAGCCGTCGACCCGCTCTTCAGCTCGTTTGTAGAATTACCATTTCCGCAACTGATTAGCGCAAAGATCAGCACGATCTTACATAGCACAATGCAGCATCCTCTACTAAAAGAATTTAAAAAAGGAGCTGCCGCAAAAACTGAAAACTTCATCAATTACGATAACGATGAGGCATAATATAAAAACGCAAAAGCAAAAAATAAGCTTTTGCGTTTTTTTATTAAGACAGCTTCCGCTTCTTCAAAAACTTAGTGTTCATGGAAACTTGTTTGAACGTGCTAAAGGATGCGATTCTAATGATCGATCCATTCTACTTAGAGGAAGGAAAAACCGAGATTCCTTTTTTTAAATAAGCGTTTGAAGCGCTTCTTTATAGAGTTGATAATCGATTTGTTCAAAGCATACAAAGACAATATCGATCGCTTTCGTGTCTGGATAGGCGGAACGGATCTTTTTAATCGTATTGAGAGCGATCTGGCAAGCTTCTTCATGCGGATAGCCATAGATTCCTGTCGAGATGCACGGGAAAGCGAGCGTAAGATGGTCGAGCTCATGTTCTCGCATATATTGATACGATAACGCGACCGCGTTCCAATAACAGCTTCTCAACGCTTCTTCGTCGCATTCTTTTCCCGAATAGACCGGACCTACCGCGTGAATGATCGCTTTGCAGGGCAGATCGAAGGCGGGCGAAATGCGCACGTCGCCAGCCTTTCCGCTTGGCAGCTTGGAACAAAATGTTTGAAGTTCTTTTCCCGCTTTGGAAAAGATCGCTCCGCACACGCCTCCTCCAGGGGCGAAGTGTGGATTGGCAGCGTTGACAATAATGTCAAAATCTAAACCGGTAATGTCTCCTTTAATCGTTGATATCATGATATTCCTTTCCTTCCATCATCCCTTCGAAGCGGGATGCGATCTTCTTGCTCGATGTTTGTACTTGCTGGAGCTGCTTGGCCGCTGTTTCGAGGGCTTGATTGGCTTTGATCGCTCTTTCCTGCAGGCGACGGACATCTTCTTTGAGCATCCAAAGGTCGTGTTCGATCTTTTCAAGATGGGTAGCCCGATAAAAATCATTCGTGCTTGCTTGAAGCGAAAATAAAATGCCAACAAGCGTCGTTGGAGATGTGATCAATACATGCCGTTGCAAAGCGTAAGTAAATAAAGAATCACAGCTCGCGCAAATAAATTGATAGATCGCTTCGCTTGGTATGAACATGAGCGCTTGGGGCGCTGTGGCGTGATTGATATATTTGTTGGCTATATCGTCTACGTGTTTTTTGACGTTTTGAATAAATTGGCGGGCATAATATTCTTTATTTTCTTCATCATCCATACGGGCGTAGTTTTCCATCGGAAACTTGGAGTCGATGCATAAGACTTGCTTGCGTCCTGGAAGATGCAGCGCTACATCGGCTATTTTTCCATTCGGAAGTGTATATTGAGTCGAATAGATCGAGTCGTTTTCCCCTAAATAGGTAGAAAGAATATAGTCGAGCTGGTATTCGCCCCAACTACCTCGCCGTTTTGTGTTAGTCATCACATTCGCCATTTGATCGACTTGGCGCTGGACCCAATCCATCGCGTCGAGCGAGTGGATTTGATTTTTTTGCAAGTTCTGCATTTGATTCAAGATCGAGTCAAATTGCGCGTTTGTATTTTTCGTTTCTTGTCTTTCCAACAAAGAACGTTCTTGTTCGTTTCGATGCTGCATCATAATATAGAAGATCAGAAAAAGCAAGCTGAGCAAGATCAAGATCAAAAGAAACAAGATAAATAAATTCATGAAGAGTGATTCCTTCTTTCTAAATAAGAGAGTAGATCGGCACGATTGTTTTTTTCCGGATGATAGAATGCATGATCGAGCGCCTCTTTAAGCAAGTTTCCAATTTGATGGTCCAGAACGCCCAACGCATTTTTAATATCGTTTCCATTGATTGCCAGATCTTTCAAAGAAAGAGGCCGCTCTTTTTTTTCTTTTTCGTAAAAGGCGACCGTTTCCTTTAAAAGATCCAGTCTTTTTTGTCCTTTTTGCGAATGAGCCATGATATCGCCATATTGAACCAAAAAAAATTTATGGATCCATTCATCGCTCATTCCAAGCTGGATCCGATATTTATAAAGCCATTTCAAGCTGGGCGCTCGCACATCATCATGATAGAGCACGAGCGTTTCGATCATTTTTTGGGTTTTCTTCGGCATTTTGAGCGCTTTGACCACTCTTCTAGCAATTTGAGCGCTCACTTTTGGATGCCCTTTAAAATGATCGAGTCCATGCGTGTCGGTTGTTTTGGTGCTAGGTTTTCCTAGATCATGAAGAAGCAAGGCCCAAGCCGCCTCTTGATCATAGGTTGGTAAATATTGAAGCGCCTGGAGCGTATGGTCGAGCACGTTAGTCGTATGATAAATAGAATGCTGAGAACATGAAACGCATTCTTTTAATTCCGGGATCCATGGCTCGAGCAAGTCAAGCATGTTCCGAATCTGGATCGGATCCGTTTTTAAGATCAAATCAAGTTCGGGAACGATACGCTCGACCGCCACGTTCTTGATCAAATCCGCGTTTTCATGAATCGCTTCGCGTGTTTTTTCTTCGATCTGAAAATGCAGAACGGCCGCGAATCGGTGGGCTCTGATCATTCGCAAAGCGTCTTCTTGAAAGCGGAGAGAAGGATCTCCGATCGCCCGAATGATATGATCATGAAGGTCTTTTTGTCCTCCCGTCACATCCACGATCCCCTTTTTAGGATGATAGGCGAGCGCGTTGATCGTAAAGTCGCGTCGGAGCAGATCCTCAGAAAGCGATGAAACATAATCGATATGATCGGGATGCCGGTTGTCGGAATACCCTTTTTCTTTTCGATACGTCGTGCATTCAACAGACTGTCCCGCTTCTAAGATCGTGATCGTTCCATGCAGAATACCCGTGGGGATCGTATGGGAAAAGAGCGATTGGACTTGTATAGGCAAAGCGTTGGTGCAAAGATCATAATCATGGATCGGACGAGAAAGAAGAAAGTCGCGCACGCAGCCACCCACAAGATAGCTTTCATAGCCAGCCTTTTCAAATGTGTCCAATATCGTTTGGATATACGATGGAATTTGCATGGATTTCTCCTTTCTAGGGTGCAGATATTTTATCATAGATCGTCATTGGGTAAAACACAGATTCTTTGGATTCGTATAAAAAAGATCTAGCCAAACCTAGATCTGATTCTACTTACTTGAACGAGATATCCACGTTCCCCATATTCGTATATGCTTCGATCCTTGCCAAGCCTTCATACTTTGCATCATGATCATGGCCATGATCAACATCGACTTCGCCCATATCTGTATCGGCATCGATCGTATACTCCTCTCTTCCGCCTTGAAGCGCAAGATCAATATTTCCCATCGCGTTATTGGCTTTCAGAAATTCTTTCACTTGTCCATCGAACTCCAGATCGCCCATCGACAAATATAAGCTTCCGTTTGCGATCGTGCTTTCATTGACTTCCACATTCCCTAACTGGCAAGTCACATCAAGATCTTGCAGATCGACCTTGCGAATTTGAACATCGCCCATCGCCGTCTCGATTCGAATAGCACGAATAGAAGAAGGAACCACAACCTTCATCGAAACATTCAAGTTTTGAAACGTAAAATGATTATCCGAAGTTTGTTCGATTTTATACTCTTTTCCATGAACGCTCGAATTCAAATGGATCTCCTTTGATTTTTGATTCATTTCCGGCATGTTTTCTGTTTCGATTTTAAAAGCGTCTCCACGCTCGATCTCAATATGCGCCATCGCCACATCTAAAACTAAAGTATCGATATTTTCTTTTGGCTCGTACGTATATTCTTTCCCTTGAAATGGATTTTCGTCTATAGACACCTTTCCAAAATTTGTATATCTAAACAACATATCGCCACGACGCTGATACGCGATCGAACATAGACCCAATCCAAGCACGAGTGAAACGATCCCAACGATCAACAATCCTTTGTGTTTCATTCTCTAACCTCCCGATTTCTAAGCTTCCGATAAAGTTTGGCGACCCAACGCGACAAAGCCGGAAAGCCAACTTTGATGATCCAGCCAATCGCAAGACAAGCCAAGATCGCCGCCCCAAACGCCGTCAATACGACACCCAACAAAAATAAAGAAACCATCAAATCTTGACCCAATGTCGAGAAGAATTCGAAAATACACAATCCTACCGTTATGATGGCACCTACCAGAGCCATCACAAACACCAAAAGGATCATCGCCAAAGTGATCACTCCCACAAAAATCAGAACGATCACTACGATCAAAAGCGGCAAAGCGATCGGCAAAGCACAAATCCCAAGCACCAAGATCCCCAACGTTTTCCATACACTATTTTGAGAAGCAGGACGCGCTTGCATTTGACGAGGGATCCGAGGAGGGACACTCGCCACAAGATCAGCCCGAATTGTCGCCGCATACTTTTCTGGCGAACCCAATTCTTCGATCACCTTCTGTTCGTTTTCTACCCCTGCTTCTTCAAAATATTCATTCAAATACACGATCGCATCCGAGAGGTCGCGGGGATCGACGCCCGAAAGCTGCGAATGAACGATCTGAATATATTCTTGTTTAGTCATGATGACTCCTTTCCAAAATACCTTCTACCTTTTCAACATATCTTTTCCATTCAAGACGATCCGACTCCAACTTTTTTCTACCTTGTGCCGTGATCGTATAATACCGACGATTTCGGCCATCGTAAGGCTTATCATACGTCGATAAGTACTTCTCTTTTGTCAGTCTCCGTAAGACTGGATACAATGTTGACTCCGAAACCGATAGTGTCTCTTTGACTTCATGTGTCAATTTATATCCATAGGTATCTTGTTGCTCCACAAGAGCAAGGACACACATATCCAAAAGAGTTCCTCCATATTGAAATCCCATAATATTATCTCCTTTACCAATATTATACATAATATAATATTAGGTGCAATAGAAAAGCAGGCTTTTTACCTGCTTTCATCCTCTATGATGTATTTCTATTTAAGTTTATGCCTGCACTCGATATTGCTCGATCCGATCACAAGGAATGTTCATCGTCCGCTTCTTATCCGTATATTGGATCAACATATACGAATGAACTAGATCCCAGACGACCTCTAAAATCTTATAGCAATTCCCTGAACCATCATGTAAGATCGTACCTTTTTTAATATCCAACTCATTCGCATCTCTTAACTTTTGTTCATGACGCTTTACTACAATCATTCTACACACTCCTTTCTAGGACGCTATTATAGCGAAAAGAATGAGTATAGACTTGTAAAATGCTCAAGCATCGTGCTATTTTTTCTAAAAATCGTGTTAGAATCCCATACAAAATTACGATACGATAAACATCGAACACAAGGAGGATCGATCATGAAAATCTTAACATTCAACACTCACTCTCTTGAAGAAGCCAATATGCCCCAAAAACAAAAACAATTCGTCCAAGCCTTAAAACAACTCGATCCCGACATTGTCGCTCTTCAAGAAGTCAACCAAACCAATACGAGCCCGATCGTTTCACACACTCCCAGCACGATTCAAATCATCCATAAAACAATTCCGCTGCGAGAAGACAACCATGTTCTCGCTCTAGACACTCTACTCAAAAAAGAAGGACTTTCCTATGAGATCGTATGGTCGCCAGTCAAGCTCGGCTATGGAAAATACGACGAAGGACTCGCCTTTCTATCGAAAAAGCCGATCCAGAACATCGAAACGATCCTTTTGTCCAAGCAAGACAACTACTCCGATTTCCGCACCCGGAAAGCGTTAAAGATCCAAACAGAAGATGGAGTATTCGTCAATGTCCATATGGGTTGGTGGAATGATGAATTAGAACCTTTCCAAGACCAATTTATTCGCCTTGATCAAAGCATCCATCAAGAAGATCCTCTCTATTTGATGGGAGACTTCAACGCCGAGGCAAGCATTCCCAACGAAGGCTATGCCCAAGTAGTAAAAAGCGGCTACTCCGATCTTTATACGCTCGCTCAACAGAAAGATGATGGAATCAGTGTCGACCATGTGATCGATGGTTGGAGAAACAATCAAAACATTTCCGGAATGCGCATCGACTACATCTTCTCCAATAAAAAAAGGAACGTTCCTTGGATACGGACCGCCTTTCGAGGCCAAGAAGAACCTATTTTATCCGATCACTTTGGCGTGCTCGCCTGCTTGACAGACTAGTCGTTTGTTTTTACTTTAAGCGCCTTTATGGTATACTCTTGAACGTAAAAAGGAGATTACATGATAAAAGAAATACTACAAGGGATCGTCATCGGAATCGCGAACATCATTCCAGGCGTCAGTGGCGGAACGATGATGGTCGCCATGGGAATCTATGATAAACTCATTGAATCGATCACCCATCTCTTCTCGAACTTCAAGAAAAGCTTTCAATTCCTTTTACCGATTTTTATCGGTATAGGAATCGCGATCATCGCCCTCTCAAAACTCTTCGAGTTTCTCTTGAGCAATTATCCTATCCCAACAAATTTAGGATTTTGCGGGCTCATTTTAGGGAGCTTGCCCTTTATTACTCAAAAAGTGGCGCATAAAGGCTTCGGTATCGACAAGCTCATCCCATTTCTTGTCTTTTTTGCCCTCGTTGTAGGCATGAGTATCGCCGGAGAAGCAAGCGGAAGAGAAGTCGTTCTCTCTCTTGCCCCGCTTCAAATCCTTTTGTTGTTTTTAGTCGGAGTGATTGCCGCTGCGACCATGGTCGTTCCAGGCGTGAGCGGATCGATGATCCTCATGAGTTTAGGCTATTATGAACCGATCCTCAAAACGATCAACGCGATGGTATCTGCCCTAGTCCATCTTGATTTTGGTCAAGTGTTGTATTGCTGCGGGATCTTGATCCCTTTTGGGATCGGCGTCGTTGTCGGAATTTTTGCGATCGCTAAACTCGTCGAATGGCTCTTTGCCCGTTTTCAAGTCCAAACGTATTGGGCCATTATTGGCTTGATCGTCGCCAGCCCGATCGCCATTTTATTATCTACGGATTGGGCGACATTCTCTATCGTTCAAATGCTGATCGGTTTCTTGACCTTCGTGCTTGGATGGTATGTCGCCTCTAAACTTGGCGGCGAATAAAAATAGATATTCAAAAAACTCGTACGAACTGATCGCACGAGTTTTTTATAAAATGACTTTTTGCACACTATATTCATTTTGACTATAATAAAAAAGAATCCATCCTGATCCATTCCTTCCCAAGAACCCAATCGGATGGATTCACTCTTTTATTTCTTATTCAAAAAATCCCAGGCACTCATTGCCATCGCACAAATCGCGATATACAACGACTTTTGCGCCTTTGGACCATGAACAAGATCCAAAAAAGCTTCTTCATGCGCAAAAACAGAGGGGACAGCCCCTGTATCCAATTCGACATAGGCGCAAGGAACCACTTGCGAAACATTTCCAATATCCGAACTGCCACCCCACTCTTCCATCTCCTGAAATTCGTGAACACCAAGCAATTCAAGATTCTCCTTCATGTATTGACTCAAAGTCCGATCCGCTACCAACGAATCAAATGACTGTTCAAAGAAGCGATAGGACATCTTGGCACCCGTCATCAAAGAAGCACCATCCGCTAGAGAGATCATTCTCTTAACAAGCGCGTCGACTCTTTTCCGAGAACAGGAACGCACATAGAATTGACAAGAAGCATACTCTGGAATGATATTGCACGTGCTTCCTCCATTGGTAATGATCCCCATGATAGAATCTTCTTTCGAAAGTTGCGCTCGCATTTGATTCAAACCATTAAATAAGGAAATCACCGCATCGAGGGCATTGATCCCTTCTTCAGGAGCCAAGGCCGCATGGGAAGCCTTTCCAAAAAACTCAAATTCGATCGAATCCATCGCTTGAATTTTCGGCATCAAAACCGTTCGAGCAGCTAAATGCATTTGGAATACCGCATCCACATCACAAAAGGCGCCTTCTTGAACAAGAACGCACTTTCCGCCAATACTCTCTTCTGCCGGCGTTCCGATCACAACGATCTTCACATCCTCCTGAGATAAAAAGGAAGAAAGGACAATAGCCGCTCCTACACTACTTGCTGCGATCCAATTGTGTCCACAAGCATGGGCAATTTGATCATGCGCTTCTCCATAACCAGGTAAAGCGTCATATTCCGCTAAAAAAGCGACTACCGGATTCCCATGACCAAATTCTGCGCGAAAAGCCGTTGATTGCGAACCATAGGGATATTCGATCCGAAATCCATTCTTCTCTAAAAACGATGTCAAATACTGACATGCCTTCTCTTCTTGACCACCTAGTTCAGGATGAGAAAATAAATACTCGCTAATTTCCTCGAATCGAGGAAGCCATTCTCTTGCACGAGCTTGGATCTCATTTTTCATGTTTGCTTTTGACACGACGAACTTCAGGCTCTAATTGAACATTGAACTTTTCAAGCACGATTCTTTGCACGTCCGCAATCAGCTGATTGAACTCCTTTGAAGAAGCATTCCCCTTATTGATCAAAAAACCAGCGTGTTTCGTGGAAACCTCCGCGTCTCCTACATGATAGCCTTGCAGATCACTTTGATGAATGAGAGCGCTAGCATAATGTCCTTCTGGACGTTTGAATGTGCTTCCTGCGCTATATTCTTCCATCGGCTGTTTTGAATACCGTCTTTCTTTTAGATCAGCAATCTTTTCAGCCACAAAGGAAGATTCCTTTGGTTCAAATTGATAGATCGCGGAAGTCACGATCCCAAACGTATTCGAGAAGATCGAATGACGATAGGAAAGATCGAGCTCTTTATTCATCTTTGTTTGAAGTTTCCCTTCTTCATCGATGTATTCGATCGAAACGAGAACATCCTTCATTTCTCCATCGTAAGCGCCCGCATTCATGACGATCGCGCCTCCGATCGTGCCTGGGATGCCACTTGCGAACTCATAACCTCCTAGTGAATTTTCGACACAAAACGAAGCGAGCTGAGCGTTTGTCGCTCCGCTTTGGACCCACACCTGATTGTTTTCTAAGCGCTTGATCGCACTGAATTGCTCTCCAAGATGAAGAATGATCCCTTCATATCCTTCATCTTCAAATAAGACATTCGAACCATTCCCTAAAATATAGAGAGGAAGATCTTTCTCTTTGGCCATCTCTAAAACCTCCAGGATCTCCGATTCGGTTTCTGGATGGGCCATATATGTAGCTGGACCACCAATATGTAAGGTCGTCCAGTCTTTTAATTGGACTTGTTTTTCTATTTTCATCACGTACCACCTTTCAAGCAAAAATATCATACCAAAAAAAAGAGCTGAACATCAGCTCCAATTGATTATTTATGGTTTCGATCGATCCCTCAAAACCGGAAAAATCTTTCAGACACAACTCTTTCGTCTGTTTCAAGTCATGGCGTCCTCTCTTCTCTTTTCTGATCAAGTCCTCGGCCTATTAGTACCGGTCCACTCCGGACATCGCTGCCCTTCCATTCCCGGCCTATCCACCTTGTCGTCTTCA
>NZ_MPKA01000093.1 GCF_001945605.1 Dubosiella newyorkensis
TTTTTCCATCGCTTCTTGAATATCGTGCGGCGGAATGATGTTTTTGACTTCGACACGGCTGACCTTGATTCCCCAAGGATCGGTCGCCTCATCTAAGATCGAGCGCATCTTTGTGTTGATGATATCGCGGGAAGTCAGCGTTTCATCGAGTTCAAGGTCGCCAATAATGTTTCTTAGCGTTGTCGCTGTCAAATTTTCGATCGCGTTGATCGGATTAACGACACCATAGGTATACAGCTTAGGATCTGTGATCTGGAAGTAAACGACCGTATCGATCATCATCGTCACATTATCCTTCGTAATCACTGGTTGCGGCTCAAAATCTTTAACAACTTCCTTCAAGGTCACTTTATTCGCGATTCTATCAAGAAATGGAACGAGAAAATGGATCCCTGTATGCCATGTTGCATAGTAGGCGCCTAAACGTTCTACGACATAAGCGTTAGCTTGAGGAACGATGCGAATAACGCTCATCAAGATTCCAATCACCAAAACAATAAACAAAACAATCACAATCAGTTTAATCATATTCTCTCCTTTATTTATGAAGCGGCTCGACGACGAGTTTCGCCCCTTCGATCGAACATACTTTGACTTTGCTTCCTTTTTTGATCGGTTCATTCGAGCAAGAGGTCGCCGACCAGTATGTCGATAAAATATAAACTTCTCCCCAGTGTCCGTCCTCGATCGATTTAGTCAGTGTCCCGACTTGTCCGATCATCCTATCCGCGTTGGTCGGAACGATGTTTCCTCGCAAATACCGGGAAGCGATCGGTCGAACGACCAACATCGATACGATCGATACGATAAAAAATCCGACGATCTGGATCTCGAAGGAAGTTTTGCACAAGGCAAGCAGCGCTCCGATCAAAGCACCGACGCAAAACCAAATACTCACTAAAGCGCTTGGAGTCAGTATTTCAAGCACCAAAGCAACAAGCGCTATGCCTAGCCAGATCCATACAGCATTCATTCCGAACATTTCAATCACCTCATATCTCGTTCGTGCAGTCGATCTCTAACAAGTTGTTTTCTTCATCAAATGTAGCGGGATATTTTCGTGTGTCCACATCGACATGCAAAGTCGTATAGATTTGATGCATGATCGCTTTATTGCTGATGCGACCATACCCTTTCCCGATCGAGATCTTTTGCAGCTGCTCTTTTGGGATACAATTCCTCTCGATCACGCTCTTTTCAACAGGCATGATCGCGACTTTCTTTTTTTGAGGATCGATCCCGATCCGCACATAACGAACATTGGAAAAATGAGAGGCCGCCGTACTGTTGAGCGTAATGTTGGTCGGATAAAACGTAACTTGATTCATATAGGAATTCCCGTTGATCCATTGATACATCATATCCCCCTTTCGTTGTTTCTATTTTATTATTTTTCTTATTTTTTTGCAATAAGTTCGAAAAGAAAAAAGACTTGCGTCTTTATTCTGTGAGTTCGACCGAAAAAGAATAGATATCTCCACGATAATGCGCGATCGTATATTCGATCAATTCATTTTCTCGATTATACCCATATCGAGTGCGGATCAACGTCGCATCGCCTTTCGCCACGCACAATTTTTTTGCGATATCTTCATCTGCGTTGCGCGCTTTAAAATTCTCGATCGCGCGGACAGGCTGCATGATCCCTTTTTCATTCAATACAGTATATACGGAATTTTTATAAAGCGTATCGTCGATCGGAAGATCTAAATAAGTTGGAAAATAGTTTTCAAAATAAACGATCGGCTTTCCGTTTCCTGTCCGGACCCGCTTTAGGCAAAACGCTTTTTCATCGGGTTCAAGATCAAATGCGATCTGTACCTCTTTTGGTGGGATGACAAGCCCGACTTCTAAAAAGGAAGTGCCCGCTTTCATATTGAAATGCTTCATTTCATCGGTGAAAGAGCGGATCCGATTGAATTGTTCAGGTAAGTTATGATTGTAGATCACATGCGTTCCTTTTCCACGGGAGCGAATGACATAGCCTTCCTTTTCAAGGTCTGAAATAGCGCGGCGCACCGTGATACGTGAAATATTGTGTTGACGTTCGAATTCGCTTTCAGAAGGGATCTGATCGCCATAGGCATAAGTCCCGTCTAAAATTCTATTCTTGATGATCGTCTTTAACTGGACATAGAGAGGCAAAGCCTCCTTGCTGAAATCTAGAGACATAAAAACCTTCTTTCATTATATCATTATACAATTGATTGCTAAAAAAATAAAGAAGCAGGTGGGAAGTCTGCTTCTTTATTTTGGGTTAATGATTTTACAATTAAGTGAATTTTTAGAGGAATATTTCAATAAAATGTTTACTTTTTATCATCCATTGGGAATTCTACATATACGCTCACAATACGTGCTGCTAGGGAATATTATGATGTTATCGTATGCGACGTGTATTCGTAGTTTAGATGATCTCTGCTTTTTGACCGTTTTTAATTAGGAAGAAATATAGAGAGTTTCGCATCAAAAGGCAGGTATAAAGCCATTCCAGTCGGATTATCTTAATCAAAACTATTATGAGGGACTGGCTTGACCTTTGGAGGCTTCATTCCATAGTCATTGTGATCATGTGGGTTCACTTTGTTCCTATTCAGTACGTAGTCCTCCTTTTCCAGCAAAGAGAGATCGATCGGTTGCTGCTAAGTGATCTTTATCTTTCTTCACACTTGTATAATAAACCAATCCCAGAAAGATGTCTAGTATTTACTTGAGTAAAATTTCATTTTTTATCCTATTTTTTTAATTATTTTTAATATACTTGCACTTTACCGGAGGTAAGTTTGAGTTTTTATACTTGTATTTAAATATTCGTGCTTTTATTTAATTTTCATAGACAGATTCCTTCAATATTTTTTACGATTTTCAAATCCTTTCTTTCTTTTATTATTTTTTCTTCGAAAAACAAAGAGTGAACTATCTTTTCCAAGAAAAACCCCATAGAATATAAGAAAGAAAAGAGGAATTTTATGATAAATACAATAATTTTCGACATGGATGGTTTAATGATCGATAGCGAGAGAGTAACATACAATGGGTATGTCCATGAGTTTGAAAAGTATGGGATCCCTTTTTCTATGGAACGCTACAAGCTGTTTTTAGGAAAACAAGCTAAAGTGATCCGAGCCCAGATCAAAGAATGGTATGGAAACGTGTTGGACGAAAACGAAGTCGCCGACAACGTAAACCAATATATCCAAGATACTTTCGAAAACCAAGGCGTCCCTCTAAAACAAGGCTTAGTCTCCCTGCTTCAGTATTTGAAGAAAAATTCGTATACGATCGTTCTAGCCACGAGCTCTAGCCGAGAACGCGTCAATAAGATCCTCGCCCAAGCTGGACTTACCGACTATTTTACCGATTCGATTTGCGGCGATGAGATCAAGAACGGAAAACCGCATCCTGATATCTTTTTGAAAGCTTGCGAAAAAGTCGGATCCAAGCCTGAAGAAGCTCTCGTTTTAGAAGATTCAGAAAGCGGGATCCTCGCTTCTTATCGAGCCAACATCCCTGTTTTATGTGTGCCAGATCTAAAATTCCCGGATCCAGAATTCGCTGAAAAAGCCACTAAGATCCTGACAAGTCTAGATGGGGTCCTTCCTTTTTTGCTTCAAACAAAGAAGAGTTCTTCCAATCTTTGCGAAAAAGGCGAATAATAAACAACATTCCTCTAAACACAAGTTCGATCGCCATCGCGCTCCATACGCCTTGAAGCCCAAAACGCGAGGCAAGCAAAAAAGAAAGAACGATCCGCACGCCCCACATGCTGATCAAATTGTAAAGGCTAGGTACCAACGTATCGCCAATGCCCCGCAAAGCGCCAGCGATCACGATGCTTGAAGCGAAAAACGGTTCCGCGAACGCTTCGATCCGCAGCACTTGAGCTCCTAGAGCTTGCACTTCTGGATCGTTTGTGAGCATCCTAAAAATCAAAGGAGCTCCAATAAACATCAACACGCCCATAAAGCTCATAAACCCGATCCCTAGAAGCGTTGCGGTATAAGCATATTGTTTGGCTTGCTCAGGCTGACGGGCTCCGATGCTTTGGCCCACCAGCGTCGTTGCCGCATTGCCGATGCCAAAGCCAGGCATATAGCAAAGACTTTCGGCGCTCACCGCAAGAGAATTGGCTGCGATCGAGACCGTTCCTAGTGGCGAAATGATTCGGATCAGCAAGATCTGAGCCAAGTTGACGACCGACTTTTCCAAAGCGATAGGCAAACCGATACGAAGAGCCGTTTTCTGGATCTTCGCTCCCGATTCCTTTTCTTTATGGATCCCTTCAAAATGAAAATCGACGGCTTTGAACATCCATACGCTGATCAAGATTTCTGAGCAGGCGGTCCCTAAAGCCGCTCCGAGCACACCTAGGCGTAAAAAGAAGATAAAAAAGGCATTGAACACGATATCCAAACCACATAAATAAATATTGAGCTTGCTTGGGGTCTTCATGTCGCCTGCACATTGCAAGATCATACTGGAAAGCTGTCTAGAATAGACGAAGAGCAGCGAACAAGCAAAAACAAAAAAGTATTGACTAGCGCCTATACGCACGGGCGCATCTCCTTGCAGCAAAATAGGTAAAGGTCTTGAAAGAGCGATCCCGCTTGCCACCATGAAGATCGAAAGCAAAAAGCTCGCTTTTCTTGCGGATGAGACGATCGTTCTAGCTTGTCCTTTTTGATCGGCGCCGATCTTTTGTGCGACTTGCACGGCAAAACCGGTCGCGCACGCCATACCGATCCCATTGATCAGCCATGTGCTGCTAGCGACAAGGCCGATCGATGCGCTAGCGACTTTTCCTAACGAGCCGACCATGCTCGCGTCGATATACTGCATCAAAGTGGAAGAAAGTTCGGCAAGAATCGCCGGAATACTCAAACGAATCACGTTTTTGACGGGTGTGGATAATAGCATAAATTCCCTCCTCGTGGGCATTTTATCATGAATGGATTGAACATCTAACAATCTTCCGTATAATTAAATGGATTAGGAGGGTGTAATGATGGACATGAAGGAAAATAAGATGGGAGTCTGGCCTGTCAATAAGCTGCTCGTCACGATGTCGATCCCAATGATCATTTCGATGCTCGTACAGGCTTTATACAACGTGGTCGACTCGATGTTCGTTGCTCAGATCAGCGAAAACGCACTGACGGCCATCTCGCTCGCGTTCCCTTATCAAAACTTGATGATCGCGGTGGCAGTCGGCACGGGAGTCGGTGTCAACGCGCTTCTTTCTCGAGCGCTTGGCGAAAAGAATCATAAAGCGGTGAAAGATATCGCGGATCATTCGGTGTTTTTAGCGTTGATGTCTTGGCTTGTATTCGCGATCTTAGGGATCGTCTTTTGCCGGAATTTCTTCGCGATGCAAACCAATGTTCCCGAAATCGTAGAAGGAGGAACCGCTTATATGCGGATCTGTTCGGTAATTTCGATCGGACTTTTTATTCAGATCGCGTTCGAGAAACTTCTCGCATCGACAGGCAGGACGATCTTGACGATGTATACACAAGCGGCTGGCGCTTTGATCAATATCGTTTTGGATCCGATCTTCATTTTTGGCTTGTTCGGGGCGCCTCGACTAGGGATCGCAGGCGCTGCTGTTGCGACTGTGATCGGTCAAATTTGTGGCGCTTTGCTTGGAATCTTGCTCAACCATAAATTCAACCCGGAGGTCCAGCTTTCTTTTCACGATTTCAAGCTCAAGATGCCTGTCATTCGACAAATCTATAGTATTGGTGTTCCGAGCATCTTGATGTCTTCGATTGGCTCGATCATGACTTTCGGCATGAATAAGATCTTGATCGGCTTCTCGACAACAGCTGCGGCTGTCTTTGGCGTTTACTTCAAACTGCAAAGCTTTGTATTCATGCCTGTTTTTGGGCTCAACAATGGGATGGTGCCGATCTTGGCCTACAATTTTGGCGCTCACAAGCCAAAAAGGATCATGGATACGATCAAGCTTTCCTTGTTTTACGCGTCTTTGATCATGGTCATTGGATTTCTTATCTTCCAATGGATGCCAGCAACGCTGCTTGGGATCTTCAACGCTTCGGAAACGATGCTCAATATTGGAGTTCCGGCTTTGCGGATCATTTCGACGCACTTTTTGTTGGCGGGGATCTCGATCATTTGCTCGACTGTCCAGCAAGCGTTTGGTCATGGAGTCCGTTCTTTGCTGATTTCTTTGGTTCGTCAGCTTGTCGTCCTTCTGCCTGTGGCTTATTTTCTCTCTATCGCGCATTCTTTGGATATGGTTTGGCTCGCTTTCCCGATCGCGGAAACTGTCGCGCTCATCATGGGTGTTGCTTACTTGATCCAGACCTATAAAAAAGAAATCAAGCCGATGGAGACAAGATCGAAAGAGAAAATCGCATGAATTATGTTTCAATGATCTTTTATTTTTTAGCTTCCGCGATGTTGATCACGTTCGCTTTTACCAATAAAAACATATTTTTGTTTGTAGGCGCAGGCGCGCTCGTGATCGCGGTATTGCTTGGCTCATTATTTAAAAAGAAACCATAAAAGGAGAATGCCGTTTCAAGCATTCTCCTTCTTTTTTACACCAATCGTGATCATAGTCATATACTCGTTTTCTGAAGCAATGCTCATTTCATTGAGCCCTTCTTCGTAGGCATATCCCGTTAGTTCATATCCGTTCGCTTCGGCGTATTGGATGATCTTTCGATACGTTTCTTTCAGATGGTTCCAATCACCTAGAGAGTAGGTTCGAAGATACGTTCCTTCTGGGCGGATCTCATCCCACTCTTCTTGCCGATCGTTTCCATACGCAAAAAAACGATCATAGTCCTGGAACTTGCCTTCTTTGATCTTATTGATTTCGATACGGCTTCCAAAGCTATCGAACAAACCAAAGATCGATTTAAGACGCATCGAAAAGGCGCCCGCCTTCTTGAAGTCGCTTTCTCCATAGGATCCTTGGATCGGCTCGCTCAATAAGATCTTTTGGGCCGGAACCCTCAATTCTTCGATCTCTCCAATCTTCGCATGAAGGCTCATATCGAGTATTTTGGACTTTTGTTCCAAGAAAGCCTGCGCTTCCTGCAATTCCTCGATCGATTTTTGGATCGTCTTCCTTTTTTCGAGAACGATTTCTGAAAATGATTTTTTGGACGGATTTTTTTGATATTCTATGATTTCCTCGATCGACAATCCTACTTTTCGAAGCGTCATGATCAATTCGAGTTCCACAATTTGAAAACACGTGTAGTATCGGTAGCCATTTTCTTTTTTTATGGCTGGCGAAAATAAACCAATCTCATCGTAATAATGAAGTGTTCGTTTATTGATCCCATTGAGTTTGGCAAATTCTCCTGTTGTGAATTTATAGTTTTCATCTTTCATAGTTTCACCTTGACTTTACAGTTACTGTATCCCTTATTGTTCTCCTTGGCAAATAGATTGGATAAATAAAAAATGAAAACCAAAATAAATCCTCAAGATCAGTGGAGCGAGATCAAGAAGATCTATATCTCGCAATTTCTGAACAAGCTCGAGGCCATGGGGCTGGAAGTTGTCTGCTCGAGGCGATCCAGGAAAAGTACGCGAATCAAAAGATCGTATTGATGATTGAACAGCTGGATGAAAAGGCTGCACACTTCGCGCAGCGCATCGCGCGCAAAAAATTCTATCAAAGAAATGGATTTGTCTCATCCAACCTTTTAGCTAAGTTTCCAAGTGGTATGATGGAGATCATGCAGACTGGCTCTTCGATTTCGAAGCAGGAATGGATCGATCTTCAAAAATACGCGCTTGGCAAATTTTTCTATTTCATGTCGAGAATGAAAGTCGATTCATGATCCAAAAAAAGCACGGAATATCCGTGCTTTTCGTGTTTATTTTTGTTCGTTCAATTCGACTTTCACAGTATGACGTGTTGGATCTAGATCATATGTGATCTTTGAGAAATCATCCAAATGGTTCGTTACGATATCTCGTACCGCATCGAATACTTCATCTTCTTTTTCTGGTTTTTTGCAGTCGTATTCAATCGTTGTCTTAACGGTTTTACGAACAGGAACGCTATTTAATTCGTCTACCATTGATTTCATAACATTTACCTCGTGCTTTTAGTCTACCATTCCTCACTTTATGTGTCAAACTTCATAAAATTCCAATAGATCAGCTGGCTTGAGCTTTTCCTTTTCCTCTTTTGAAAAATCTTTGGTGATCTTTCCATCATTGAAGATCAAAAGCCGATCCCCATATTTTAAAGCGTCCGACATATTGTGAGTGATCATCAACGCTGTCATTTGTTCGCTTCGAACAAGCTGGTCGGTGATTTCCAAGATCGTTTTGGCGCTTTTCGGATCGAGCGCGGCCGTATGTTCGTCAAGAAGCAAGAGCTTTGGCGGATTGAGAACTGCCATGATCAAGGCGACTGCTTGTCTTTGTCCGCCCGACAACAAGCCAATTGGCGTCTTCAAGCGTTCTTCTAGACCCATATTGAGCACCTTCAGCTTCTTTTGGAACAAAGCGATATCTTTTTTCTTGACCGCAAAAGAGAACAAGGAGGCGTTGTTGTGGGCAGAAAGAGCTAGATTTTCTTCAACCGTCAAGCCTGCCGCTGTTCCTTGGGCCGGATTTTGAAAGAGGCGTCCGATCGTTTTCGAACGAATGTGCTCTTTTTCATGGGTGATGTCTTTACCATCGAGAATGACGTTCCCGGATTGGGTCGGCGCTTGGCCTGTGATCACATTAAAGAAGGTGCTTTTTCCTGCGCCATTGCTTCCTAAGATCGTCACGAATTCGCCAGGACGAATATGGACCGACACATCGTCCAGCGCTCTTTTTTCAAGCTTTGTTCCTTCATTGTAGATGACGTTGATATGCTCGAGTTTAAGCACGGTTCTTCCTCCTTAGCTTTTTTAGATGCGGAATCGAGATCGTGACAGCGACCAATACCGCGGAGACAAGGTTCATATCGGTCGCCGCGAACCCAAGCTTGAGCGCGATCGTATATAAAATCCGATATAAGATCGCTCCAAACACGGCAGCCAACAATCCAGAAGCGATCGTGTGTTTGCGAAAGATCGTCTCACCAACGATGATGCCCGCAAGCCCTAGAACCAACATGCCCGTTCCGCTTGTTACATCGGCAAAATTTTGGTATTGAACAAGAAGAGCGCCCGATAAAGCGACGATCGCGTTCGATAAGCCTAAACCTAGAAACTTCATCGAATCCACATTGACGCTTGAAGCCCGGATCATTTCTTCATTGTCTCCTGTGGCTCGAAGCATCAAGCCTAGATTGGTCTTAAAGAAAATATAGAGCAGAAAAGCGACAAGAGCCACGATTCCGATCAAAACGAACAATTGCGTATTCGCATTGGAAAGAAGCGTCCAAACTGGTTTGAGCGTGTTGCTCGAAAACAAGGAGACGTTTGGAGCTCCCTGCATGATGCGGATGTTGATCGAATACAATCCGCTCATCGTCAAAATGCCTGCCAAAAGCGGCTGAATCTTCATTTTTGTCTGTAAAAAGGCGGTGATACAACCACAAAGACAGCCGGCAAGAAAGCCGGCTATCAAACCTAGAATGGGGTTGCCATTGATCGTAAACATCGCACATACACAGCCGCCTGTCGCGAAGGATCCATCCACCGTCAAATCGGGATTATCCATGACACGAAAGGAAATATATTCGCCTAAGGAAAGAACAGCGAAGATCAAGCCGAGCTCAGCAGCTTTTGTTAAGATCGCAAGCGACATCGTCTATTCACCTACCATGACCAAATTATCGTCGTTTTGGATCGATTCTGGCAATGTGATGTTCAGTTTTTCTAAATACGCTTTATTCACATAGATGTTCAAATCGTCCTTGAATACTTTGACTGGGATATCGCCGGCTTTTTTGCCTTTTAATATCTCATCGACCATATTGGCCGTTTCATGACCAAGCTCGTCGTAGTTGATGCCAACCGTCGCAAAGCCTCCATCCTGCACCATGGAATCCGCCCCCGTATAATAAGGAATGCCCGCGTCCATAGCGATTTTGGACAGAGCCACGAAACCGGAAGCGACTGTATTGTCATTTGGAGAGAACATCGCATCGACTTTTTCAACAAGAACCGAAGCGGAGGACTGCAATTCTGTCATATCTTTCCCTGTTCCTTCGATCAATTCGATATTTTTCTCTTTACAATACGCTTTCGCTTTTTCTAAATTCGATACCGAGTTGGCTTCGCCCGCATTGTATAAGAAGCCCATCGTTTTTAAGTCTGGATTGATCTGGAGCGCTAGATCGATGATCTGATCGACTTGTACTTCATCGCTTGTTCCTGTGATATTGCCACCTGGCTTCTCTAAAGAAGAAACGAGGCCAGCCCCAATAGGATCCGATACCGCCGAAAAAACGACAGGGATCGTATCCGCGTAATTCGCGGCCGCTTGAGCGGTCGGGGTGGCGATCGCGACGATCACATCGCTGCCCTCATCGGAAAATTGAGACATGATCGATGTCAAATTCGATGGCTGCCCTGCCGCGTCGGCATAATCGTATTCGATCGTTTCTCCATCTTTATAACCTAATTCTTCCATACGGTCGCTGAACGCATCACGAATCGTATTCAAAGAGGTATGGGATACGATTTGCGCTACTCCAACTTTTGGTACTTTTTTCTCAGCAGAAGAACAGCCTGTCAGAAGCGTCGCCGATACACAAAATGCGGATAATAGTTTTAAAGATCTTGTTTTCATAGTTTTTTCTCCTTCTTCTTCAGAGACTTTCATAAAATGGTTCTTAAACAAAAAAGTCCTGTATCTTACGACACAGGACAGAATTTCAATTCTGCGGTACCACCTGAATTGGTATCAACGAATACCCACTTTACGAATGCCAACACATTCATCTTTCTATAACGGGAAAGTCCCGGCTTGGATACTTAATTTCACCTCGCCCTTAGAAGTCCATTTGCAGAACCGTTTGCTCTCCGGCTTGCACCCTCCCGGATTCGCTTCAGCACAGCATTCTGTTTGATCTCTTCATCATCGGTTTATTTGTATGGTTGTATCATACGCTTTAAAACCGGGTTTGTAAAGCGAGAGAATGAAATTTTTTGAAAGAAAATGTAAATTCATGAATCGATTTCTTCATTTTTTTCTTTCCCATGTAGGATCCATTTCAGCCATGAACTGAATCCAAATATCATAAGCAAGAACAGACAAGCTTCATATTGTTCATGATACAGCAAGATCAAAGCGAACCCTACGCTCCAATAGATCAGCATGTTGGTGATGAATGCTTTCCAATTTTGCATGCGATCTCCCCTTTCAATTATGTGTATTGTACACCTTAACCCATATTTTTACGATATTTCTGCTTAAATTATGTGATATTTTATTCGTATGAATCCTTTTTCTATCGCATGCGCTGGAGATTCGATCACAGAAGGCTGGGGGCTTGCCTCTCCGGATACGGAAAGCTATCCCGCTTTATTGCGAGCGTATTTTCCCGAAGCCACTATTTACAACTTAGGAAGCAGCGGCGCGACACTTCAATCTCAATTTGATATGGCCTATACACGCACGAATGCCTTTTTAAGAAGCCTCGCTTCTTCCTTCGATGTCGTTTTATTGTTTCTTGGCGCCAATGATGTATGGTATTGGACGAGCAAAAAAACGTTCAAGGAAGAGCTGCTCGATTTGATTGGTGAATACGCCTCTTCTTTGGTGATCTTGATCACTCCGATCAAAATGAATGTTGGTGTTTATGAAGATCATAAGCTCAAAGAGATCAGAGAGATCGTGCTCGAAGCAGGTAAAGAGGAAGGCTTGCCTGTCATCGATCTCTATTCCCTTTCTAAAACGTCTTGGCTTTCTTTTGATGGAGTGCATCCGAGTCAAGAAGGTCAAAAAGAGATCGCCTTCCTGATCGCGCAAGCATTAAAAAAGATTCTTCCGCTCGGATGAATCTTTTTTCTTTTTCTCTTTTATTATTCTTGGATACGAACGACTTCTTGCGTCCAGCCAAATGGATCTTCAACATTGCCCCATTGAATGCCTGTTAAAGTATCATAAAGTTTTTGTGTCAGATCTCCCGTTTTAAAGTCATTGATCACCGCTTTTTCTCCTTTGAAGCAAAGTTCCCCAATTGGTGAAATTACAGCAGCTGTACCCGTTCCAAACGCTTCTGTCAGCTTTCCATTTTTCGCGCCTTCCATCAGCTCATCGATAGGCATATGGCGTTCTTCGACCGTATAGCCCCAATCCTTTAAAAGATGGATGATCGAATCGCGTGTTACGCCTGGAAGGACGGTTCCATCGATCGGCGCTGTCACAATTGTATTTCCAAACACGAACATCGCGTTCATCGATCCGACTTCTTCCACGTATTTTTTATGAACACCATCTAACCAAAGCACTTGGGTATAGCCTTGCTCTTCGGCTTTTTCTTGCGCTTTCAAAGAACCAGCGTAGTTGCCTCCACACTTTGTAAATCCCGTACCGCCTGGTGTGGCGCGAACATATTCGTCTTCGACCCAGATCTTGACAGGATTGACTCCTTCTGGGTAGTATGCGCCTACTGGCGAACAAATAATAACAAATTTATAGGAAGTGGCAGGATGTACGCCAACGCTCGCTTCTGTCGCAAACATATAAGGACGAATATAGAGCGATTCTCCTTCTTCGTTAGGCACCCAGTCTTTTTCCACTTCAACCAATGCCTTGATTGCGTCTATAAACATGTCTTCTGGCACTTTAGGCATGCTAAGACGTTCATTCGAATTCATAAAGCGACGGGCATTCATTTCGGGACGGAACAACTGGATCACACCATCTTTAGTACGATAGGCCTTCAATCCTTCAAACGTTTCCTGCGCATAATGAAGGACCATGCTGGCTGGCGATAGCTCGATCGGTCCAAATGGAACGATCCTCGCATCGTGCCATCCGCCTTGATCAGCGTCATAATCCGCAATAAACATATAATCGGTATATATTTTTCCAAAGCCTAGCGCTCCTGTTGGTTTTTCCTTTAGTGTCTTAGCTTCTTCAAATTTGATATCCATGATCTCATCTCCATTTCTGATACTGTTTAAGTTACCACTAATTGAAAATGATTTCAATATCGTTTGAAAATGTTTCATTTCTGAAAACAAGATTTAATGAATCGATCATAGTGGTTGCGCATTTTCTTGCTCCAAAACGCCGGACCGCCGTGCCCTTCTTTTTCAAGAATGATCATCTGCGTCTCTTTGTTCGCTTTTTTGAGCGCTTTATATAGTCTTGCGCTTTGCTCGATCGGCACGATCGGATCTTCTTTTCCATGAACGATCAAGATCGGTCCAAAGTTTTCGAACAAATAGTTTTTGCAGCATTTACGATGCGCTTCTTCATCGAGTTCTACCTCTTCTTGGGATGGTTCAACTTTGCCATATAGATCGATGATCGCGTGGATCTGGCAGTCTTCCTCGCTTTGATCCAGACGATGTGAAAGGGACGTAAAACCTGCAAGCACGGCCGCTTCACCTCCCATCAAAACCATCTGATCTGGATCGATGTTGTAGGTGCCTGCATTCTTCTTCATGTAGCGAACAGCTTCCTTTATATCGTAGATGACATTGGGAAAGCGATCGTTCGCTCGAAGCTCGACAAGCGCGATCGTATACCCTTTCTTTGCGAATTTTACTAATGAAGGTAAAAAAAAGGGACCTTCTTGGATCAAGAGAATGCATGGCGTTCTTCGTTTTGGCTCATCGAATTGGACAAATTGCAGGACATGTAGCTTAAATGATTCGTTCGGCATTTCAGAATACAGACATTCGGGATGAAAAAGCACATTGGATTTGTTTTCTTGTTTCTTTTTCGACTTCATTTCGATCATCTTCCTTTTCTTCTTTTCATTTTAACAAAAAAAAGAGGAAGACGCGCTTCCTCGTTAGTGAAAAATAATGAAATAGATGACATAGATCCATCCGAGCAATCCATGTATGATCGCCCAGAAGATCGAATGCCAATTGACATAGCTGATGACCATCGCTAAGGCGCTTCCAAACGAAATGCCAGCTTTAACGGTCGTTCCAAATGCACTGTTGTTCATATTTTTCTCCTTTGATTATTTTTCAAGTTTCCAAATGTCTTCGTTGTATTGTTCGATCGTGCGGTCGCTCGAGAAATAGCCGGCCATGGCGATGTTGACAAGCATCTTTTTCGACCAAGCAAGACGGTCTTCGTACGCTTCCATGATCTTATGTTTCTCTTCGATATACGCTTCTACATCAAGAAGGGTCATGAACCAGTCTTTGTTGATGAGATCGTCGTGTACGGCTTGGAGCAATTCTGGATTGCCAAGATCCATCATTTTATCGCTCGTGATAAAGTCGACGAGTTCTTGGATATGCGCGTTTTGTCGATAGAGATCATATGAATGGTAGTCTTGATTTTTATAGTGGTCGATGACTTCATCGGCTTTGGCGCCAAAAATATAAATATTATCGTCTCCGACTAAGTCGTGGATCTCGACATTGGCTCCATCATCCGTTCCTAAGGTCACAGCCCCATTGAGCATGAATTTCATGTTGCTCGTACCGCTCGCTTCTTTGGAGGCAAGCGAGATCTGTTCCGAGATATCGGCAGCCGGAATGAGTTTTTCGGCTTTCGTCACGTTGTAGTTTTCAACCATCACAACTCTAAGATGTTGCTTGACTACTTCATCTTGGTCGATGAGCTCGGCAAGGGTCAAGATGACGTGAATGATATCTTTGGCTAAAATGTAGGCTGGTGCGGCTTTTGCGCCAAAAATGCACGTGATCGGATGGGTTGGATATTCGCCGCGCTTGATCCTCAAATATTGATCGATAATATAGAGCGCATTCATTTGTTGGCGTTTATATTCGTGTAGACGTTTGATTTGGATGTCGTAGATCGAGTGGTCGTCGATTTCGATATTTTGTTTTTCTCGCAAATACGTCTTGAGCTGGCGTTTTTTGATGTGCTTGATCGCTCTAAGTTCATCGAGCGTTTTGAGATCGTCTTTGTATTCAAGCAGTTTTCTTAATTCGAGAGCGTCTTTTTTATAGCCTTCTCCAATGCGCTCGTCTAAAAATTTGGTGAGTTCAGGATTGGCTTCGAACAACCATCTTCTAAATGTGATTCCATTGGTTTTATTGTTGAACTTTTCTGGATAGAGTTCATAGAACGAATGGAGCTCTTCATTTTTTAAGATATCGGTATGGATCGCCGCGACACCATTGGTCGACTTGGAGAAATGAATATCCATGCTGGCCATATGGATGTTGTTGTTTTTGTCAATAATGAAGGTTGCTTCATTGTTGCTTCTTTCTTTTGCGACTTGGTCAAGTTTTTCAATAATTGGCATCAGTTGTGGAACGATTTCTTCTAAATAATGGTATGGCCATGTTTCGAGCGCTTCTGCTAAGATCGTATGGTTCGTGTAGGCGCACGTTTGTTCGACTTCATGCATCGCTTCTTCGAAATCGAGTCCATTTTCCATCAATAGACGAATGAGTTCTGGAATGACCATCGATGGATGGGTGTCGTTGATTTGCACAACGGCGTATTTATGAAGCTCATGGAGATCGATATTTTTTTCCTTCATTTCTTGCATGATCATTTGGGCAGCCGAAGATACAAGAAAATATTGTTGATAGATCCTGAGTTTTCTTCCATCTTCATCGCTGTCGTCTGGATAAAGGAAAAGGGTCAAATTCTTTTCGATATTCTTTTTGTCGAAGCCGATGCCAGATTCCAAGATCGTCTCATCGACTGTATCAAGATCGAATAATTTGAGTTTATTCGTTTTTCCATTGTATCCAGAAACCATGATTTCATACATGCGGCTTGGGAGCGTCAGATTTTTGAATGGAACTTCGAATTGGCCGTCGGTTTTTTCAAGCCAGCTGTCTTCGCTCATCCATGGATTTGGATATTCTTTTTGTTCTTTATTTTCAAACTTTTGCAGGAAAAGGCCTAAGTGATAGTTGAGGCCAACACCATCGGCATATAAATCGAGGGTGGTGATGGAGTCTAAGAAGCAGGCTGCCAATCGTCCAAGTCCGCCATTTCCCAAAGATGGTTCTAATTCGATATCTTCGATCTCGGAGAGAGATTTTCCGTTTTTTTCAAGGATATCTTTAACTTCATGGTAGATCTTCAAGTTGATCAAGTTGTTGGAGAGCAGTTTTCCAATCAAAAATTCGGCAGAAATATAATAGAGTTTTTTCTTTCCTTTGACTGGTTCTGCTTTGGCGAGTTGTTTTTTTACGAAATTAAGAAGCATCACGTAGCATTCTTTATCGCTAAGATTTTCGATGGATCGATCAAACATCGCCAACGCAAATTCTTCTAATTCATTTTCTAGTTTCATAAGAACCTCCAATTTGTTTTTATCATAGCGTTTTCAGTGTTTGAAAAACAATTCATTTGCTTTTCATAGTTTTTACCCCAATTATGGGATATTGTGGTATAGTTTTGCTATTCATGAAAAGAGTGGAAAGGATTTTTTATGCAAATCACAATACCTAAAGATTATGATCCTGTCTTGTCGGTTCGCGAGACGCAAGAAGCGATCAAATATATTCGAGACACATTTCAAAAAGAGCTTGGCAGAGAGCTTAGTCTTTCGCGGATTTCGGCGCCATTGTTCGTCGAGCGCTCTTCCGGTCTAAATGATGATCTCAATGGTTCGGAGGAGCCTGTTTCTTTTACTATGAAAGAAATGAGTAACGAGCCGATCGAGGTCGTGCATTCTTTAGCCAAGTGGAAGCGGATGGCTTTAAAAAAGTATGGTTTTCATGTGAATGAAGGATTGTACACGAATATGAACGCGATCCGCAAAGACGAAGAGCTGGATAATTTGCATTCGGCTTATGTTGACCAATGGGATTGGGAAAAGGTGATCGATGTTTCGCAAAGGAACGTACAGACGCTCAAAAAACATGTGGAGCAGATTTTTAAAGTGATCAAGCACATGGAGCATGAAGTGTGGTATAAATATCCGCAGGCTGTCAATCGTCTGCCGGAAACGATTCATTTTGTCACTTCTCAGCAGCTGCTGGATATTTATCCGGATCTTTCGCCTAGGGAGCGAGAAAACGCGATCACCAAAGAGCTTGGTTGTGTGTTTGTCATGAAGATCGGGCAGCGATTGAGCAATGGCGAAAAGCACGATGGAAGAGCGCCCGACTATGATGATTGGGAATTGAATGGCGATATTTTATTTTGGTATGAGCCGCTACAGCAAGCTTTGGAGATTTCGAGCATGGGTATTCGCGTAGATGAGAATTCGCTCCATGAACAACTCGAGATCGAAGGTTGTCTTGAAAGAGAGACGCTTCCATTTCATCAAGCGATCTTAAATCGCGAACTTCCTTATACGATTGGTGGCGGGATCGGTCAGTCGAGATTGTGCATGTTGCTTTTGAAGAAGGCGCATATTGGCGAAGTGCAGGCGAGTCTTTGGCCTCAGGAAATGATCGAGATCTGCGAGGAAAACAATATTCATCTTTTATAAGCAAAAGAGTGGGCGGTCCCACTCTTTTCTTTGTATTTTATTCATCACTCATTTGGTATCCTACATTTTTGACGGTCTTGATCAAGGTGCCCGCGTTTCCTAGTTTTTTTCGAAGCTTTCGAATATGGACATCGAGAGTGCGGGATTCTTCATAATAAGGTCCCCATACTTGTTCGAGAAGATCTTCGCGTTTGACGACTGCGCCTTGCGCTTCGATCAACACGCGCAGAAGGTTGAATTCTTTATAGGAGAGTTCGATAGGATCGTTGTCGACTTTGACTTGATGTTTTTCTGCATCGAAAACGACTGGGCCGATTTGTTTGAAGCTCTGTTTCTTTTTTGTTTTTTCATAGCGTCTTTTGATCGCTTTGATGCGAGAGAGGAGTTCCATGATGCCAAAGGGTTTGGCTAGATAGTCGTCCGCTCCAAGATCGAGTCCGATCGCTTTATCGACTTCACTGTCTTTGGCAGATAAAATAAGCACGGGAATATCTTCCCAATTGGGATCTTGTTTGAGCTTTTTCAAGATGGTGAGCCCATCTTCTTCCGGGAGCATCAAATCAAGGATAATGAGGTCGCAAGCTTCTTCTTTGAGGGCTTTCCAAAACAAGGATGGCTTTTCAAAGCCTTTTGTTTCGTCTTCTTTTTGGATGGCATAGGAAAGCATCGTTTTGATGGATGCGTCGTCTTCTAATATATAAATCATATTCTGCCTTTCTTTGTT
Source organism: Dubosiella newyorkensis (assembly GCF_001945605.1). Classification (GTDB taxonomy): domain Bacteria; phylum Bacillota_I; class Bacilli_A; order Erysipelotrichales; family Erysipelotrichaceae; genus Dubosiella; species Dubosiella newyorkensis. Next base: position 18,222 of record NZ_MPKA01000093.1, read on the forward strand.
CAGAAAAAAAGCCTGCTTACGCAGACTCATCCGTGCGTTCTGTCGCTTCGAATCGGAAGTTCGAATTGATCAGCAATCTTAAAGGTCATTCCAATACTCAAAAAAACACAAACGGAAGTGGCGAAGCTCGCTCCTGTCAAATGGAGGACGAGCGCGTAGAATCCTAGTAAAGTATTTACGATCATTAAGATCCAACCAATTGTTTTCATAATGTATTAAGTCCTCTAGTTGACTTTAGTATATCACATCTTTTGATAACATTGTATAAAAAATCACGAAACGGAGGCGCTTACCTCCATTTCGTTTTCCTTTTCTTAAATCCTTTCTTCCTATAAGGAGCTGCCACGATCAAAGGGTATGAAACCCCCGCAAAATCCACGATATGATCATTGAATTTCTTCAATCCTTTGAGCGTGGTGCCCCGAAAGGCCTCTTTTGTTCTAGTCACATCATAACAAGATTTTCGCTCTTCGCCAATCAAAATCCTTTTTATGCTTCCAAAACGGACAAATCAAGGTCTGTTTTGTCATATAGGGCTTCTTTGAGCCATGTTTTCATCGTTTCAACGCCGCCTTGTTTTCTGCTTTCCAAATTGCATGGCAAGATCGGATCGTGAAGGCTCATTCGAACAAGAAGCCATCCATCTCCATGTTCAGAATCAAAATTAAGGCGCACTCCCTCAAAGGTCGAATCGGCAAAAGAAATGTAGGGTGCGTGTTCTGCTTTTTTATGGATTTCGTGAATGACGTTTTCCCCGTACTCTTTAAAATCGTTGTTTGTGATCTTGATGCGGACTTCTTCGCTTTCCAAAGGTTCTTTTAGATCGTTCAATGTCTTGCTTAATGGGTTTTTTAGCGCATAAGCGACTATGAGGGCGGCTAAGTAGGCGCCATCGTCTAAAAAGAAATTTTCTTTAAAGGCGGCATGGCCGCTTGTTTCGATCGCGAGCTGTGTGTCGATCCCTTCTTGGTTGAGTCGGATGGCTTCGTTGATCACGTTTTTATATCCACGTTTGAAGCGATGGTGACGCATTCCTTTTTGTTCGAGGAAGTCGTGGAGCTCATCGCTTGTGACCGAGTCGGTGACGATGGTCGTGTGTGGATTTTTTTTTGGCTGCGATCAGGGCTGCCAAAGCGATGATCGAGTTGCGTGCGATCGGATCGCCATTTTCATCGACAGCGCTGGATCTATCGACATCGGTATCGAAGATCAAGCCTAGATCCGCTTGATGGTCTTTGACTGCTTGGCAAATGCTTTCCATCGCTTCTTTATTTTCAGGATTCGGGATGTGGTTTGGAAAATGGCCGTCAGGTTCTAGAAATTGGCTGCCGCTGATGTTGGCACCAAGTGGGCCGAGAACTTTGGTGGCAAAAAATCCTCCAGCCCCATTGCCCGCATCCACGATGATATGCAAATTTTTGAGGGGATGCTCATAATCGTCTGCTTGGACTTGTTCTTTGATCAAGTTTTGAAGATGGATCGCGTATAGGTCCATCAGATCGAATTTGCTCAACGATCCAAAAGGTTTTCCACTTTCTTCCAATGTATCGGCAAGCTGGATCAAGGATAAAATGTCTTTGGATTCTAGTCCGCCTTCTTTCGTAAAGAATTTCATACCGTTGCGGTTCCATGGCAAATGGGAGGCGGTGAGCATGATCGCTCCATCGCAGTTGGATTGTGGAAATTGGGTGGCCATAAACATGGCTGGCGTAGTTGAAAGTCCACACTCTAGGATCGTATCTCCTGTAAGCAAGAGTCCATCGATAACGGCTTGTTCAAGTGCAGGTCCGCTTAAGCGGGAATCTCGTCCGATCGCGATCTTGACTTGTTCTTTGCCTGTCTTTTGTTGCAGCCATTGGGAAAAGGCCATGGCGAGGTCTTTGACAGCTTGTTGGGTGAGGTTGATTTCTTCACCGTCAACACCTTCTAACGCGACACCTCGAATGTCGCTTCCGTTTTGTAGTTCTTTATAGGTATAGTTCATGTTTGTCCTTCTTTCTTTTCTATATTATCTTAATCTTTCTTTTTTTCTAATTTTAGTCCCTTTTTTTGAGTTCTGTTCTTATACGATCTTCTTTTCTAGGATTGTATCGCTTTTTGAATGTTTTTCCCTTTTTGGGATCATTTTTTTGATTTTTGTCGTATCCTGATCCCGGGTCTAGAATCGATGCGGGCCGACGAGCTGGAAAGCGAGACGACTCGGGAGCAATTTCGGAAATCGAAAGAGACGTGCTAAAAAAATGGGTCAAGGAAAACGCGTGTATTTTGATGGTCGGCGTCGAGAACCAGACCCAGAAAGATGGTACAATATCGTTAAGGATCATGAACTACAACGCAAGCGTCTATCAAAGACTGCTTTCGCACAAGAGACCGCTCGTTCCTGTGATCACTTTCGTATTGTATTTTGGATTGGAAAAGCCATGGGAAAAGGCGAAATCGATTTATGAGCTGATCGAAGTGCCAGGGGCATTGGAAGAATTCATTCCCGATTTTCGAGCGAAAGTGATCGATCTAGGCGCGTTGGAAGACGAGACGATCGAATCGTTTCAAAGCGATATGAAAGAGATCGCGAAGTTCATCAAGCTGAGCCGGCAAGGAAAGAAAGAATTCACATTCAAAGGGAAGCTGGATCATTTTGCGATGGTGGCGCGCTTGTTGTCCACCTTGTCGTCAATGAACGTTCCTAAAGAGAAATGGGAGGAACTGGAAGAAGGAGGTCAGAACGATATGGAGCATGTTTTCAATTATTTTTCGGAAGAAAAGACGAAGAAGATCTTGAATCAAGGAATTAGTCAAGGCTTAGAACGAGGCAGAATAGAAACCAAACAAACAGATCTCGAAATATTGCAGTGGCTTCAGGCGCACGATCGACTGGATCTGAGCATTCAAGCTTTACAATGTTCCGATATCGAAGGATTCAAAAAGCGAGTGCTTGAGCATTCGATCTGAGAAAAAATAGAGAGAAAAAGCAGAGTGAAAATCGCTCCGAATCGATCGGAAGACTTTAAACTCTGCTTTTCATCTTTGGAAAGTTTATTTTTTCTTTTTGCCTGTTTGATATTTTTTCTTTGTCTTGGTGGCCGTGGAAACGTGTTTCGCTTTATTGGAATTCCGGTTTTGGATGCTTGCTTCTTTTGTTTTCGAGAACCATTTCTTATCGGCATAGTTGATTCCGATATAAACAAGAATGATATCGAACGAGAAGATCATCACCCATTGAAAAAATTCTTGGTTATTGTACATCATCAAGAATGACAATAAGGCTTCGGCGCCTGCGACAAGCATATCGAAGCGGACGAGTTCGTAATTATCCTGGTCGGACAGAACAAGAGCCCATTGACTGCCCTTTCTGATTTTTTTGTTTCGCATATAACGGCGTTTCATCAGCGAGCCGATCACATAGATCAATACAACATTGATCAAATACATGTATGGAAATACGGGCGCGTTGGCTGCCCAAGTCATGATCACGCAGACGATGATCCACAACCACATCATGACGATTTGCGCTTTTCTAAGGCCTTTCATAAAATCCCCCATCTTTCATATCCATCATCATAACAGTTTTACGTCAGAAAAGAAACCGTCCTTATTATATGTTGAATAAAAAAAAGGTAAGCGGGAATTAAAACAGCGGGTAGCAGCCTGATGAAAGTTAAAGTAGAGTAACCACAGGAGGTGGCTACCCTATGGAAACGAATACCACTGCTCATAAAGAAGATCTAGTATTTACCGAGATTC
>NZ_MPKA01000135.1 GCF_001945605.1 Dubosiella newyorkensis
TGGCCGTGAGCCTGGGAATCGAAGCCGCCAAGAAGAGGAACAGCACCTACTTCATCAAATGCCACGACCTCATCCAGCAGCTGAGAAAAGCCAACGAAGAAAATCGGCTGGAAAACCGTTTGAAGAATTACAGCCGGTACAAGCTGCTGATTATCGACGAAATCGGGTATCTGCCGATCACAAAAGAAGAGTCGAAACTGTTCTTTCAGCTGATCGACAAACGATACGAACAGAAAAGCACGATACTGACAACCAATATCGGCTTTGGCGAATGGGACGAGATATTTCAGGACCCCGTTATGGCCAATGCGATCCTGGACAGGATCCTGCATCATGCGCATGTCGTGTCCATTACCGGAAAGTCTTATCGGATGAAAGACCATATCAAGAAGAAGCCGCACACAAAGCAGGAATAAAGCAAATTGGTCAAAATCGAAAGAAGGATCAAAAGATCCTTCAGGACCTTTCAAACAAAATTGAGCATTTTTATCTCATCGAATTTGTACATTTTTAACTTGACATCTACATAAAATATGTAGGAGAGTGTCTGTTTTATATTGTCGGTATTATTCTTGCGATCCTCGTGATCTTGAAATAGTTGAGATGTGCTCAAAGCAATATAAGTGAACATGGACGCAAGCCAATCAAGTAAGCCAGGAGGAATAAACTCTTGGCTTTTTTGGAACCTAAACTATAGAAAAGACAGTTTTTTTATCGTGGGAAGGATGTTATAATATAAAAAAAGATGTAAAAGCATCTTTCGAGGAGCCTATGATCGGAGAACAACTGAAAAAAATTCGCAAACAAAAGAACCTGACCCTAGAACAAGTGTCTGCTCTCACATCCGTAAGCAAACCGATGCTCGGACAAATCGAACGCAGCCGATCAGTCCCGACCATCACGACGCTATGGAAGATCGCGACCGGGCTCAAAGTCCCATTATCCACGTTTCTGGTCGAAGAAGAGACCAAATATACGATCATCGATCAAAAAAAAGAAGAACCAATCTTAAGTGAAAAAGGAAAAATGCGCGCCTATACGATCTTTCCCTACGATCCGCTTCGAAACTTCGAAACGTTTTATATCGAGTTCGATCCAGAATGTAAACATATTTCTTTACCCCATGATGAAAATGTGGAAGAAACGATCTTTGTGATCGAAGGGGAATTAACCATGAAACTGAAAGAAGAAGAGATCCAACTGAAAAAAGGACAAGCGATCCGTTTTTTCGCCAATATCGAACACACCTACCAAAACAAGAACGATCAGATCTGCAAGATCTATAATACGATCTTTTACTAAAAAAGGAGAAAATAATGTACGAACTAAAACAAGTTGGAAAAAACACCTATTATATTGAATCTCCAGCCAAAATCGGGATCTATGTGACAGAAGATTCATCCGTGTATTTGATCGACAGCGGAAACGACAAAGAAGCCGCCAAAAAAGTGAAAAAAATCTTAGAAGCGAAGAACTGGAAACTCAAAGCGATTTTGAATACCCACTCCAACGCCGATCATATCGGAGGAAACCGATATCTTCAAAATCAAACCCACTGCAAGATCTATGCACCCGCAATCGAAGACGCCTTTACACGACATCCGATCCTAGAACCTTCTTTTCTATATGGCGGATATCCGTGCAAAGATCTACGCCACAAATTTTTAATGGCCAAAGAAAGTGATGCAACACCAATTACCGACCCGGACTTTCCAAAAGAAATCGAGATCCTACCGCTACCTGGCCACTTTATGAATATGGTGGGCTATAAAACGAAGGACGAAGTGATCTTCTTAGCCGATTGTCTGAGTTCAAAACAGACACTGGACAAATACCAAATCAGTTTCATCTACGATGTTGAAGCCTACTTAAAAACACTTGAAACAGTAAAAAACCTTCAAGCCAAATGTTTCGTTCCCTCACACGCCAACGCATGCGAAGAAATATCGACCCTTGCGGAAATAAACATCCAAAAAGTATACGAGATCGCCAATACGATCCTTGCGATCTGTCAAAATGAAACAACAGAAGCAGAACTTTTAAAGACCATCTTCGACACGTATGATCTGACGATGAATTTTGAACAATATGTCCTTGTGGGGAGCACGATCCGCTCCTATCTTTCATGGCTGAAGGATACTGGAAAAATAGACGCTTTCTTCCAAGACAATTGTTTAGTATGGAAAACAAAGAGCTAGGAATTCAATGTCCTAGCTCTTTGTGTTCGTTTCTCAATTGGGCAAGCGCGTTGTTGATCTCCTTTTGTTCACGAACCGGATAGGCCGGAGAAGGGATCATTGTCGTATACGGCTCTACCGATTTGATGATGATCGAGCCAGCGCCGATCTTGCAGCCTTTATGAAGCACGATATTTCCGATCACTTTACTTCCAGCACCGATCACCACATCCTCTTCGACAGTCGGATGCCGTTTGCCGCTCACTTTCCCTGTCGCCCCCAACGTAACACCTTGATAGATCATTACGCGATCATGGATCACGCATGTCTCGCCAATCACGACACCGCTGCCATGATCAATAAAAACATCTTTGCCGATCACGGCTCCAGGATGAATATCGATCCCCGTCTTTCTTTGCGCTCTCAAAGAAAGGATACGAGCCAGCGCAGGATGTTTTGGATACAATTTATGCGTAAAATAATGCGTATTCAACGCCTTGAAGCCAGGCATGAAAAAAATCTCGACCGTACTGTGCAAAGAAGGATCTAAACGCTTGATCGTCTTGATCTGCCCTTTGACAAACTGAATAAAACCCATATACGATCCTCCTGTGCTCAGCTTAGACGAAGCGAATCCTTTAAACCATCTGTACAATAGATCGCGTATCGATCCGTTGTGAATTGTGGAACGAGTCCATCGATTTTTTGATCAAGATTTACGATCCATACAGCTTGCAAGTGATTGGCTTTGCAGAAGTCCATTCCTTCTTTGACAGGCATGCAGAATAGAGTCGTGCTCATCGCATCGGCCCATGCCGATTTATCATGCGTATCGATCACAGTGACACTACGCATATATTCGGAAGGATATCCGGTCGTTGGATCGATGATATGACTATACTTTTTACCATCCACTTCCATATACCGCTGATAGTCTCCGGAAGTGACCATCACGACAGGACCCTTCGTCACAAATTGTACGACACTATCCGACTCGTCGGGAGATTGGATGCCAATGACCCAATCTTTGCCGTTGAGCTTTTCACCAAGAAGAACGACATTGCCCCCGGCATTAATATAGCCATTGTTCAATCCCGCTTCATTCAATTTTTTGGCCGCGACGCCCGCCGTGTATCCTTTGGCGATCCCGCCAAGATCGAGCTTCAAGTTTGGATCCGTGAACTTTACCGTATCGCCACTGATCTTGATCGCTTGAATGCCATCATGCTTTTTGGCCTCTTCAATATCTGTTGCGCTTGGCACATAAGGCGTTTTTGCCTCTCGTGCATCGTGCCACAAACTCAACACTTTTCCTTCAGAAACATCGAAGCGTTGATCAAGCTCGCCTGCCTTGATCGCAAGATCAAGACAATCAATCATTGCTGGATCGACTTTGACAGGATGCGAATACGCTTCTTGATTCAGAGTATAGACGTTGTTGATCCCTTCATACGAATGATATTGGTCAAAGATCTCGTTATACTCTCTAAACGTATCCTTTAAGATCGATTCATACTTGGCAAACTGTTCTGGCGTACATGTGGCCTGGAAGGAAATCGGCGTATCGAAGCCTAAGTCGGTATACGTTTCGTTATACAATTTTGTCTTGCTCATCGAAGAGCGCGAACTCATAAAGGTAACTAAGCCAAAGATCAACACTAAAAAGCAAAGTGAACCAAAAATCCACAGCTTAATATGTGAAGTCTGTTTTTTTTGTTTATTTTGTTCCATGGTCCCATTATACAAAAAAGAGAAAGAATCCTAAAATCAAGTGAACACTTGTTTGCAATCGCTTAAAAAGTAGAATAGAATAATTTCTGTATAACTAATGGAGGTAAGGGAAATCTATGTCACTTTTTCTTGGAAAAATGTGCGAACGGATCCCTGGTCACAAGTCAGCGACCGATCATGAGTCCATATTAGATATCATGCCGACTAAAGAAGTCTATATTCCTTTAGTCGCTGGAAACAATACTAACTTCGAGATCCTCGTCAATGAAGGGGATCAAGTTTATATTGGTACGAAGCTGGCCCAAACCAAAACGGGATTCAACGTTCCGATCTATTCAAGTGTTTCCGGAACATATACGGGACAAACAAAACGAATGCATTCTTCGCTCCGTCCGCAAAATCACATGGTCATTCAAATCGACCACAAACAAACAGCGATACAAGCTTTCGAACCGATCCAATATGAGAACGCGAGCGCAGAAGAGCTTCTCGAATTTACAAAAAATTCTGGTTTGGTTGGATTGGGAGGAGCTGGTTTTCCTACGTATGTTAAATACTTGAAGCCAGAAGGTATCCATACGATCTTGATCAACGCGGTCGAATGCGAACCATACATCACAGCCGACTATAAACTCGTCATGAACGATCCAAAGCACTTGATCGATGGCGCCAAGATCATGAAAAAAATGGCTAACGCTCAACATGCGTACATCTGCATCAAAAAGAATCATCCCGATATGATCGATATCGTCAAACAAGCCGCTCAAGGCAGCGATATCGAAGTGAAGGAAGTGCCAAATGTCTATCCGATGGGGTGGGAGAGAGTGCTCGTCCGCGAAGTCATGAAAAAAGAATACGACAAATTGCCAAGTGAAGCAGGCGTGATCGTCAATAATGCCGGAACGGCGATCGAGCTTGCAAGAATGATGGAATATGGCGAAGCGATCGCTAACAAAATCGTCACCGTATCAGGCGAAGCGGTCAAACGACCGATCAATGTCCGCGTTCCTGTAGGAATGCCAGTAAAAGAAATCTTCGAGCAAACTGGCTTCAACACCGATTCTGTCCGTTTGATGGCAGGCGGACCGATGATGGGAAAAGTCATTCCGAACGATATGTTCGTGATCGACCGCGCCATGAACGCGCTCACGATCCTTCCTGGAACCGTCGACGATGCTATCGCATGTCTACGCTGTGGTAGCTGTTCGGATCATTGTCCTGCCGGATTGCAGCCAGTGCGGATCGCGAACGCTGTCAAAGAAGGCAATCTTGAAGAAATGGAACGCCGCCAGGCGATGAGCTGTATCGAATGTGGCCTTTGCACCTACATATGTCCTAGCCACATCGAAGTCACAGAAAACGTGCGCAAAGCAAAACGGGCATTGGCTTTGCAGAAAAAGAAGTAGGGGGATGAAGTATGAAGTTTAATTTCCACGTCAGCCCGAACTTGAAAGGAAAACAAACCACGCAACAGATCATGCGCGATCTAACGATCGGACTTCTCGTCATCTTTCTTTGCGCATGTATCTATTATGGAATGAATTATGGAATGCGTTATGTTCTCCAATTGTTCCTTTTGCTGGCTTGTTCTCTATTGACAACTTTGGTGTGTGAAGCGATCTACGCCAAGATCTTAAAAATCGATATTAAAACTTTTTTGAAAAATTCATTTGGCTGGGTGACGGCGATCATCTTGACGATGATGTGCCCGATCTCCATCACGCCATTCGCTTTGATCATTGCCACGATCTTCGCGATCGTGATCGGACGCCTTCTTTTTGGCGGGTTTGGTCAAAACATCTTCAATCCAGCCGCTGTTGGACGAGCTGTCATCTTCGCCGCGTTTGCTGGCGCCACGACAGACCTTGTCACATCAGCCACGCCAACGGCGACGATCGCCAGCAACTATCATTGGCTTCCGGCAACGCCAGAAGTATTCGATAGTTTCTTGAGCGAATATGGTGGATTCTGGAATTTATTCCTCGGAAATTATCCTGGGGCGATCGGAGAAACCTTCACCTTGGCGATCTTGGTCGTAGGCATTTTCTTGATCGTTCGTCATGTCATCGATTGGCGTGTACCTGTCATGTATCTAGGCACGATCATCGTGATGACAGCGATCATCGCTCTTGTTTCAGGAATCGAATCGTACAATGGGATCCCAGCCTTGCTTTGGTATCCGGCCCTTCACTTAGTGACAGGAGGAATCGTGTTTGGAGCGGTGTTCATGCTTACCGACCCAGTCACCAACCCAACAAGCGCTGCAGGCCGTGTGTTCTTCGCGATGGGTGCAGCGATCCTGACCGTTCTTTTAAGAATGAAGGCGAACTTGCCAGAAGGCTGTCTGTATTCGATCTTGTTGATGAATATGTTCACGCCAATGATCGAGTCAGCGATGGATGGCAATCAGCTCAAGATCGCGAAAAAAGTTTGGATCACATTCGCTTGCTTCTGCGTTTTAGCCCTTGGCGTTTCTTTCTTTGCTGGAAGTAGCGTAGAACCAGTTCGCGAACTGAATACATCGTCTTCTGCAACAAACGGAGCCACGGCCTTTGAAATGCCAACGATCCAAGAGGAGGTCTCTTTATGAAAAAGATCATCCATCTCACTGTGTTCTTAGCGCTCGTCTCTGCGATCGCAGGCGGAGCCCTCGCCTACGCCAACCAGCTAACAGCGCCGATCATTCAAGAAAACAACGAACGAGCTGAAAAACAAGTGCTCTTGGAAATGTATCCAAAAGCGAAAGTCGACGACTTTGAGATCATGGATGTCACGGTCGACAACCCAACAGTCAATAAGATCTACAGCTATGAAAACAACTATATCTTTAATATGTCTGTGTCTGGCTACAAAGATGGAACGACATTCTTGGTAGCGATCGACAAAGACAATGGACAGATCACTGCTTTTAAAGCTATTTCGAATGGCGATACAAAAGGCATTGGTTCAAAAGTTACAGAAAGCGCATTTGCGGAAAGCTTGATCGGAAAAGAATCCAATGGGGAATTGGATACGATTTCAGGAGCGACTGTGACTTCGACACCAGTGATCGAAGGAATTCATGAGGCGAGCGATATCGTCGCCGAAATCGATTAAGGGGGATGTATGAACCGATTTGAAAATTTTAAAGCGGGCTTGATCAAAGACAACCCCGTCTTCGGCTTATATTTAGGAATTTGTTCGACTCTTGCCATCACGACAACAGTCAACAACGCGATTGGTATGGGCGCGGCCGTTATCATGGTCTTGGTGCTCTCGAATATGATCATTTCCGCGATCCGCAAGATCGTGCCAGATGATATTCGTATTCCAGTCTTTATCGTGATCATCGCAACACTCGTAAAAATCATCCAAATGCTCATCGAAGCGTACGCGCCAGCGTTGAACACTTCGCTTGGCGTGTTTATTCCGCTCATCGTCGTGAACTGTATCATTCTTGGGCGCGCGGAAGCGTTCGCCAGCAAGCATGGTGTCCTTGATTCCGCATTGGATGGAATCGGAATGGGTCTAGGCTATACGGTGGCTGTCATCGCGATGTCGTTTATTCGTGAAGTTTTATCCACAGGCATCTTGAATATCGTCAATCCGTTCAACGATGCGCAAGTTTGGTTGAATGTCACCTTGATCCCGGCGGATTATACGATCCCGCTCTTTAATTCGCCTGTAGGCGCCTTTATCACATTTGCGTTATTAGCAGCCGCTTTGAGCGCCTATAAAACACATGCCGATAAAAAAGCGGAAGCCAAAGCAAAGGAGGTAAAGTAAGATGTCCGAATTGATCACATTGTTTGTCACGAGCGTATTGATCAACAACGTCGTTTTGAACCAATTCTTAGGAATGTGTCCATTCATGGGTGTATCCAAGAAAAGAAGTTCTGCGATCGGTATGGGTCTTGCGGTTATCTTCGTTATCGTCGTTGCCGCTCTTATCACCTACGCGATCTACTATTGGATCCTCGTTCCGCTCAATTTGCAGTACATGGATTTGATCGCTTTCATTCTAGTCATCGCTTCTTTAGTGCAGTTGACAGAGATGTTTATCAAAAAAACAAGTCCAGCCCTCTATAAATCATTAGGGGTGTACTTGCCGTTGATCACGACCAACTGTGTCGTATTGAACGTATGCTTGGTCAATATTTCAAACAGTTATGATTTTGCTCATATGCTCGTTTATTCGATTGGTACGCCAATTGGTTTCGCGCTCGTTCTCTATATCTTCTCGACGATTCGGGAACGACTCGATATCGCCAATGTGCCAAATCCATTAAAAGGAAATCCGATCGCGATGATCGTGGCCGCTATCATGGCCATGGCGTTCAGCGGATTTGCAGGCATCGTATAATGGAATTAAAATCAGCGCTTGGAGCGATCGTCGTCTTTGGAAGTCTTGTCGGCGTATACATCACGTTATACAAGCTCAATAAAAAGACGCCGCTTCCTCCAGGATGCGAAGATCTAAAAGCGGATTGTGAAGGCTGCCACGATTATGCCTGCACGAACAATCCGCATCATGAACGATAAGAAAGGAGCTACGTATGGGTACAGCGATCATAATGATGCTCGTTTTAGGCGCCGTATTAGGCTTAGGCCTAGGTCTTGCCAGCAAGTTCTTGCATGTGGAAGCCGATCCAAGAATCGACTACGTATCAGCCCTTCTTCCTAACTACAATTGTGGCGGATGCGGCTATGCTGGATGTTCAGCGCTGGCGGAAGCAATGGTGGAAGGCGAAGTTTCTGACTTCAAATGCAAGCCATGCAAAGCCGATAAAAAAGCGGAAATCATCGACTACTTAAAAAACACCCCAGGACCAGAAGGGGAAACGGTAACGATCAAAGGATAGAGAAATCTATCCTTTTTTTGTATATAAAAAAGAGGCGTTTCTGCCTCTGATCAATACCAATAAAATAAGAAAAACCGACCAATATTCAAGACGAAGATAAACAGAAACAGCCATCGAAGCGGCAGCTTGTACGATCCAATCTTTTTGAAGAATACAAAATAGATCAACCATCCGATGAAAACACCGAACGTGTTCATGATCAAATCATCCACATCGCTCACTCTTTCATTGAACAACTGGGAAAACTCAATGAACAGCGAACCAAGAAAACCGCACCCCATAGTTTCTAGAAATGGATGCTTTTCCTTGAACAATAAGGGAATCAAAACCCCGAAAGGAACAAAAAGCACGACATTCAAAACGTAGCCGATCTTCGAAATCCCGGTCGAAAACGGGACAAAATTCAAATTGAGATCCGCGGATGTAAAATCCAAAATATCAAAAATCGTGCTCGGATCGGTGAAGTGAAGCATGCCAGCGATATAGACACCAAAAGTCACGAGCAGATAAAACAGCGGATTGCTGATGTAAAGCATCCCTTTTTTCTTCAAATGATTTAAAAGAAAGAAATAGGGAAGAAAGCTCGTCAAAAATTCGAACGTATTGATCATGAACGAACTTGATACCTCTCAATCCAATGTTCGACGAGCGATTCATCCGGATCGATGTAGATCGTCTTATACGATTTCATCGTCACAAAGCCGATCTTAGAGCCAGGGACCTTCTTCAGCTGAGAAATCGTCGTATAGTCGACAGGAACCGAACTCGAGTGCCTTCCTTTCGAAAAGTAAGTCGCCAACATCGCGCACATCCGAATGAGAGACTCGTCCACCTCTTCGCTTTTCAACAATACATGCGAACCATGATAATCTTTGACATGGAACCAGACATCGTTTTTATTGCCTAAATGATGCGTGATATAGTTGTTCTGCAAGTTGTTCTTGCCAACATAAATATCCGCTTCATCTACTTTTAAATGTAAGACATGGGGACGCTTCGGCTTCTTTTTCCCTTTCGCCGCTTTTTTAGGAAGCAAATATTTATTTTTGATCAATTCCTCCCGGATCTCGAGACCATCTTCCCAAGAAGCGTGTTGCAGCTGTTCTTTGAGCTGCGTGAAATATTCGATATCCTCCTGGCAGCGCGCGATCTGCTCTTCTAAAATCGAAAGCGAACGCTTCATCTTATGATATTTCTGGTAATATTTGTTTGCGTTTTGTTTCAAATCAAAACGCATATCGATCGGGATCTTCACATCCTTGCCGCTTTCGAAATCCGGAAGCGTGACGATCTTTTCTTTCTCGATTGTTCCCATATAGGCGAAAAGTAGATCGCCATACACTTGATATTTTTGATAATCTTTCGCGCTGAGCAAAGAACTCTCCAATTTTGGAAGTTTCTTCAAATGCTTGTTGAGTTCCTGATCAACGATCCGAAAGACATCTCCGCATTGCTCCTTGATCCGAACTTTCGCTTCATTATAGGCATACAATTTATCGAGCCCATCCATCAAAGAATAGACTTTCGCCTCTTTTTGAAGATGCAAGAGAGGAAGGACATGGAAATTCTTTTCATCATACACATATAAGTTTTGCGAAGAAAACAAGGCGTCGTTGATCTCTTCCAAAGGCTCTTCCTGATGAAGACGATAAAGATACTCTTTGCTCAATAAAGGCGAGAAGCCTTGTACTTGCTTGGTCAAAGGGGAATCAAGATCTAGCTCTTCAAGTTTGACACGATCGATCGTGTATCTTTTTTCCTGTGGAGGCAACATATATTTTGCGCCAGGATGGATCAACCGCTTCGAATTTTCAAATACGGGGATCCGCTTGAGTGCGTCAATGATCGTCCCACCCTCATCGACTAGGATCAAGTTGGCATACTTACCCATCAATTCCGCATAGAGTTTAAGATCTTTCGCATCTCCAAGTTCATTATGCCCTTTGATATGAAAGATCAAGATCCGATCGAAACCAGCCTGATTGATCGAGTCGACGATCCCTTGCGAAAGGTATTTTCGAAGAACCATCACGAAGTTGGACGGATTGGGCTGCGTATTCAAACCATGATCATGAAAATAGATCCGATTCGTATTCGAATGAACATTGATGATCAAACGGACATTTCCTAATTTTTGAGTATGGATATGAAGAACGATTTCTTCTTCGCTTAAATTTTGGATCTTGCCGATCTTTCCCGATTCAAGATCCTTGAGCTGCCTGCTCAAGCAATGCAGCATGAGGCCATCGAGTGCCACGAACGATCCCTCCTTTCAACATACCTATCTATTATACAGAAATCTAGCTTTGACACCAACTAGGACTAGGACTAAAATAATTGAAAAGGAGAAAGATATGCACAAAGGCTTATTGATCATTTTGAGCGGACCGAGCGGCGTAGGCAAAGGAACGATCCGCAAATACTTCGAAAAAGATGAACGTCTCAATCTTGCGTATTCGACCTCGATGACGACAAGAAAACCAAGAGATGGGGAAGTGGATGGAAAAGATTATTTCTTCACTTCCAAGGAAAATTTCCAAGAGGCGATCAAAAAAGGAGAATTGCTGGAGTACGCGGAGTTTGTCGGCAACTTTTATGGAACACCGCTCAGTGAAGTCGAACGCTTGAGGAACGAAGGCAAGAACGTGCTTCTTGAAATCGAAGTGCAAGGGGCGCTTCAAGTCCAGGAAAAATGTCCAGACGCGATCTCGATCTTCATCATTCCGCCTTCTATGGAAGAGCTGGAAAAAAGGATACGAGGCAGAAAATCAGAGCCAGAAGAGATCATCCAGCAAAGGCTTTCCAAGGCGGCCAACGAAATGAAAATGGTGCCAAACTATAAATATATCGTCTGCAACGATGATCCAAAGCTCGCGGCTGAGCTGATCGAGACGATCGTATTGCGAAATATCGAGCTTGAAGCAAACAAAGAGGTCTAACCTTGCAAAAGGATAGATGGTGTGGTACATTAGGGACGATAGGAAACGAGGAGTGGGCTGGCCCACTCCTTCAATTTTGAAAAGAGGAAAAGTATGGAACATTTGAAAGAATGGATCGAACAAGTCTTGAATGACAATGGCTGCTCTCTCTATGAACTTGAATGGCTCAAAGAAGAAGTGACCCCAATTCTTCGTGTATCGATCGAAAAAAAAGGTGGTTCTGTCGATTTGGATACGTGCACGCAGTGTTCAGACGCGATCAGTGCCATGCTCGATGAAAAAGATTGGAACGACAACGAGTATTTGCTCGAAGTCTGCTCGCCAGGGGCGGAGCGCGAACTCAAAAACTACGATCAGATCAAAGCCCAAGAAAACGGCTACGTATTTGTAAAACTCAAAAATCCGAAACAAGGAGTCGATCAAGTTTTTGGTGATCTCGTTCACGTCGAACCCGAAGTGATCACCCTCTCTTATAAAGTCAAGGGACGTCCAAAAAAGATCACGATCGAAATGGACAATATCCAGCTGATCAAGACAGCTGTCAAACTATAGGAGTGAAGAAGCATGAAAGCGAAATCAAAAAGCCCTAAACTCAAAGTAGAAGCTTTGACTAGCGCCCTTCAAGGGATCGAAAGCAACCATCAATTGGACAAAGCGACGATCGAAGAAGCCTTGAAGGAGGCGCTGACCAAAGCGTACCAAAAACAAGCGAAGCTCTCTGTCAAAAGCAACGACTTGAGAGATGTCATGGTCAAAGTCGAGATCGTCAATGGAATCATCCATATTTATCAGCAGCGCGAAGTCATGAACGATGACGACATCGAAGACGACGAACTCGAGATCTCGCTCGAAGAAGCGCGTAAGATCAAACCGGACGCCAAGATCGGCGATATGATCGATGAAGAAGTCGATTTCACGACATTCGATCGAGCCGCAGTCGTTCTCGCCAAAAATGTCATGAAACAAAAGATCCGCGAAGCGGAAAAACAGCTCGTCTATGAAGAATATTGCGATAAGGTCGATGAAATGGTCAGTGGTGTCGTAGAAACCGTTGAAGAAAAATTCATTCTAGTCGATTTAGGAAAGACCTACGCGATCATGACGAAAAACGATCAGATCCCGACAGAAACCTATAAAGAAGGAGAGCGGATCAACGTCGTCATCACCGAAGTCAATAAAGAAACAAAAGGCGCCCAAGTCCACGTGTCTCGTTCCACTCCCGTCTTTGTAAGACGCTTGTTTGAACGAGAAGTGCCGGAAATCTACAATGGAACGATCGAGATCAAAGCGATCGCCAGGGATCCTGGAGAAAGATGCAAGATTGCCGTGCATTCCCATAACGAGAATATCGATCCGATCGGCGCTTGTATCGGCCCAAGAGGCGCTCGTGTACAGGCGATCATCAATGAGCTCAACGGAGAAAAGATCGACATCTTCGAATGGTCGGACAATATCGCCACGCTCATTTCCAACGCGCTCTCTCCAAGCGAAGGAGTCGCTGTCATTCCAAACGACAATGTGAAAGATGGCTTGATCGTCGTCGTACCAGACAATCAGCTTTCTCTTGCGATCGGAAAAGGCGGAAAGAACGCCCGTTTAGCTGTCAAGCTTTCCGGCCATAAGATCGATATCAAGTCGCAATCCGAAATGGATGCTCTTGGCATCGACTATATGGGCATCGCCGCCAAGATGCAGGAAGAATACGAAGCGAAGAAAGCGAAAGAAAGAGCCTATAAACAGCAAGAAAAGATCAAAGCGCTCAAAGAAAGCAACGACGAGATCGAAAATGTCGATGTGGCTGAATTCGATTACGACGAGGAAGAAGAAGAAAACGCGCCAGTCGAAAGCTTGTTCGAAACCGAAAAGAACCGGGAGCTTTCGGAAATGGAAGAAGCGGCCCGTCTTGCCAAAGAAAAACGCAAATCCGGTCATGAAGTCAAAGAATACACTTCTAAATTCGAAGAGTTCGCCGGCACTGGAAAACCAGAACCAAAAGCGTTTGTCACAGAAGTTAAAAAAGAAGAGCCTAAAGTGGAAAGTCCAAAAGAAGAAGTCAAGAAAGCCATTGTCGAAGGCATCAAGCCGATCTATTCGGATGAAGAGTTGGCCGAGATCGAAGAGAGCGAATACGACGATGATGTCTGGGACGATGATATCGACTACGAAGAATACGATTCGTACTATGATGATTAGAGGTCAGAATGCGAAAAATACCGATGAGAAAATGTGTCGTGACCAACGAACGCTTTCCTAAAAAAGAATTGATCCGCGTCGTTCGCACGCCAGAAGGCAAAGTCGTGATCGATACGACCGGAAAGAAAAACGGACATGGCGCTTATATCCAAAAATCAAAAGAAACCTTTGAGAAAGCCAAAAAGAACAAAGCGCTCGCGCGCGCTTTAGAAATCGAGATCCCCGAAGAGATCTATACACAGCTCGAGGCGATGCTTGATGAATAAAATGATTTCAATGATCCAAATGGCGATGCGCGCAAGAAAGGTCGCGACAGGCGATCAAGTCATTTCGAGCATTCAAAGCCGCAAGGCGAAGCTCGTGCTCTACTCCTCGAGTTGCGGAGAGAACAAAAGCAAGAAGCTGATCGACAAATGCGCCACATTCTATGTGCCGATCTATGAAATCGACGCCAAAGACTTTGACGCGATCTCAAATTCGCCGATCTCTTCGCTTTCCATCTTGGATGAAAACTTCGCGAAGGGAATATTGAAACATAGGAAAGGATGAGTGATTCAATGGCAAAACCACAACAAAAACGAAAACCAACCAATAAACGAGGACATAATAATCGAAACAACCGGCCGCACAACAGCGCTCCAAGAAGGAGCCACGATTATCCTACCGAGATCACATACTCCAATGCGCTCAGCGTAGGACAGCTCGCCGAGCTCATGAAACGCAATAGCTCAGAACTCATCAAGTTCTTGTTCATGATGGGAAACATGTCGACGATCAACACGGTCCTTTCCGATGAAGAAGTCGAATTGATCTGCATGGAATTCAATGTCACTCCGCATAAAGAAGTCGTGATCGATGAAGACGATATCGAAGAACAAATCGACAAAATGGAATTCGATGAATCCGAATTGAAGCCGCGTCCACCAGTCGTAACGATTATGGGACACGTCGACCATGGAAAGACGACTTTGCTTGACACGATCCGGAAAACCCATGTGACCACTGGCGAATTTGGAGGCATCACCCAACATATTGGCGCGTACCAAGTCAATTTGAACAATCGCAAGATCACGTTTTTAGACACACCAGGCCATGAAGCGTTCACCGCTATGCGTGCTCGAGGCGCGCAGATCACCGATATCGTCGTTTTGATCGTCGCTGCTGATGATGGAGTCATGCCGCAAACAAAAGAGTCGATCGACCACGCAAGAGCCGCAGGTGTACCAATTGTCGTAGCCGTCAACAAAATCGATAAGCCAGGCGCCAATCCGGACAAAGTCATGGCGGAACTCGCTGATAATGGCGTCATGCCAGAAGAATGGGGCGGAGACACGATCTTCACCCAGATCTCGGCGCGCAGCGGAGAAGGGGTCAACGATCTTTTGGAAACGATCCTTTTAGTCGCGGATATGCAAGAACTGAAAGCCAATCCGGACACGAATGCGACAGGAACGGTCGTGGAAGCCAAGCTCGACAAAGGGCGAGGACCGGTAGCGACTTTGCTCGTGCAACAAGGAACGCTTCATACAGGAGATAGTGTTGTTGTTGGTACAAGCTATGGGCGTGTTCGTAAAATGAGCAACGATAAAGGAATGGAAATCAAGACGGCAACGCCATCGATGCCAGTCGAGATCATTGGTCTGAATGAAGTGCCTCGCGCAGGCGATGTCTTCATGACCTATGATTCGTATAAAAAGGCAAGCGAGATCGCCAACCATCGTTTAGAAAAACAAATCGAGAAAGAACGAAACCAATCCAGCGCGCTCTCTCTTGAAGATCTCGCCCGTCAAATCAATGAAGGCGATGTCAAAGATATCAACATTTTGATCAAAGCCGATGTGCAAGGTTCTGCCGAAGCGCTCAAGGCAAGCATGGAAAAGCTCGATGTCGATACGGTCCGTGTCAATGTGATCCGCTCGACCGTGGGAACGATCACAGAATCCGATATCATGCTCGCCAGCGCCTCCAACGCCATCATTTATGGATTCAATATTCGTCCAACGGCTGCGATCCGCAAAAAAGCCGAAGAAGAAGGCGTCGAGATCCGTTTACACAACATTATCTATAAAGCGCTGGAAGAATTGGAAAGCGCCATGAAAGGTATGCTTGCTCCAGTTTATGAGGAAGTCGTGATCGGACAAGCCGAAGTTCGTCAAATTTATAAAGTTTCGAAAGTTGGAACGATCGCCGGATGCATGGTCACAGATGGAGCGATCCGCCGAGATTGTTCGGTCCGCCTCATCCGTGATGGAATCGTGATTTATACAGGCAAGCTCGGTTCTTTGCGTCGATTCGAAAATGACGTCAAAGAAGTGACAAGCGGCTATGAATGCGGTATGACGATCGAAAACTTCAACGACATCAAAGTCGACGATATCATTGAAGCCTTTGAAGATCAGGAAGTGAAAGAATAATGGCAACTGTAAAACAAGACCGCATGGATTCGATCTTGACAAAAGAGATCTCCCGGATCCTGCAGTTCGAATTAAAAAACCCGAAATTAGGCTTTGTGACTGTGACCGATGTGCACTGCACACGTGATATGTCGCAAGCGAAGGTGTATGTATCTTTTCTTGGCCAGCAAGAACGCAATGACGCGGGAATGAAGATCTTGAATCAATCTAAAGGATTTATTCGATCCACGATCGCGAAAAATGTGAAAATGCGGAAAGTGCCAGAATTGATCTTTGTACAAGATACATCGTTGGAACAAGGTCGAAAGATCGAAAAGATCATTCAGGAAATCAATGAGAAAGAGGCTTAGCCTCTTTTTTTAAATATAATGTTATATTGAGTATAAGAGCATTAAAGTTATATTTTCTCTAACTTAGAAATATCATATAGTTGTAAACGAATTCACTCTTGTTCTTAAGCCTGAAATTCCAGCAGGCTTTTTTTAAAATGAAAAGAATTCACCAACTTCAAATTTAGAAGTTTTAGGAGGTAGACTATGAATCATACTAAACGTGACGAGCACTCAAATTCGTGGAATCTTGCTAAAAAAACAGTTTTTACGATCAGTGGTCTTTTGTTTTCGTCGTTTTTGATGCAGCTGCCTATTTACGCGGAAGGACAAGATGCTGTCGATCCCGTTCAAGAAGTCGAAAAAGAAACGAGTCATGAAGAAGGACAAAACTCACCAAATGAATCAAGTTTAGAAAGCCTCCATGAAGACTTGTCTGATCAGCCCAAAAACTTCCTCCTATAATCGAAGAAAATACCAAAGAGCCATCTTTCTCGCTCGATAACCCAGAATCTGTGAACCAACCAGCAACGCAAGAGGAAGCGCCAAGTAAGTTCAAGATCAACCAAAAAACGAAGCGACTCCAAGGATAGAAGCGGATGCGCAGTCATCTACTCCAGAAAAACAAAACAGCGTGGCGACACTCGATTTTATGATCAAGTCGAAGGCTCTTTGTTAGAGACAAAAACGTATACAAGCTATGTTGGCGATCCGATCGGGCTTCCTTCCAAAGAACAGCTCGAAGCGGAATATCCAAGCACAAAATATACGATCGTTTCCGGAATGTGGGATATTGATCCAATCTATCAAACCGACAGCAATAATAACCAATTCAAATTGTATTTAGGCCACGTATTTAAGGAAGAGGTCCGTGAAAAAGATGTTCATGTAACGACAGAGTTTCTAGATTACGAAACCAATGCCGTCCTTCATGCTCCAATCACGCAGACCGCTCATTTTGAACGAACATGCAAAGTCGATCAAGTCAATGGCAACTTCGTTTGGGGACCAGAACCCGATCCGTTCCAATTAAAAGGGATCGATTTGAGCTCTTTAGGTATCTATGAACAAGGGTATAGGCCTAAACCGTGGAAAATCTCGAGCAATTTGATCGTGCATTATGATGATCTTGACGATACGCAAAGCGTTGTTGAATACTTCGCCAAAGGGTATGTCGCTACGATCAATTTTTATGATGACAGCGTCGATCCAAGCAAGAACGTGTTCTCGATCCATTATAAACATCGGCTTCTGCACGATACCTACGATGAAGATGTCACACGGACGATCCATTTGATCGATCAAATCAATCAAAAAGAGATCGCCGATCCGATCCAACAAATCGTGCATTTTAGCCTTCCTGGTGTTTACGGCTATCACGCCAAGGAATGGACATGGGATTGGGATCATTTTAACGATACATCATCTTGGAAGGTGCTGAGTGCGAAAGAAATTAAAGACTATTTGGCGACTCAAAACAACGATCGATATATTTTGCTGAGCGATCCTGTACCGGCCCAGACTGTCGTCTATGATGAAAACGACACCGATCAAACGGTTGATCTCTACTTTGTGCCTGCCTATCAAGCCATTTTAAGATGGGTCGATGAAACGACTGGAAAAACGCTGGAAACATGGACTTCAAAAGAAGGAAAAGCGAACGATTCGATCGTTTTTGACGAAAACGTCCAACAGACGCTCGATCATTATCAAACACTTTATTATGATCTCGTATCCAATCCGATCAAAGAAGGGCTTGTATTGAATGACGATCCGACTTTGAACGGTTACGCCATCTATTTAAAGCATCAGATCAAAACCGAACGTGTAAGCAATACTGTCAAAGTGCCAATCGATCTTTTGGCTGGCGATCCAAATGACAAAACAACATGGAAGCTATTGCACCACGATGAATGGAGCCATACGTTCTATCGGCCTCAATACACCGATTTTGTTACTGGCGTGATCACATTTGGGGTATACGAGGATCCAAAAGAAGTGATGTTCGAATATACATTCCCGACTTTTGAAGGATACATGAAGCCTGATCCAGCACAATTTAGTCCGATGAAGGTCACGTGCGATGATGAAACAGGTTTTTTGAGCATACAACAATTTTATATTCGCATCAAAGAAGCTGTACTGAATTTTATCGACGACGACCAAGACGGAAAGATCGTTTGGAGCCAGAAAGCGACGATCGCCGAACACAAGCCGATCGAATTCGTCTATCGGGATTACTATAAAAAATGGTTTTCGGATCATGGCATGAAGGTTGTTTCGGATAATTATGAAAAGCGGATCATCAATATGGATGATCCGGCGAAAAACATCTTCGAGATCCATCTAGAACATGTCAAATCGCCAACGACATTTACAAAAAAAGTGACGCGCACGATCCATTTTATCGATCAAGCCAATCAAAACGTATTGAAAGATCCGGTCGAACAAACCGTGACCTTCATATTGCAAGGAACAAAAGACGAATGGAGTCAAGAAACGACATGGGACTGGGATCACTTCAGCAACATCCAAGAATAGAGCGCTTATCAAGCGCCGGTTGCTAAAAACAACACAAGTCGAGAAGAACATCAAACGGAGATCCCGGCTTATACAAAAAAAGCAACCTCTTCTTCGGTGCCTACAGTTGTTCATACAGGTATATTCCAAAGTCTGGTCGGCATGGCTGCTTCCTTGTTTGGGATTTCATTATTCAAAAAACATAAAAAGGAGTAAAGAGGCGAATGCCTCTTTTTCCTTGCTTTTGGATTTGGTAGGATAATGATTGGGAGGGGAAAAGGATGAAAAGAATCGTTTTGATGGGAGGTCCAGGAGGAGGAAAAAGCGAAACGCTTTACTACTTGAAGGACGTCTTTCAAAAACAAGGGTATTCAACCTATATCGATACAGAAACGTGCACGGATGTCTTAAAGAGCGGCTTTACGATCGAAAATCAAGGGATCTATCGTTTTCAGAAGTTGATTTTCGAGATCCAGAAGGCAAAAGAAGACGCGTATGTTAAAGCGCTGAAAAATCAAGAAGACGCGATCTTGTTCATTGATCGCTGCTTGTACGATCATGCAGGTTTTTTGGATCACGAAGATTTCCTGCGTCTTTTAGAAGAGGAAAGTGTAGAACTGGATTCGATCCAGGAGCGATATGATTTGATCTTGTTCTTAGAGACGAGCGCGAAAATTGAAAAATATGTGCAGCTTAGCAATCCTGTCCGGATGGAAAATAGGCAGGAGGCGCTTCTTTCCAATGCAGCTTTAAAAAAAGCGGCTTCCTATTTTCCGAACACGAAATTCGTCGAAGCGCAAGATACGATCGAGATCAAACAAGAAAAGGCGAGACAAATCGTGGACGAGTTTTTAAGAGGTGAAGATGAAACGAGTCGTTAAAGCGTTTTTTTCGTTCGTTTCGACTTTTATCGTATTGTATTTTGGGTATGATCTTCTCGTAGGGGCTTTGATGACGTATCCATTTTCTTGGCAAGAAATCGAAATCTCGCGTTTCTTGTTGCATTTGCTAAGAATGGTCGATCCGCTCGGGATCGCTTTGGTTTTCGCATGCTGGAATGGGATCGTGACTCTTTTTAAGCTGCATGTCCTTTCGATGGTCGTGTTAGCTGTGCTTCTTGGTGTTGGCATTTCTCGTTATTATGAGCCGCTTGTCTCGTTCATGAAGGGTGAGTATTTTTCTTTTTTGCATCAAGACGCGCTTTTATCTTTGGAGCAAGGCAATCAAGAATATGGCCAGATCTTCGAGCGGGAAGGTTATCCTTCGCTTGTGTTTATGAGCGACGAGACGATCAGCGATGAATATGTGGATTCGCTCATTCAAGATTCTCTAGAGAAAGTTCCGAAAGAGGCGTTGAACAAAGTAAGCGCGATCCGCTTCATGGATGAAGCTTATTTTCGGCAAGAAGAGATCACGCGGCAAAATCCGAATGTCGTTGGATTCGCGAACAGTGCCGATTTCAGCATTACGATTTTGAGAAACGATCGGACAGAGCCTTATATCGATCTTTCGATTCCAGAAAAGGTCATGTTCCCTAGTGATTATTATACGGATACGCTCTTGCATGAGCTAGGTCATATCGTGGATTATCAAGAGCCGTATTCTCAGCATTTTTTAAGTGAAAACGAGGATTTTCAATCGCTTTACGATGTCGAGGGAAGTCAGCTCAACGCTTATGGCGCGAGTTCTCCGGCTGAATTTTTCGCGGAAAGCTACAAATACTATCTTCGTTATCCCGACTTGATGGAGGAAAAGATCCCATTGACACAAGCGTATTTCGCTTCGATCGAACAATAGAAAGAAGAAGTCTATAGATTGATAAGCTCCCCTAATAGTAGACACGCCAAACAACTAAATTTGGAGGTCCTATTAGGGGGCTTTTTATATGGGAAGAAAATCAAAATACACTATAGATTTTAAATTATCTGTTGTTGACCGCTATTTAAATAAAGGAGAAGGATCCGTCACGATTGGAAAAGATTTAAATCTTAATCCAAACACTGTAATGAATGGGTAAAACAATTTCAAAAGTCGGATGCTGAAGCTTTTCTGGAGAAACCAAGAAATCAATCCTATTCAAAAGAATTCAAAATACAAGTGATTGAGGAATATTTGGCAGGAGGATGTTCGTATCC
>NZ_MPKA01000088.1 GCF_001945605.1 Dubosiella newyorkensis
GGATACGAACATCTTTCTTCCAAATATTCCTCAATCACTTGTATTTTGAATTCTTTTGAATAGAATTGATTTCTTGGTTTCTCCAGAAAAGCTTCAGCATCCGACTTTTGAAATTGTTTTACCCATTTCAATACAGTGTTTGGATTAAGATTTAAATCTTTTCCAATCGTGACGGATCCTTCTCCTTTATTTAAATAGCGGTCAACAACAGATAATTTAAAATCTATAGTGTATTTTGATTTTCTTCCCATATAAAAAGCCCCCTAATAGGACCTCCAAATTTAGTTGTTTGGCGTGTCTACTATTAGGGGAGCTTATCAGTAAGTTCCTTCTGCTTTTGTTTTTACTGGATCGCTTTGTGCAGCTTTAAGGCGTCTTTGTCTAAAAGATAGATCGAGATCTTTCCGGGCGGACAGGTGATCTTGATGTTTCCTTGGGCGTCGAATTTGACTTGGTTCGTTGGATCGAGCGCGTCTTCTAGTGTTAGATTGGCGTAATTTGGTTCGCAAAATGATTTTTCTTTCCAGTCCGCGATCGTATAGAGGACGATCACAGGATGAGGTCCATACGCCATCCAGCACGCTTTTTGCGGATCGTCGTCCATGAGGTTGACGATATTGTCGGAAAGAAGATTGGCGCGGATCCAGACCATTTCTCTTAAAAAAGGAACGGGAGCCTTGTTGTCGTGGGGGATGCCATAATAATCGCCATAAAAGACACATGGGCATTGGCAATCGTAGAGCAGGATGGTGGCGTACGCTTGGGGCTTGAACCAATCGAGGATCCAGCTCTCTAGGGCTTGGCCAACTTGGGTGTCGTGGTTGTCGACAAACTGCATCGAATGGTAGGGATCCAATCGGCTGAGTGTTTCATGAAAGATCTTGCGGATATCGTAGGTTCCATTGGACATGGAGACTTGCTGGAGATGGTAGTGGAGGGGCACGTCCATCAAGCGCATGCAAAAATTACAGTCTTTTAGATATTGCTGGAGTTCATAGACGTTGCTTGTCCAGTATTCGCCAATCGTAAAATTGGGGTGGTTTCCATATCGGTGCATTTCGGCGAGCCAGCAAGGAAAAAAGGAGGAGTCGATGTTTTTGATCGCGTCAAGACGAAACCCATCGACTTGGCTTTGTTGGGTGTACCATTTTCCCCACGCATACAGTTCCTGGATCACTTCTTGATTGTGGAAGTCGACATCGCACCCCATTAAATAGTCGTAGTTTCCTTCTTCTTGGCTGACGTGTTCGTTCCAGTGCTTGCCTTGAAAGAGAAGGATGGCGTTCGTATTGGTCTTGGCGTCGTAGTCGGTTCCGGTAAAGTGGGTGTGATTCCAGCAAAATGTGGAGTACGTGCCTTTGCGTTCGGGATATGTGAAGCCGGTCCATGTTTCGACTTCGTGTTCGGGTTCGATGACTTTGTTCCGATTCCAGCCATCGACCGTTTGGGCGATCGCGCTTTCGAGCGTGTCGCCGCCCATTTTATGGTTGAATACGATATCGGCTAGCACAAAGATCCCTTTGTTTTGTAAAGACTGGATAGCTTTGAGGTATTGGCGTTTGGTGCCATATTTTGTGCTTTGACTGCCTTTTTGCTTGAATTCGCCAAGATCGTACAGGTCGTAAGGGCCATAGCCGACGTCGTTGATGCCGGCGGCTCCTTTGTAGGCAGGAGGCATCCAAAGCATGTTGAAGCCTGTTTTCGCCAAGGAAGAAGATTCGGAAATGATTTTTCTATAGAGGGATCGATCGGATGGATAGTACCATTCGAAGTATTGGATCATTGTGTATTTCATAGTTTCATTATAGAAAGAATGGAGTTTTGAGCAATTTAAAAGCTTTTGGGCATATAAATTGTATGACGTTTAGAACGTGGTATAGTAACACTGTAAGGCAAAGAGCGATTCTCATCTCTTCCCCTTGGCACATTTCTTTGTAATCTTTTAATAAAGAATAGTAGCTGTGTAGAACTTGATGTTCTATTCAACATTTGGGAAGATGTAAGTCTCTTCTAGGAGAAACATCGACTCTGCCTTTATTCTCGCTCTTCTTCGGAAGAGCCTTTTTTATACCAAAAACGCAAAAAAAAGAATTAGCAACGTCCTATTCTCGCAGGCGCAAGGCCAACTACCTTCGGCGATGAAGTGCTTGACTTCTGTGTTCGGGACGGGAACAGGTATTTCCACTTCTCTATCGTCACTAAATCTTTTTACTTGATTATGATATCGGATCTTCCACTAAAAAGCAAGCCTTAATTTCAAATTTTTTGAATCGCGCCATCGATCGGAACGATCTATGGAAAGCGAGCTGATGAATATGTAAAAAATGGACGAAGAAAACGCCCATTTCAAAGTTCAAAGTGAAGAAATCATTCGCTTTTACTCTTTTCCAGAATTTGTGCCGTTTGTTTCAACTTCTTTGGTCCAGCAATCATCGAATTGTTGATGCAAAAGACAATATTTTGGGAGGATGATCCCGAATCCAATAGCGAAAATGCAGGTTAATATTTTTATTTTTTTTCTCACATGAATCGCCTTTCTATTTTTTGATTGATTATAGTATTATATTTTTATGGAAAATATGATTTTGAAGTTTAACTTTGATAATTTTTACGGTTTATATACGAAGCAGCTCCGTAAATTCTATGAGATCAAGCAAATCGAGATGGCCAATGCTCTTCATGTTTCTAGAAGCGCTTTAAGCAAAATGGAGTCGAATTCTCAGGAAATGGACGCTGCTCTTTTTGATTCGGTTTTAAGTTTTATTAAAACGATTGATTCGAATTTTGTGTTCTTGAAAGATCCGTCAATCTTAAAAGAATATGATAAATGGGTCCGTGATTGCGCTTATCATTTCGTTCATTTAACGGCGGAAAATATTCTTGGTCCTCTAAAAGAATTTGTAGAACGTACGAATCCGCATAGCTTTGCGTTTTTTCATCATCAACTTCTTGCCGTTTATGTTGCAAAATTTGAAAATCGAAAATGCGAGGAGGAAGTGACTCAGTTATATGAGGGCAATTTTTTTGAAGATCCTTTTTATCAAGCTGTATTAAATGATTTTATGGGAATGCGACCTTCTCTTTCTGATGGAAGATCTTTAGATGAAGCCATTCAATATTTGCGGTCCGCTCAGAATTATTGTTCAATGGCCTTTGATCCAGGTTTATCTGGATTGATCCTCTATCATCAAATTTATCGCTTCGTGAATGGGAGCCGGACTATAGAGGCTTATGAAATCATTGAAAGGTGCGAAAATGCTTTACAAAGAGCAGGAGCTTACCGCCGAATGCTTTATGTGGCGCTCAACAAAGGAATCCTGTTTATTCAAATGCATCTTTATCCAAAAGCAATCGCGACTTTTGAAGAACTTCTTCGTTCCAGTCAGCAAATTAATGAACCTGATTTTATCCAAACGATCTATGATAATTTAGCTTGGTGCTGTTTTCTTCAGGATCAAGATGAGAAAGCGCTTCGATATGCTCGGCTCGCACGGAAAGCGGGAAGCCGATTCCCAGATATTTATATCGTTTTAGCGTTTAGCTCTTATCGCCTGAAAAGGCAGAGCGATTGTCTTGGATTTATTTCTATGTATTTAAAAAAGACACAAGGTAGTCCCCGAGAAAAATTTATTGCTTCCTTTCTTCAATTGCTTCGATTTCATTTAACTGGGAATAGTCGTTTTGATAAAAAACAACATCAGATCGAGCAGCAACTTCAAAATTTTAAAAGTGTTCAATTGGAAATTCCATTTTATACGCTTCTTATTCAACACTATTCAGAACAAGGTCGATCGGATTGTGTTATCGCTTATCAGGCAAAACTGATTCATTATTTGAAATTTGATTTTTGATCGGGTGAAGGGAATTCTTTCTTTTTTGTAAATATTCTAAGGAGGATAGAACGTTTACTCCTTGTTTTGTGAATTCGATAACTTCGTCGAAAAGCATGATATTTTCATCGAAAAGTTTATGTGAAATTGAAATGATCGATCCTTTATAATTTTTCAAAATATCATATTCGATCTGTTTGGCGTTTTCTTCATCCAATGCTGAAAATGCTTCGTCCAAAAATAGCCAGTCTTTTATATTGTATAAACCTCTAGCAAGGGATATCCGCTGTAATTCGCCTCCGCTAATTTCCAAACTGTCTTCTTGAACAGATTCGTGAAGACGAGATTTTAAACTATTTAAATGGACTTGATCGAGTACTCGATTCAGCTTGTTGGAATCGGCTGTCTGCCACAATGTAATGTTTTCTTCCAATGTCCCTGGAAGCAGGTCTGGAGATTGGCGCAAATATGTCAATTGCTTCGCTATCGAAGAATGCTCGAGAGCGTTCGTAGGGATATTATTGGCATAAATATGGGGATGAGGGATCGTTCCGCTCAATAATCCAAGCAATGTACTTTTTCCACAGCCGCTTTCTCCAACAACCAAATATTTTTTTCCTTTTTGAAGCTGTAAGGTAAAGTGATCAAATATCGTCTTTTCTTTTCGTTTGAATACAAGATCTTTTAGTAAAAAAGATTGAATTGGTTCGTTTAAAAGTTTCTTTTGATGTTTTCTTTTTTGAACTTCTTTCAAGTATCCGTCGACAACGACGCTTGAGGATTGAACGTTATTATACATTTCCATATACCAGCCAATCGGATTGATGACCATATTGCTTGCTTGAATAATGGTCATAAAAACGCTCAAAGAAATGAGGTTCTGATTGATCATGTAAAATCCGATCAAAGATTCTCCAAAGAAAATAATATTAACGCCTAAATCATTGATAGCCAATACCCATTGCTTTAACCATTCACTATGAATCGTTACTTTGCTTAGTAATTTATTTTGGTTTTGTAGACGAGAAGAATATTTTGTGTCTAAGTCATAATCTTTGATTGTCAAAAAATTGGTGCAAAAACCTTTTAATACGCCAATCCACTGCTTTTGATGACTCAACACTTCTTTTTGATTGGATTCTAGTCGTGTCTTGAATGTCCGATTAAATAAGGATAAAGATAAAGCGCATATATAAATGAACAAAAGGAGGATCCAGCTATTCGTTCCGATATATAAACTCCCGATCAAAAATAGAAATCCATACCGATAAATATTTAATTTCGAGGTCACATACTGATCGATAATTGTATTGATTTCATTCGTTTGTTTATTGATCCGGGCGCTAGTATCCGTTTTTTGAAATTCATCAGGTGATAAAGCGAGCCAGGATTCATACAAATCTTGGCTTAGTCTTTCCCGTAACGAATATTTAAAGTAAACCATGAGTCCTTTCATGATCGTTTCAACGAAAAACATGAGAATCACAAAGGCAACGATCCATTTGACCATTTGGCTTAATGTGTTTTTGTTTTCTAATGTGTTGAAAAAACGACCAAAAAGAATCGACTTGAAAAGATCGAGCATGGAAAAAGCGAGGATCGAAGCGATAGTCAAATAATAAAGAGCTTTATTTTTTATAAGTTTATGCATATCGATATCCGCCAGCTACACATTTTACAAGGTTTTCATATTGTCCGGATACGATGAGTTCGCCCAATTTATCAAATATTCTCAACGCATTTTCTTTTTTATATTCACAATCGGAAAAATTGATTTCGTTGTTGATGGCAAGACATTTATGACATTGCCAATTTAAAAAACAATTTCTGCATTTATAGTTATCTTTTGCTAAATAGGCGGATAAGTTGTTCACTTTATTTGTAAATTGTTCCTCATTAAAGTTAGAAATATCTCCCAATAAGTAAGCATCTCCTTTTTTTATAAACTGCTGACAAGGATATATTTTTCCATCAGAGTCGATGGTTATTAGTTGAGTCCCTGCAGCACAAAAAAAATCTTTTCTTTTGCCAATCATAAAATCTCTTAAAAAGCCTTCAGTCCACCGGAATTCACCTAATTTATTATTAAGAATTTGCTGAATTTCATTTTCAATATTTCTGGATTCTTCATGCGGTTGATTTTCAATTAAATCAGCTACTAAAATATACGTATTCGGATATATTTCTTTAAGTATATCTTTCACTTCATTTTTGGAGAGTGTTGACTTTCCGTCATATGTTGCTTCAATAGAAGATATATATGATTGGATTGGCAAAGTTTTTTCTAATATTTTTTCAAATGTGCCATTTCCGTTTACGTCAATTCTATTTCGATCATTATCCTTTTTGTTTCCATCAATTGAAAGTGTTAACTCAATTTCAAATTTTTTTAATAGCTTTATAAATTCAGCGTTTATCAACGTTCCATTTGTTTGACAAAGAAACTTAACGTTAGGATTAATTTCTCTTGCTTTTTCGCATATCATTTTTATTCCTGATATATTTAATAAGGGTTCTCCTCCAAAAAAACAAATGTATTCCAATTCTTTGTGATTGTGAATAAACTTAATTATTTGTTTAATGGTTTGTTCACTCATAATTTTTTTTGGCTTATTATATGTTCCTGCATTGGCATAGCAATATTTACATTTTAGGTTGCACATATTGGCCATATTAATCTTTATGATTTTGACTGAAATATTTTTTGTTTTGGCATAAGTTGAATTATTAGTTAATAAATCATAAAATTTTGAATCTTGCTCTTTTTTGTGTCCTGAATATAGATTTAAAAAATCGTTTAAATATTCTTTGTTTAATTGAAAGGTTTTTAAAGTGTTTGTATCAAATAAAATCTGGGCTTCTGTTAAAACTAAGTTTTTATAAACTTTTGCCATAATTTTTATCCTCCTGATTTGTATGTAATCAAAAGTGTCGAAAATTCGACACTTTTGATTACATGTTAATGTCTCCGCAACCTATACCACCACCACAACGGCAAGGGGCTTGTAAAATTTTAACTAGCTTTAATTCAAACATTATTTTTTCTCCTTTCTGCTTAGATACTTTTGCAAAAGTTCTTTATTTAAAGCAATTTTATATTAGAAAATAAATAAAATTCTAACAATGGTTTATGTTCGAACATTATAGGATTAATTATGAGAATGAAATAAACAATTTTATGTTTCTTACACGATTGTTCGCTCAATTGACTTGACGTATATGATACGATAGTTGCGATTTAGGATGGGAGGTGTTCTTTTGAACAACAATAAAGTCTACTCTGGACTCGTATACCTTCCTAAAAGAAGGGCGAGCGAAAAAATCATAGATGGCTGTCTCGTGTTAGAGGGCGGGGCGTTTCGAGGCTTGTACACGGCTGGTGTTCTGGACGCGTTGATGGAGGCGGGATTGAACTTTCAGACGACGATCGGAACTTCGGCTGGAGCGATGAATGGAATGAATTATGTTTCTGGGCAAATTGGACGATCCGCCCGATTGAATCTTGAATATCGGCACGATCCAAGATATGTGGGATCCAAAGCTTTGTTGCAGGAAGGCGGTGTTGTTGGATTCAATTTCGCTTTCACGGATTTTAATGAAGAAGACCCGTTTGATGAAGAGCGGTTCATAGATCCTTCTAGACGGTTTGTGGCGGTGGCGACCAATATTGAAACAGGACAAGCGGAATTTTTAGAAAAAGGAGAGGTCGAAGATATTTATAAGGCGGTCCAAGCTTCGGCTTCGATGCCTGTTTTTTCAAGAGCGGTCCAAATTGGAGAGCACTCGTATCTGGATGGGGGCTGCGCCAATAAGATCCCGTTTCAGTGGGCGATCGATCAAGGCTTTGAGCATGTTGTCGTGATCAAGACGAATCCCGACTTTTTTAGAAAGCCGCCAATGAGCGATAAAGAAAAGAAGGCGTTTCATACGGTGTTCTATAATCATCCTGAATTTTGCGAATCGTATGCGCGAAGCAACGAAGCCTACAATGAGCAATGCGATGAGATCGCTAGGCTGCATCGTCGCAAACGCTTGTTTTCGATCGCGCCAAGCGAGCATATCGAAGTCTCTCGTTTGGAAAAAGATATCGAAAAGCTTGGAAAGCTCTATTATTTAGGCTATCACGATGGACGAAAAGCCATTCCTGCTCTCAAAGAGTATTTAGGAATCGAATAAAAAGACACCTGCGTGGTGTCTTTTTTTGTTGGACTCGACAAAACTAGACATTTTTTTGTCTAGTCACTCGACAAAAAACACGAAGACTTGTTCCTCGTGTTTTTAATAGATCCATTTAAAATTGTCTTTGCCCGCTCCAAGTTCAAAAAAGTAGCGGACGATTCCTTGATCGGCTAAAGAAAAGGCGGCTTCTTTGGTATGGATGGAAACTTCATCGCCTTTGCCTTGTAAAAAGAAGTTTTGCTTGTTCAAAGCCGTTGGAGCAAGAAGTGCCGCGTCGACACCTTTCCGGAACCAATCGGGCTCTTTTCCTTCATAGAGGCTGACTTCTCTGCTGTTTTTGGAAGGATGCGGCTTACCAGAGGTTTCGCCATACCCAAAGACGAGGATCCCGATCACATGGTCGGCTTGCGCTTGCGTTTTGACTTTTTTGTGGTTCCATGTTCCACCGATCCACCAGGTGTTCAAGCCTAATGTCTGGGCGTAAAGCATAAGGTCGGCGCTGGCTTCGCCAATATTCTCATCGGCTCGAATGCGATCATCCGAAGCCAAGATCATATAATTGGTCGCGTTTTTGGCGATCACATAGCGAAGAGGCAAGAACAAGCCATCCTTTTGGTCGCATTTGAGACTGATTTTTGTGTTGTATGTTTGATTCACTTGTTCGATCCGTTTTGAAAGCTTGTCTAAGATTGGCTGGGGAATCGCTTTCTTTTTATATTGACGAACGGTATGGCGCGTATAGATCGCTTCCTTCATTGATAAACTCATTGTGTTTTCACCTCAAACTTAGTGTAACACAAAAAAGAAACGATAGAATCAATAGAATGAACCTCTATATCGAGAAGCGCCAAAACCTAAGATCATGATGAAGATCGGGTTCAAAAAGATCAAACCAAGCGCGAACAAAAAGTCATATCCAAAAGAGAGCGCCAAATTATACCACATGTAGGCGAGCACGAGCATCGAAAGGATCGAAAGGATCCAGCTGAAAGCACCCAACCAAAACAGAAGCGCAAAACCGGACAGCCAAGAACAAAGCCCGCCCATCAAGCCCAAAACGGCCCACACTAAAAAGTAGCTTGGCTTACCTGCGATCTGAAAACAAATATAGAGATTATAGATCGGAATGATCGCTTTCCATCCTTGCTCTCCCGCCTTTTCAAACGTTTGATACAATCCAAGAACGAGCAGGACATACCAGATAAAGCTAAATACGCCATAAAAGTTGTTCCATGGCAAAGAAGTAAAGATATTTAAGAATATAGACATTGAATCTCCTCCATTTCGTATATCCATAGTATACTATCCCGTTAGAGGATCGAGTGCGAATAGTGCAACATAAAAAATGTAAAATGACACAAATGTAAGCCCACTGTAAGCTCGCTTCCTCCTCTTTTTTTAGATAATAAAGAAAAAAGGAGAAGCATGTTTATGAAACGAATCATAGATTTAATAGGTTTATTTTTATTGCTGTTGGTGCTAAGCGGATGCGCGCCAAGCCAAGCGTGGTATACAAAAGTAGACGCCTCGCAAGCCAAGCTCAACGAAGACCATGGCGTCTTCGATTTTTCAGGAAACGGAAATCTTAAGTACAGCTATACGCTTTTATGCATCAATGAAAAAGGCGAAGAAAAAGAAATCACATTTGGATCCGACACCTATCTTAAAGATGGAACGCTATTGGCCCTTGAAGTAAAGCCATTTCGAGGCGTTCTTTCCTGGGAAGAAATTCCCATCACCGACGTGCCCTATTCAATTCGAAAAAAACTATAGAAACTATAATTCCTTTGTGTTAGAATAGGACGGACAAAAGGGAAGATTCTCTTTTTTTAGAAGGGGGATTCTATGAATACACGTTCATTACTATCGATGCAAGATCTAAGTACCCAAGAGATCATGAATATCCTTCATGAGGCTAGAATTTTTAATATTTCCCAACAAGATTGGCATTTACCAATGCATAACGCATTGGTTGCTAATCTTTTTTTTGAACCTTCGACAAGAACGCACTACTCGTTTGAAAGCGCGGAATACCAGCTCGGATGCCAAGTCGCAGACTTCAATTCTGCTTCTTCCTCCGTCACCAAAGGGGAAAGCCTCTACGATACCGTCAAGACCTTTGAAGCCATTGGCTATAAAGTGCTCGTCGTCCGTCATCCGCAAGATGAATATTTCAAAGAGCTCGAAGAAATCAAGATCCCGATCCTGAATGCAGGCGATGGGAAAGGAAACCACCCGACCCAATGTCTGCTCGACCTCTATACGATCTATGACGAATTCAATACATTCGAAAACTTGAATGTTCTCATATGCGGCGATATCGCGCACTCGCGCGTAGCCGCCTCCAATAAAGACGCGCTCGAACGCCTAGGCGCCAACGTGCTCTTTTCTGGACCTAAAGAATGGGAAAGAGAAGGCTATCCGACGATCTCGATGGACGAAGGCGTACAGTGGGCCGATGTCGTCATGATGCTTCGCATCCAAAAAGAAAGAGGCGCTAGTCTAGAAGGAATGAGCGACGAAGACTACCTCGACCTGTATGGACTGAATCTAAGACGTTATAAAATGATGAAACCGCAGGCCATCATCATGCACCCAGCCCCCGTCAATCGAGGCGTCGAAATCGACGACTCCCTTGTCGAATGTCCGCAAAGCCGTATTTTCAAACAAATGGAAAACGGTGTCCTTGTCCGCAAGGCCGTGATCAAACGCGCCTTCGGCTACTCCTATTTCAAAGACTAAAGAGGAATATATATATATGAAATGCATAAAAAATGGAACCATCCTCATTGATGGAGAACTTCAAAAAGTCGATCTGCTCTTCGATGAAACGATCCAAAAGATCGGAACGGATCTTGACACTTCCAATTGTGAAGAAGTGATCGACGCTACGAATCTGACCGTATTGCCAGGCCTTGTCGATGTCCATGTCCACTTGCGCGAACCAGGACATAGCGAAAAAGAAACGATCAAGACCGGAACGAGAGCTGCAGCCGCTGGAGGATTCACGACGATCTTTGCGATGCCCAACGTCCTGCCATTTCCAAGCAGCGAAGAAGTCATGAAAGACTACCTCGATCTGATCCAAAAAGAAGCGATCGTGCACGTCTATCCATTTGCGACCATCACCAAAAATGAAGCTGGACAAGAAATTGTCGATTACGCTTCCCTTAAAAAACTAGGAATCGAATGGTTTTCCGACGACGGGGTTGGCGTAGCCAGCAAAGAAATCATGAAAGAAGCGATGCTTTCTGCCAAAGAAAACGATGTCCTCTTCTCATGCCATACCGAAGACATGAACTATCGGGCTCCTAACGCCTCCGTGCACGCCTCCAAGATCAACGAAGAAAAAGGCTGGATCGGCATTCCTTCCGCTTGCGAAAGCGAACAGCTCATCCGCGACCTCGAACTCGTTCAAGACATTGGAAACCGCTATCACGCCTGCCACATCTCGGCCAAAGAAAGCGTCAAAGCCCTTCAAAAAGCTAAAGACCAAGGCTTGGACGTCTCCGGTGAAGTAACAGCCCATCATCTCCTCTTAGAAGACAAAGATGTGCAGGGGCCCAACTGGAAAATGAATCCGCCCCTTAGAAGCCATGAAGATCGAATGGCCCTCATCCAAAGCTTGGAAAGCGGAGTTCTCGATCTGATCGCCAACGACCACGCGCCTCATACAGCCGAAGAAAAAGCAAGAAGCATGGAAAAAGCGCCATTCGGGATCGTATCCTTAGAAACAAGCTTCCCGCTTCTTTATACGGAATTTGTATGGAAACAAAAACGATGGACATTAGCTCAACTTGTCAACTGGATGTCCACCACCCCTGCCTATCGATTCGGCTTATTCGATCGAGGTGAAATCAAAGAAGGCAAAAAAGCCGACTTGATCCTTGTAGATCTCGAACACGAAACAAAGATCGACGCCTCAAAATTCGAATCGATGGGAAAAAACACACCCTTTGACCAACAAAAGGTGCACGCCCAAATAGTAGAAACGTATGTCGATGGACAACGAGTTTGGAAAGGATAAAAAAATGAAAGAAAGACTGCTGATCTTAGAAGATGGAAGTGTGTATAAAGGAAAAGCGTTTGGAAGCGACAACTTTCAAATCGGAGAACTTGTCTTCAATACCTCGATGACAGGCTATCAAGAAATCTTGACCGACAATTCATATTGCGGACAAATCGTCATGATGACCTATCCGCTCATTGGAAACTATGGAATCAACCGCGACGATTACGAAAGCATCGTGCCAGCCGTCTTCGGCTTTGTCGTAAAAGACTATTGCGACGCTCCAAGCAATTGGCGCGCTCAAGAAACGCTCAACGACTTTTTGGTCCGCGAAAACATCCCCGGCATCTATGGGATCGATACTCGCGCCATCACCCGCAAATTGCGTGATCAAGGCGTCATGAAAGCCACGATGGCCGATCCAGACGCCAACATCGAAGAAATCGTCAAACAACTCAAAGAAACAGACTATTTGCACGACCAAGTCAAACGAGTTGCCTCCGACAAGATCTTCCCGATCCCGAATCGAGGAAAAAAAGTCGTCCTCATGGACTTTGGCGCAAAACTTGGCATCGTGCGCGAACTCTCGAAACGCGGCTGCGATCTGATCGTCGTTCCTTGGAACACGCCAGCCGAAAAGATCCTCTCATACCATGCCGATGGCGTCATGCTCACCAATGGACCAGGCAACCCAGAAGATCTTCCAGAAACGATCGAAACGATCCGCCAGCTCATTCCGCATACTGTCGTCTTTGGCATCTGCCTAGGCCATCAGCTCATCTCTCTGGCCTGCGGAGCCAAGACATACAAGCTTAAATTCGGCCACCGCGGCGGAAACCATCCAGTAATCGATCTAGCGACAGGAAAAGTCCAGATCACCTCGCAAAACCATGGCTACGCCGTCGACATCGATTCGCTCGAAAACACACCACTCGAACTAAGCCACCAAGCGCTCAACGATAAAAGCTGCGAAGGTGTGCGCCATACCCAATACCCTTGCTTTTCTGTCCAGTTCCACCCAGAAGCGAGCGCCGGACCAGAAGACGCAAGAGACTTATTCGATGAATTTATCAATATGATGGACAAGGAGGGACACCATGCCTAAAAGAGAAGACATCCATAAGATCCTTGTGATCGGCTCCGGTCCGATCGTCATTGGACAAGCTGCCGAATTCGACTATGCCGGCAGCCAAGCGTGCCAGTCGCTACGCGAAGAAGGCTACGAAGTCATTTTGATCAACTCGAACCCAGCGACGATCATGACCGATACGACGATCGCCGACCGCGTCTATATCGAACCGATCACGCTCGACTTCGCAAAACGAGTCATCTATAAAGAACGCCCCGACGCGATCTTAGGCTCGTTAGGCGGACAAACAGGACTCAACTTAGTCGTCGACCTGCATGAAGACGGGATCTTAGACGAGTTTGGCGTTGAAATTTTAGGAACCGACCTGCAAGCGATCAACCGCGCCGAAGACCGCGAACTCTTTCGAGCCCTCATGCAAGAAATCGAAGAACCGGTGCCTGAAAGTACGATCGTCCATACGGTCGAAGAAGCCGTTCAATTTTGCCAAAAACTCGGATATCCAGTCGTCGTGCGCCCAGCCTACACACTAGGAGGAACGGGTGGCGGATTTGCCGACAATGAAAAAGAATTGCGTGAAATTTGCGAAGCGGGCCTCAAAATCTCGCCCGTCCATCAATGCTTGATCGAGCAAAGCATCGCCGGCTATAAAGAAATCGAATACGAAGTGATGCGCGACGCCAACAACAACGCCATCGTCGTCTGCAACATGGAAAATGTCGATCCTGTCGGCATCCATACGGGCGATAGCATCGTCGTGGCTCCTGTGCAAACGCTCACCGACCACGAAAATCAAATGCTTCGTTCCGCCTCGCTCAAGATCATCCGCGCCCTTAAGATCTGCGGGGGATGCAACGTGCAGCTCGCTCTCGATCCAAAGAGCTTCAAATACTATGTGATCGAAGTCAATCCACGCGTATCCCGCTCTTCAGCCCTCGCCTCCAAAGCGACAGGCTATCCGATCGCCAAAATTTCCGCGAAACTCGCGGTTGGATTGACGCTCGATGAGATCCTCAACCCGATCACGAAAACGAGCTACGCGTGCTTCGAGCCCGCCATCGATTATGTCGTCAGCAAATTCGCCCGCTTCCCATTCGACAAGTTCCCGAACGCCGACCGCCATTTAGGCACGCAAATGAAGGCGACAGGCGAAGTGATGTCGATTGGAAGAACGATGGAAGAATCTCTTTTGAAGGCGGTACGATCCTTAGAAATGAAAGTCGACCACCTAGAAAAGAAAGAAATGCTCGACTTATCCGATGAAGAGCTTTTAGAAGAAATCAAAAAGTCCGACGACACCCGCATTTTCGCGATCGCCCAGTGGTTGCGCAATGGAAACAGCGCCGAAACGATCCATGAAATCACAAAAATGGATCCATTTTTCTTGGCCCATATCCAACGTATCATCGATCTTGAACAACAACTCAAAGAAAATCAAAACGACATCGCTCTGCTCAAAGAAGCCAAGACCTATGGCTTTTCCGATAGCTATATCGCGCGCATCTGGAATACGACCCCAAAAGCGATCTACGATCTACGTAAACAAAACCACATTATTCCTGTCTATAAAATGGTCGATACATGCGCAGGTGAATTCAAGAGCGCCACGCCATATTTCTATTCGACGTACGAAGAAGAAAACGAATCGATCCCATCGGATAAGAAGAAGATCGTCGTTCTTGGCTCGGGACCGATCCGAATTGGACAAGGTGTCGAATTCGACTACGCGACCGTCCATTGTGTAGAGACGCTAAGAAACGAAGGCTATGAAGCGATTATCATCAACAACAACCCAGAAACAGTCTCGACCGACTTTTCGATCTCCGATAAACTTTATTTCGAGCCATTGACGACCGAAGATGTGATGCACGTCATCGAATTGGAAAAACCGCTTGGCGTGATCGTGCAATTTGGCGGACAGACCGCCATCAACTTGGCCGATTCGCTCGTCGAACATGGAGTAAAGATTTTAGGAACTTCTTTGGAAGATATCGACCGCGCCGAAGACCGCCACGAATTCGAAGAAATGCTGCATAAACTCGATATTCCGCAGCCAAAAGGCGAAACCGCGACCACCGTGGAAGAAGCGCTCGTGATCGCCAACAAGATCGGCTATCCAGTCCTTGTACGTCCTAGCTACGTGCTTGGAGGCAGGGCGATGGAAATCGTGCATAACGATGACGACTTAAAAGTATACATGGCCACAGCCGTCCAAGAAATCTCGCATGACGCGCCTATCCTTGTCGACAAATATATTGTCGGAAAAGAGCTCGAAATCGACGCGATCGCGGATGGAGAAAACGTCTATATTCCTGGGGTCATGGAACATATCGAACGGGCTGGCGTCCATTCTGGCGACTCGATCTCCGTCTATCCGACCCAGACGATCTCGCAAAAAGCCAAAGATACGATCATAGACTATGGAGAACGGATCGGAAGAGGCTTCCATTTTATCGGACTGTATAATATTCAATTTATTGTCGATAAGGACGATAAAGTCTATGTGCTTGAAGTCAATCCGCGCTCTTCAAGAACGGTGCCATTCCTTTCCAAGATCACTGGCGTGCCAATGGCGAGTATCGCGACCAAGGCGATCATGGGCGAAACGCTGATCGATCAAGGCATCACGCCAGGCTATTTGCCAGACGATCCAAATCGGGTCTTTGTCAAAGCGCCAGTCTTCTCGTTCGCCAAATTGCGTGGAGTCGATACGGTGCTCGGCCCAGAAATGAAATCGACAGGCGAGGCGCTTGGCTCGGATATTTCGCTTGAAAAAGCGCTCTACAAAGCGCTTGTGGCAAGCGGCATCCAAGTTCCGACGCATGGCAATGTGCTGCTTACGATCGCGGACGAAGACAAAGAAGACGCGCTCTCTTTAGCGAAGCGTTTTGCGAGCATTGGCTATGGCTTGTACGCCACGAAAGGAACGGCTCAATTTTTGCGCGATCATGGCTTGTTCGTCCATGAAGTCGACAAGATCGAAGAGGGCTCCGACAATAGCGTGGTCGACATCATTCGTGAGGGCAAAGTCAACTTCGTGATCAATACGATGTCGCAAAAAAATAAAAACTCAAGAGCCGATGGCTTTTTGATCCGCCGTGTTTCGGCTGAAAACAGCATTTCATGCATGACTTCGCTCGATACGGCCGCGATTCTTTTGAAAGTGCTCGAGTCGTTGAGCTTCTCGATGGTCTCGATGAATGAAATGGGAAAATAAAATGATCCAAGAACAAGCGAAAATTCTTTCGAATCAAAAAATCGCCGACCAAGTCTATAAGATGGAAATCGAAACGACACTCTCTTCTCAAAGCGCGCCAGGCCAATTTGTAGAGATCCAAGTGCCTGGCTACTATTTGCGACGCCCAATCTCGATCTGTGAGATCCAAGAAGGAATCTTGACGATCATATATAAAGTGCTTGGCGATGGCACAAAGGTCATGTCCAAAATGAAAGCTGGCGAAACGATCGATTTGTTCGGTCCATGCGGCACAGGCTTTCCGATCGAGAATAGGGATACGGTTCTTCTTGCAGGAGGTGGCGTTGGCGTACCACCCTTGTATGAATGTGCGAAACAATATCGAAACAAGAATACGAACGTGCAAGTCGTGCTTGGCTTCAATTCAAAAAAGGATGTCTTTTATGTCGATGAATTTGAACAACTGGGCTGCTCAGTGTACGTGAGCACGATGGATGGCTCCTATGGAGTCAAAGGAACGATCATGGACGCTTTAAAAGAGCATGCGATCGAGCCAAATTTCGTGTTGGCGTGCGGGCCGCTTCCTATGCTCAAAGCGATCGATGCTTGCGCCAAAGAAGGCTATGTTTCGCTCGAAGCTAGAATGGCATGCGGCATTGGCGCGTGCATGGGTTGTGTTGTCGAGCTTGTCGAAGGAGGCATGGCTCGCGTTTGTAAAGATGGACCGGTCTTTCTGGTCGGAAAGGTGAAGCTATGATCGATTTGCATGTAGAACTGCCAGGACTTTCTTTAAAAAATCCGATCATCCCTGCCAGCGGCTGTTTTGGGTTTGGAAAAGAGTACGCTGCGCTTTACGATCTTTCTTTGCTTGGGGGGATCGCGATCAAATCGGCGACTCCTCAATATCGAGCGGGCAATCCTACGCCTCGGATCGCGGAAACGCCTTCGGGCATGCTCAACGCGATCGGCCTTCAAAATAAGGGGGTCGACTCGATCATCGAGAACGAACTGCCTTTTTTGGCCAATTACGATACGGAAATCATCGCCAATGTGGCTGGGGCGTGCGAAGAAGATTATGTCGAAGTCATTCAAAAGCTCAACGATCAGCCTGTGATCAAAGCGTATGAGCTCAATATTTCGTGCCCCAATGTGAAGCATGGCGGAATTGGCTTAGGCACAGATCCTGTATTGGCGGCCCATGTGACCAAATTGTGCAAGGAGGCCGCCACAAAACCTGTCTATGTTAAGCTTTCCCCCAATGTGACCAATATCGTCGAGATCGCCAAAGCTGTCGAAGAAGCGGGGGCCGATGGGCTTGTGCTCATCAACACGCTTTTGGGCATGCGGATCGATCTAAAAACGGGCAAGCCGCTTTTAACCAATAAAACAGGTGGACTTTCTGGGCCGGCCATCAAACCGGTCGCGATCCGGATGGTTTATCAAGTGGCGCAAGCCGTGAATATTCCGATCATCGGGGTCGGAGGGATCACCTGCGCCGAAGATGTGCTCGAGTTTTTAAACGCGGGGGCGAGCGCCGTTGAAGTGGGCGCGCAAAACTTTGTCGATCCTTATGTTTGTAAAACGATCATTGAAGAGTTGCCATCTGTTTTAGAGCGGTATGGCTATCGATCGCTGCAAGAAGCGGTAGGAAGGAGTTTTAAAGATGAGTAAGACGATCGTAGCGCTTGATTTTTCAAGCGAAAAAGAGGTTTTAGATTTTTTAAAGCAATTTGATCATCCGATCTATGTCAAGATCGGCATGGAATTGACATACGCGTGCGGTCTAGGCATCGTAGAAAAAGTCAAGGCGATGGGCCATCATGTCTTTTTGGATCTTAAGCTGCACGATATCCCGAATACCGTCAAGGGGGGCATGAAAAACTTAGCCAAGCTTGGCGTCGATATGACCAATGTCCATTGTTCTGGGGGCATCGCCATGATGAAGGCGGCCATCGAAGGATTGGAAGAGGGGGCCAAAGGCAAAAAGCGTCCGCTTTGTATTGGCGTGACTCAATTGACTTCGACTTCAAAAGAGGCGATGAACGAGGAGCTAGGTATTCCTGGTGATGTGCTGGATTGCGTGCTGCATTACGCGAAAAACGCGAAAGAAGCGGGCTTGGATGGCGTTGTGTGCTCGGTGCATGAGGCAAGGGCGATCCACGAAGCGTGTGGAGAAGATTTTTTGACGGTGACGCCAGGAATTCGTCTTGCTTCGGATTCGGTGGATGATCAAAAGCGGGTGGCGACGCCTTCTTTAGCGAAAGAAGAAGGGTGCGACTATATCGTGGTGGGCCGCTCGATCACAAAGTCCGCTGATCCAGAAGCGACCTATACTCAAATCGAAGAGATCATGGAGGGCTAAATGGAAGCGTATAAAAAAGAATTTATCGAATTCATGTTGGATTCGGATGTATTAAAATTTGGCGATTTTACTCTCAAATCGGGTCGTAAATCTCCGTTCTTCATGAACGCGGGCGGCTATGTGACAGGCGCTCAGCTCAAGAAGCTTGGAGAATATTATGCCAAAGCGATCGTCAACACGTATGGAACGGATTTTGATGTACTTTTCGGCCCTGCTTATAAAGGGATCCCTTTGGCTGTCGTGACGGCGATCGCGATGCATGATCTGTATGGAAAAGAAGTCCGCTATTGCTCGGATCGAAAAGAAGAGAAAGATCATGGCGCGGATAAAGGCAGCTTTCTTGGTTCGAAGCTTCAAGATGGCGATCGG
The DNA here is from genome assembly GCF_001945605.1 of Dubosiella newyorkensis. Lineage (GTDB taxonomy): Bacteria > Bacillota_I > Bacilli_A > Erysipelotrichales > Erysipelotrichaceae > Dubosiella > Dubosiella newyorkensis. The sequence continues at coordinate 19,033 of NZ_MPKA01000088.1, forward strand.
GTGATCATGATCGAAGATGTGACGACGTCTGGAAAATCGATGGAAGAAACGGTGCCGAAGGTAAGAGGCGCGGCGAATTTAGATATTGTTGGTTTGATGGTCTCTTTGAACCGCAACGAAAAAGGAAAGGGCGATAAGACAGCCTTGCAGGAAGTGTCTGAATTGTATGGTTTTCCGTGCGCGGCGATCGTCTCGATGAAAGAAGTCATTGAATATTTAGAAGAGGCCGGCAAGCTCGATGAGGCGATGAAAGCTAAGCTAAACGCGTATTATGAACAATACGGAGCGAAGGCATAATGGATAAAAATCGTTTTGAGATGGTGTATTCGCAAGGCGTCGTCAATTCAATCGAGATCTGGAAAGATAAAGAGACAGGTGCAATGTATATGTTCCGGGTGATTGGCGGAGTTGGCTGCGGATTATGTCCTCTGATCGGTCCGGATGGAAAACCGCTTGTCGATCCTGTCAAGAAAGAAGACGATTTCTTCTTTTGATCAATAAATTAAAAAGCACTTGGATCTAAGAGGGTCTGAGTGCTTTTTCTGTAAGATCTATTAACCATTGACAATTGTTGATGAAAGAGGTAATATAAGTAAGCTTTTGTGAATCGAAAAACTGTCATTTAAAAAATATTAAAAATATTTAAAAAAATAGTTGACAGATGATTGAAAGCGATGTATTATAAGGGAGCGATGAAGGAAACGGAGTTGCCGATACGATATCGATCTTTGAAAACCGGAAAAAGAGAAAAAGACACAACAGAAAAGGTCTAAAGTAAAGTTGTGGAAAAAGATGACACTGAAAACAGAAGAACAGTTCATAAAAAGAAGAAATCTCGAAAACAAGC
>NZ_MPKA01000022.1 GCF_001945605.1 Dubosiella newyorkensis
TGGACAACGGAAGTCTGCCGATGACCAATTCGCTTGCCGAAAGGACGATCCGAAATTTTGCGGTAGGAAGAAACAACTGGCTGTTTTCGGGAAGTCCTAGAGGAGCCAAGGCTTGCGGAGTGCTCTATTCGATCGTAGAAAGCGCCAAAGCCAATGGGCTGATCCCTTACAAATACATCCTTCACCTTTTAAAAGAACTCTCAAGACATGCTGGAAAGCTGACCAGCGAAATACTGGAGGAATGTATGCCTTGGAATCCAAATTTGATCAGCATATGCCAATAAAAACAAAGACGCTCATCGCAGGTAGAGATATTGTCTCTGATTCGATGAGCGTTTTCTATACGCTGTTTTAATTCCCGCTTACCCTCCACATTCAAAAGATCGGCAAATTCTTGCTTTGTATATTTTTTCATTCTGAATTTTCTTTCTAAAAAAACCTAAGCGATGAAGCTTAGGTTTTTTTTATTCAACACCAAGGATAAAGGAATAGACTGGTTGTTCTCCGTTATTGATTTCCACTTCGGCATCGCTGTTTTCTTCGACGAACGCTCCAAGTTCTTCCGCCATTTCTTTAGTCGCATCTTCTCCATAGATGATCGTGACAAGCTCGCTATCTTCATCAAGCATTTTGGAAAGGAGTTCTTTCGAAGCCTGCATACAGTCGTTTTGACAAGCGACGATCGCTTTGCCAAACATTCCCATGTATTGGCCTTTTTTGATTTCCATGCCTTCGTAAGTCGTATCCCGGACAGCATACGTCACTTCTCCCGATTTGACTTGGCTCAAAGCGTTTTCCATCTCATCCAGGTTGGTCGTCACATCCACATCCGGATTGAACATGATACACGCGCATAAGCCTTGTGGGATCGTCTTGGAAGGAATCACATGAATATCTTGATCTTCCATGACAGACTGTGCTTGCTGTGCGGCTAGAATGATATTCGAGTTGTTTGGAAGAATGAAAATATGGTCGCAATTCAATTTTTGGATCGCAGAAACGAAATCTTCCGTCGATGGATTCATCGTTTGACCGCCTCCGATCACGACATCCGCGCGAAGTTCTTTGAACATGTTCTTGATGCCTTCGCCAGCCGCTACCGTAATGATGCCATACTTCTTGTGAGGTTCCTTTTTGATTTCATGATACTCTTCTTCTTCTTTTTCAAGAATATTATCATGCTGATCCTGCATGTTCTCGATCTTGAGCTTCATGAAACGGCCTTGACGTTTTCCCATCTTGATCGCTGTCTGTGGCTCGAGCGTATGGACATGGACCTTGACAAGATCGTCATCTTGAACGCACACGATCGAATTTCCAATCGTTGCCAGCTCCTTTTTAAAGGAATCTTCAGAGAAGTTGCGGATTCCATGATCCGAAAGATGCAAGATGAATTCTGTACAGAATCCATATTCTTGCTCGCCGCCTTCCACTTTCGTTTGGGCCGCCTCTACAGGATTTACTTCCCCTTCACGCGCGATGACTTTTCCTTCCATCGCGGACAAGAAACCTTCCAAAATGACCAAAAGTCCTTTTCCGCCAGAATCGACAACGCCAACTTCTGCAAGCACTGGCAAGAGCTGCGGCGTCGTATCTAAAGATTCTTCCGCTTCCTTGACCATACGAGCCATGACTTTCGTGCAATCTGTCACTTCTTCGCTCATCGTATAGGCATACGTGTAATCCGCCGCTTCTCGAATGACTGTCAAGATCGTTCCTTCAACAGGACGCATGACCGCTTTATAAGCGACACGACTACCATTCACAAGCGCATGGGCAAGCTGGGCCGCGTCGATTTGATCAAGATCCTTGATTGCTTGATAAAAGCCACGGAAAATTTGCGAAGTAATAACACCTGAATTTCCGCGTGCTCCCATCAATAGTCCTCGAGAAAGCGTTTTGGCGATCTCGCCTACCGAATCCGTAGGATCTTCTAAAGCCGCATTGACGCCATTCGAAACAGTTAAGAACATATTGGTTCCTGTATCCCCATCTGGTACTGGGAATACGTTCAGTGCATCGATTTGAGAAGAATGATTTCCTAAATTATTCATTCCAGAAAGAAGCATTTCTTTAAACAATTTTCCATCGATATATTGCATAAAAATAGACTCCTTTACTTACTCATCCGCACTTCTTGAACATAGATATTGATAGCTTGCACCTTAACTTCCAATGTCTTCTCCAAGACGTATTTTACACGTTTTTGGGCTTCATAGATCACTTCGCCAAGCTTGATTCCTTGCAAAGCAATAATATAAATATCAAGAACAAGTCCATCCTCGTTTTGACGAACGACGATGCCCTTTGAATAATTATCGCGTTTTAAAAGCTCTGCCAAACCATCTTTCAATAGTTTTTGAGAAGCCATTCCAACGATTCCATAGCATTCCGTGATCGTTCCTCCCGCGAGTGAAGCGATCGCATCGAGCGAAATTTGGATGTTTCCAAATTCAGTTGATTTATAAATAGGCATAAAGTACCTCCTGTTTGCTATAGCACATTATAGCATGTCTTTAAAATTAAACTACAAATATTTACTCAGTCAGGATAAAACCTTGACTTTCATCCCATATATAATATGACCCTGTCGCTGGATCCTGGTAAAGATTTAAGCTTTGGGAATACAAATATCCACTATCCGGCATCAAGATCCAGTCTTCCTCGGTGTCCACCTGCTCTTCGACCTCATTTTCAGGATCCTCTTCGCTGATCGGCTCTTCTTGCTCTTGCGAACTTGATTCTGGATCCTCTTGTTGGCCGCTCTCTTCTTGTTCTTGCTGTTTCTTAGCTTCTTCTTCCGCTCTTTTTTGCGCTTGAGCTTCTTCCTTTTTACGGGCTTCTTCTTCTTTCCGTTTTGCTTCTCTTTCTTCTAAAGACATGTTGAGATATGTGCAATCCAATTTATTGATCGAAGAGTTTTGCGCATCCAAGACTAGGCAGACCGATTGGCCTTTCAGCTGCGAAAGCATATCTTTATAATGTGACATCATCATAAGGTCTGGAATACTTGTATAGACCATATTTCCATCTTGCATCGTGATCTTAAGCATATTTTGATCGTACGAAGTCGAATACGGAACGATTTCCGCGATCTTTTCCACGACCTCACGCGTCAAAAGCGTCTCATATTTTTCAAACTCTTTCCAGATCCGCTCTAACTGTTCATCGTTAAAATCACTCAATAAAGGAAAATGAATAATATTTTTTAGATATTTTTCATCCAGCAAGATCGATTCGCCTTTGTTTGTCAGCATATAGTTTTTTCCATCCTTGACATAATATCCAATGACTGTTTTTTCTTGAATATCGATCAAGATCGAATCATTCTTTTTTTTGACTGAGACAGATTCGATCAGAGGATCCGCCTTCAATCGATTCTCGATCAAAAATTTGGGAGTCAGCCAATAGCGGGAAGCCGAGTTCACTTTGGCAATATCGAGCACTTGCTGATCCGTATAGTAATAATTTCCTGTTGCTGCGCTGACCTTCACTCGAGAATCCAGCGAAAAATAATAGATCAAAAAGCTCGAGATCAACATGAGAACAACGCAAAGGCACGCGCTCATTTTAAGACTTAGCGTCTTTTTCTTCGTCTTCTTTTTCATTCCAATTTAAATATTCCACTTCTTGAATCAAATCGATCCCGAATTTCTCTTTCGCTCGGATCTGTACGCATTCGATCAAACGATGCACATCTTCCGCCTTGGCTTCTCCGCAATTGACAATAAAATTGCTGTGCTTTTTGGAAATCATCGCATCCCCGATCCGTTTTCCACGCAAGCCTAGCTCATCGATGATCTTCCAGGCTGGCATCTCTTTTGGATTCCGGAACACGCTTCCCGCGCAAGGCTGATCGAGAGGCTGTGTTTGCATACGGCGCGAGCGCCTTGAATTCATGAGTTGGCGGATCTCCTCTTGTTCTTTTGGGATCAGCTGAAAACAGCCCGCTAAAATCGTCCAGTCTCGATGTTTTTGAAACAAAGAATGCCGATAATCGTATTCGAGATCTTCCTTATCGAGCCACACGATCTCCCCATCTTTCAAAACGAGCACTTTGACCAAAACATTCGAAAGGTTGGAATTATAGGCTCCTGCATTCATAAACAATCCGCCACCAACAGATCCTGGGATCCCTGAAGCGAATTCGAGCCCGCTCAAAGAATGACGCATCGCCTCCATTGCTAGATTGATGAGCGAACATCCTGCTTGCGCGATCAACAATCCATTCGGTTCAAAATAAAACTCATTCAAGGTTTGATCTAAATTGATGATCGCTCCATGAAAATGGGAATCATGAAAAAGAAGATTGGACCCTCTTCCTAAAATATAGTATGGGATCGCTTCTTCTTTTAAGATCTCTAAAAGCCGGATCAGAGCGAGCTCGTTTTTAGGATATATATAATAATCAACGATCCCGCCTATACGATAAGTAGTATGCTGTTTCATCGATTCATCGATCTTAACTTTTCCAAAAGGTTTTATTCGCTCTAATATCCTATCCATATGCTTCCCCTTATTTCATTAGCGTATACGCGTACTCGACTAGATCATAAGCCGCATCGCCTTTTCCCATCTTAAATGCCTTATCCGATATCGAGTTTCGATTTTCTTCATTAAGAAATGTCTTGGCAAAAGCCGCTTTCAGAGTTTCTTGATTCAGATCCTTTTCTTCGATCATGCTTGCAGCCCCTCGATCCACAAGCATTTTCGCGTTGTAGTATTGATGATTGTTTGCGACATAGGGACTTGGGATCAAAATAGCCGGGATCCCTAAAGCAGTAAGTTCTGCAATCGTTGTCGCGCCCGCCCTACAAATCATGCCATCGATCTTTCCGTAGATTTTGAGCGTATCTACATAAGGAACGACATGTACGTTTTCATTTCCTTTGAATAGATCTAAATCTTCTGAATTATCTTTTCCACAAACATAGAGGATTTGAAAATCTTGAGGAATGCCTTGAAGCGCTTCTTTCATCAAAGCGTTGATCGACGACGATCCCAAGCTTCCCATCATGATCAAGATCGTCTTTTTATCGTCGCTCAGTCCCAAAGAGTGGAAATAGCTTAGGTCTACATTGGCTTCCTTGGCGATCGTCGCTCTAGGATTTCCAAATTTCTTGATCTTGTCCTTCGGGAAAACTTCATCGCATTTATCATAACAAGTGACGATCCCGTCGGCTTTTTTCATGACGAGCTTGTTCGATTTTCCAACAATGGAATTTTGTTCATGAATGATCGTAGGGATATCAAGCGATTGAGCGGCCATCATAACAGGTGCGCTGACATAGCCTCCAAATCCGATAACTAGATCAGCCTTGAATTCTTTTAAATACTCTTTTGCTTTTTGTTGAGCCCGCATCATCTGCAAGATCGCCTTCGCTTTGGATCCAAGCGATCCTACTAAGCCAGAAGTGTGCAAAGAACGAAACGGATATCCATAGCTTGGGATCAGATCTGCTTCCATTCTGTCGTCATTTCCAATGAACATGATCTCATCATTTGGATGCATTTGTTTAACTTTTGAAGCGAACGCTAAAGCCGGATAAATATGGCCCCCTGTTCCGCCTGTTACGATACATATATGTTTCACAATTTTATTCCTCCATTTGAATCGGCTCTGTCGTTGGTTCCATGACCCCCACTAGAACAAGTCGATTGATTGAATCAAAGCCATAATCTAGATCACATGTCGAAAGAGTGATGAAGTGTTTGCCTTCGACAGGAATATTTCGTGAATACGTCGCTTGAGAGATCATTTCGTTCGCGTGTTCTGTTGTTTGTGTCAAGTCGTATTTTGTATAGAACGATGTTCCTTCTGTCGTTTTGGAGAAGGCCAAGACATCGCATTTGTAGTTTTGACTCGGTGTCAACACATAAAAAACAGGATGGGTTTCAAAAAAAGAGGCGTCCTCGAATCGGTCCATGGAGGTGAACATTCCGCCTCCTTCCACGGAATGTCCATAGACGACATTGTTTTCGTCAGAAAAATCAGGAGCGGCCCCTGCATCTAAAAAGATCGATCCGCGAATATTGGTTTCGCCTAGCGTTGTATGGTTCAAGTAATACGTGTTGTCGCTTCCTTGAACGATCGGAAAAGAGACAGAATCGAGTCCTGGTACATAGACCCAGCCCACCACATCAGGAGCGCTCTGTTTTAAAGCGGTCCAATCGATCGTCAACGTCTTGTTGGCGTTGTCCTCGATTTTGGCGATCTCTTGTAGTTTTTCATTTTCCTGATCGATCATTTTTGATTCTTTATATATTTTATAGAGTTGAAAGGCGCTGAAGCTGAATACACAGATCGCAGCCAGCAGCACGATACGGTAGATCCATTTTTTCATGTCCTTATCATAAAGCATTTCGCCAATTAAATACAAGCACTTCTCAGAAACGAAAAAGAGTGCGCTATGCACTCTCTTGAATTACTTCGATAATTTGCTGGCCGCTTCTTTGTCGATGAATACGATCACATCGGGATGCTTTTGAAGAACAGAAGCTGGGCATTCGATATTGACATCGCCTTCGATCATCGCTTTGAGCGCGTCGGCTTTATTCGCTCCATTGGCTACGAGCAAGATCTTTTTCGCCTTCATGATCGTGCCGATTCCTTGTGTGATCGCTTGCGTTGGTACCTTGTTGATGTCATTGTCAAAGAAGCGCGCGTTTGCTTCCCTCGTGTTTTCTGTAAGATCAACGATATGAGTTGGTTCATCGAATGGTGTGCCTGGCTCATTGAAGCCGATATGACCATTTTGCCCGATTCCAAGAACTTGGATATCGACGCCATTGACCGCGTCTTCATACTTTTCGCAATCTTCTTTTGTGTTTCCATAAGGAACATGCGTATTGTTTGGATCGATATCGATGCCCGAGAACAAATTCTCATTCATAAACGTGTAATACGATTGAGGATCCTTACGATCGATTCCAACATACTCATCCAAATTATAAGTAGACACATCTTTATAACTTGTTCCATTTTCTTTATGATCTTTGATCATATCTTGATACATGCCAACTGGCGAAGAACCTGTGGCTAGACCCAATACAGAATTTGGTTTTTCGACCACTTGTTCCTTAATGACTTCAAATGCTTTATTCGAAAGATCATCATAATTTTCGCAAACAACTACTTTCATACTTAACACTCCTTTTTCTTGATTCTATTGTATCATGTTCGATAGAAATATCTACAATTCTTGGTAAATACCAATAAGATGAACTTAGAAAGAAAAAAGAATGGCTTCCTTGCCATTCTTTTCGACCTTAAGCGCTTAACAGTTCGTCTGCGTTTGCTGGAACAGTATTCGGAACGCTTTGCACATTCAAATGAACCCCTTGATCATGCAAAGCTTTAAAAGCGTCGACTTCCTTTTGATCCACATATACAGATGGGCTGACTTCTTTTTTTCCTTCTGCTTTTGGCAAATTACCGACATTTACATCTTGGATCTCGATTCCCCCGTCGATCAATGTCAATACATCTTTTGGATCCGTCACTAAAATCATGATCTTTTCTTCAGATGCAGCTTCTTGGATCGCCTTGATCCCATCCTTCAGCGTATAATAACGCGTTTTCGCGTTGGCAGGAGCGATCATGTTCATAAGCTCTTGCTTGAATGGATCCTTCGCTACCTCGTCATTTAAAACGAACACCGTATTCGCTCCTGTTTTAGCGATCCATTGAGTCGCTACTTGCCCATGAATCAATCGATCATCGATTCGTGTTAAAACAATTTCAGCCATAGATTCTCCCTTCTTCCTTTAAAATTATGGTTTCCACTTATAGTTTGATTTTACCACTTTTCCTTTATTTGAGTAAACCATTCTTTGTTTTTCAACAAAATCGATATAATAGAAGAAAGGTGATCATATGTTGCGCAGAACAACAAATTTTAAATTCCAAGATTTTGGGGAAGTCCACAATATTCCGCCCAAAGAAGTGAAAGAGATGTCGGACCATATTCTACAATTGAAGGCAAAATCCTTTGATCGCGCCTTCTTTTCGAGTACGCCTACGTATCTCGAAAATATGAGCGGGATCACGATGGTGGCGCTTTCGCACGATGGAATCCATTTTAAAAAATTCGTCTTGCACCGCACGATCGAAATCGATCCGAACGTGTATTTCAACTTTGTTCCGATCACGGATCATTCAGAGCTGAAGATCTACTATAACGAAGCGACACTCAACGAAAAAAAGATCCAAGATCCAATCGAATATAAACCGATTTCTTCGAAGATCGCAATGAAAGAGATCTATACAAATTATTATTATATCCGCAAGGCGGGTTATTTTTTCCCAGAACAGATCCTTCCTTTTTACGTATTGCTTTATATCGATGAGGGAGAAATCGAGATCGAATGCGATGAACACGCTTATTGTTTGAAAGCGAATGATTGTCTTTTATTGTATCCAGATCAAAAGTTGTCGATGCATACGAAGTCCGATCAAAACTGCTCCTATTTGATGATTTCTTTTTTAATGGAAACGACGCTAGATACTTCCTTGAAAAACATCATCATCCATCTTCGAAACCGGGAAGTGTATTCTCTGTTGTCAAAATATATGAAGGCGGTCCAAAACGATCATGAAATCGAGCATGAGCTTGCGATCGTCTATTTGAAAGAAGTCGTTCTTATGCTTTTCCGCGAGCGGATCGAAACACAAGCCAACGAATACAATCCAATGCAGGTACATTACGAAAACGCCTTATTTAATGAAATCTTGATTTATATCCAGACGCATATCGATCAAAACATTTCAGTCGAGGCCCTTTGTGAACGATTCCAGATTTCTAGAAGCAAGATCCAAAATATTTTTAAAGAAAAATTCGACATTGGGCCAAAACAATATATATCGAATGTAAAATTAGATCGCGCGAAAGAAATGATTCAAGAACATAAGTACACGATTTCGGAGATCTCCGATCGTCTTGGTTTTACGAGTGTTCATTATTTTTCTCGAAAATTCAAATCGCATTTTTCGATCGCTCCAACCGATTATGCCAAACAATGCCAAAAACAGAAGGAATTTTAATTTCCTTCTGTTTTTGATTGAAAATAGAGAACGCTATCTTTCCCGATCGTTTCGATACTTTTTGCTAATTCGTCTAAATCCGCTATAAATTGTCTTGTTAAGTTGGCTTCGCTGAGCATGCCTAGATTGGTTCCTGCAAGCACTTTGACATCCTTGCGCCCACGGGCATATAAAGCCGCACATTGAAATGGAGTTCCTCCTAAAAGGTCGCAAAAGATCAATACTCCATCACAAACCTCTAAAAGCTTCGTACATTTTTCATCGATTTTTGCTTCCAGGAGCGTTTTCGTGCATCCTTCCTCAAAATCGATGGCTTCGATAGCGTTCAGCTCTCCTGCCAGCAAAGTCAACGCGCTTTTCATTCCTGTGCCAAAATGCGCGTGGCCCGTTATGATCATTCCGATCATTTTATTTTCCTTCCTTATTCTGGAAGATCGTGATCGTATATCCAGTTTTGAACACTTCATGCGGCTGTAGGATGATCGTCCCTTCCCGTTGATAGAAATCCGAGCAAGACTGATCGAAATCCGCATGTCCGAACCACGGTTCGATACAAATAAAATTCGATGGCGAAGGATGCGACCAGATCGCTAAAAACGGAAATCCTGGGAAGCTGATCCGGATCTTAGGAACGTTTTTATATTCAAGATCTACGTAAGTAGAGCTAAAATCCTTCAGTACGATAGTAGCGAATCTTTTGATTTCATCGCGGTTGAGCTGCCAATTATTCAAGTGGACAGACTGGGTATGGGAAGGAATGCTCAGATCATCATGAAAAATGATTTGATTGGCATTCTCGTCATTTTCAAAATGGATGGAATATTCTTCAAACATTTCTCCTTGTTTTTGTGGTACCCGAAATGCCGGATGAAGGCCAAAAGAGAATGGCATATCTTCTTTTCCTGTATTCTCGATTCGATAGTCGATCTTGACTTGGTTGTTTTCAAGACGATACGTAATCTTATAGGAGAAATCAAAAGGATACTGTTTGCGGGTCTCTTCATCGCTTTCATAGATGAAGGAAATATGATCGTCCCCTTGTTCTCCTTTCAAGCGTGCATACCGGATCAATCCATGGTTTTTCATCGAATACTGTTTTCCAGCGATTTCATACGTTTTATTATAGGTGGATCCGATAATAGGGAAAAGAGAAGGATTCGAACCGCTCCACGCTTCATCACCTTGATAGATGATCTCTATTCCGTCTTCTTTATTCGTTAAATGGAGCATCTCCCCGCCTTGCTCCGTACATTCTAGCTTTAAAATATCATTTTCTAATAAATAAGCCATACGCGTCCCTCCTCGTTATACTCTTTTTTATTTTACATCCTTGTCCTCTAAAAGAAAAGATGGCCTCAGCCATCTTAAAGACCGCAAAAGGAACGGATCTCATCGAGACGTTCCTTTGTTTCATCGTACCCGAGCTGAAACCACGGTTTAAGTTTTTTTGGATCTGTCGTATATCGTGTGATGCCTAGATCTTTTTGGGGGCGCAAGATCAGCGCCTTTCCTTCCGCTTGAAGCTTGTCGATATGCGCCCATTGCTCGTTATATCGAATATGTCGATTTCTAAGATCATCTGTGATCTGTTTGTCACGATATACAAGGTTCGATAAAAGCAATTGATAGCCTGGCGCTTTTTTCCGGATATAGCCTTCTTCTTTTGTGGAAATGACAATATGTTTCGTACATCCTTTTTTTTCGGCTTGCTCGATGCTGATCATATCGACGAGCCCGGCATCAAAGTATTTCTTGCCTTGAAATGTATATGGTTTGGTTAAAAGCATCAAAGCGCAACTCGCTTTGATCAATGTCATCGATCGATCCACATACGATTTATCGAAATACTCGATCACATGCTTCTCCATATTATAGAGTCCTGTATCCATCTCAGTCGAGCTTTTATAAAATGTATCAAAGTCTAGCGGCGTTTCTTTTTCAATATAGTTGTTCGTGCTCTCGATCCCGAAGATGCTTCCTTCTTTCAAGATCGCAGAAAGACCCACCGCGCCAGGTTGTGAAGGAGCATCGATCCCTGTGACCTCTAGGCGTCGGATTTGCCTTGAAACATAAGGAAGCAAGACCTCGGCTCCCGCCGAAATTCCCACACAATAAGGAACATAGATCTCGTTTTCCAGCAAACATTTGAGTACACCGGCCGTATAGGCGATCTTGGTGCCCCCGCCTTCCGCTACGATCGATACTCGTTCCATAGATCTACCTTCCTTCTTGGGGCGCGACCCCGCTTTCTTGTGCCGCTTTGAATACAGCTTTGGATACAGCAGGAACGACGCGCCTATCCAACGCGGAGACGATCACATATTCTTCATGGAGCTCTTCAGGTTTGATCAAATCGGCGATCGCATAGACGGCCGCGATCTTCATCGCTTCATTGATTTCTTTCGCTCTTGCTTGAAGGGCGCCTTTAAAGATTCCAGGGAATGCGAGGACATTATTGATTTGATTTGGGTAATCGCTTCTTCCTGTGCCTACGATCTTCGCGCCAGCCTCTAGAGCGTCAGCCCGTTCAATTTCTGGAATCGGATTGGCCATCGCGAAAACGATCGGATCTTTTTTCATCGAACGGATCATTTCTTTTGTCACGATATGGCCTGCGCTCACTCCAATGAATACGTCGGCCTCTGTGAGCGCGTCGGCGAGCGTTCCCGTCTTTTTATAACGATTGACGCGGTCGATCAATCTTCTCTGACCTGAAGTAAGATCCATTTCTACGTTCAGGATTCCTTCTCGATCAACTAAGATGACATCGCCTAATTGCAGCTCCAGCAAAAGACTTGCAATCGCGATCCCAGCACTTCCCGCTCCATTGATCACGATTGTCGGATCTTCTTTTTTCAGCAGTCGAAGCGCGTTGATCAAAGCGGAACTGACGACGATCGCTGTTCCATGCTGATCGTCATGGAATACAGGGATGTTCATTTTTTCTTTGAGTTTCGCTTCCACATCAAAGCAGCGTGGCGCCGCGATATCTTCAAGATTGATGCCGCCAAAGCTTGGCTGGAGAGCTGAAATAATCTGAACGAGCTCATCGACATCTTGGGTATTGAGACAAAGAGGGATCGCGTCAATGTCCGCTAATGCTTTAAAGAGAACGCATTTTCCTTCCATGACGGGGATTCCGGCTTCCGGTCCAATATTGCCTAATCCGAGCACGGCGGATCCATCGCTGATCACGGCCACTGTATTTCCTTTTCCTGTATAAGTATATACGCTTTCTGGATCTTTTTGGATCTCTAAGCACGGAGCGGCTACGCCTGGTGTATAGGCGATAGAAAGGTCATCGTGATTTTGAATAGGCATTTTCGCCTGCACATCGAGTTTCCCTCTCCATTGTTTATGTTTTTTTAATGCTTCTTTACCATAATCCATTGGTGTATCATCCTTCCAAAATACTCTTTACGATTTCAACCATTTTTTTCATTTGAGGAATGCTTGCGAACTCATAGCGTCCATGGTGATTATACGATCCTGTTCCTAGATTTGGACAGATCAAGCCTCTTTCTGTAAGCATCGCTCCATCTGTTCCTCCTCTTACCGGTGTATGGACAGGCTCCATGCCTGCTTTTCTTATCGCTTCTTCGGCTCGATGCACGCTGCGCAGATCACCATGCATGTATTCTTTCATATTGGAATATTGTTTTCGGATAGTCGCTTCAATGCGATTGTTGTATTTCGCATTCATTTCTTTAGCGATCTGCTGGATCGTTTCCATTTGGTTTTCAAACTTGTTCACGTCATGTTCCCGGAGCAAATAGACGAGTTTTGCGTGTTCGCATTCTCCTTCGATCGACAACAGGTGATAAAAGCCTTCGCGTCCTTCTGTTTTTGATGGGATCTCGTCTTTTGGAAGCATGGAAGCGAACTCAACCGCTAATAGGGCGGCGTTGACCATTCGATCTTTGGCGTCGCCAGGATGGATCGAGACGCCTTGAATATCAATGATCGCTTCGGCGGCGTTAAAGGTTTCATAATCGATCGCGTCGATCCGATCGCCATCGATCGTATAGGCGAAATCGACCGGAAACTCTTTTAAATCAAAAGCTTCCACGCCTCTTCCGATTTCTTCATCGGGAGTAAAGGCGATCGCGACGGGTCCATGAGGTTGATCGGAATGGATCAATTCTTCCATAGCCTGCATGATGATGGCGATCCCTGCTTTATCGTCTCCTCCTAGCAATGTCGTTCCGTCTGTTACGATCAAATCCTCATGTTTGACCTTTTTTAAAGAAGGAAAACGGTCTGGATCCATCGAGTAGGTTTCATTCAGGTGGATCGTTTGGCCATCATAGTCGCGGATGATCTTTGGTTTTACGTTTTTCCCTGAAATTTCCGAGGCGGTATCCATATGGGCGACAAATCCGATCGCCTCTTTGGATCGAGTGCCTTTTTCTTTTAAAAACGCATAGACGGTTCCTTGCTTTTCAACAACTCGATCAAAGCCCATCGCCTCGCATTCTTTTTTGAGCGCGTCGGCGAGGACAAGTTGTTTTTTAGTGCTTGGGATCGTTTGGCTGCTGGCATCGGATTGTGTATCGTATTGTACGTAGCGTATAAATTTTTCTTCAACCGACATAGTTTTTACTCCTAGTTCAATTCTTTCGCTAAGCCTGGCACGATTTGTTTTTTACGAGAGACATAGCCTAATCGTTCAAATTCTTGAATGGCTCCAGAAAGCATGCTGGATAGTTTTCCTGTATACAGGAAGCGAGAACCTTTTCCTTCGACGTTTGTGAAAACCATCAAATGCAGATCATTATGGCGTCCTTTGTTTTGTTTCGCCATATATTTCACAAAGTCGTCTTTGATTTCATCGACAACATCAAAATCAAAAATAAAGACTTGCGAAACCGCAACGCGATGACCATTTAGGATATATTCTTTTGTATCGTTGTTCAAAATAGAATCGAATTCTTTTCCCTTGATCGTGGCGGTGTTTTTAAAGAGATCTTGCGCCATTTCGTTTAAATTGAGATGGTATTCTTCTTCGATCCGTTTCGCAACCATGCGATCGATCGGTGTGCAGGTTGGTGAATTGAAGTTCATCGTATCGGAAATCATCGCGTAGGAAACGAGTTTAGCTACATGTTCTGGCATTTTGATGCCTGCTTCATCGTACATGAGCGCGATGATCGTGTTCGAAGAACCTACGATCATGTTTCTAAATACGATCGGACGATCTGTTTCGATATCCCCGATTCTATGATGGTCAACGATCTCGATGATCTCGCCTTGTTCGATATCGTTGATCGTTTGTTTGCGTTCATTGTGGTCAACGAGAACGAATTGTTTTTTCGCGCTTTTCAAAAGATGGTAGCGTGCGACGGAGCCAATGAGTTTGCCTTGTTGTACGACCGGATACGAGGAATGACGGGTCTTGAGCATCTCTCGTTCTACATCTTCTAAGTATTCGTTACGGTTGAACTGGACCATTTTATTGGCTGGTGTCATGATCGCGGACACTGGGATAGCGCGATACACCATTTGGATGATTTTCATTAAATTATAGGGAGTGTTGATCAGTGTGACTCCCATTTGTTTTGCCATTTCGATGATGTAATCATTGGGAACGAAGTTTTCGGCGATCAAGATCATCGCGCACCCTTTGGCCATGCTTTTGATCATCGAATCTTCGTGGTCGTTGAGTACCATAATGGCGCCTTGCAGATCACGTTCCATCATTTTTTTATCGGCGATGCGAACTTCTCCGGAAAGAGGAATATTCCCTTCGAGCAAGATCTTTCCTTTGAGCGCTCTGCGAAAGTTTTCTGCCGATGTTTCTTTGAGCAGCTCTTTGGTGATATTGAGATCCTGCATTTGGATCTTTGAAATATCGCCTAAGGTCACAAGACCTTTATAGTTTTGTTCTTCGTCGATCACGTAGAGCGTTTTGGCGTTGTGATCGATCAAAGCATCCCATCCAGCACGCAAAGTGTCCCCTTCGTTGACTGTATACGCTTCATCGATCTCGATTTCAGAAAGCGTAGATTTTGCGGTCGAAATGTGGATAGGCGGTTCTACTCCGACTTTATTCAATATATATGCCGTTTCAGGATTGACATGTCCGATTCTAGCTGGAATGGCGTTGATTCCTTGGAGCTGTTTTAGAGTGGCTAATGAGATGGCACCACAGATCGAATCGGTATCTGGGTTTTTATGGCCTATGACATAAATGGGTTGTTCCATTTTGTACCTCCGTTTCTTGCTTCATATGTTCTATCATATCATTATTTGCTCTAAGAAAGCGCAAAAAAAACGGAGAACCTTTTTTCTCCGTTCATTTCCTATTTTTCTGGATTTAATGCATCTTTTAAAGCTTTGCTCGCTTTAAATTTTGGGGATTTTGATGCCGCGATCTCGATTTTTTCTTTCGTTGCTGGATTGATTCCTTGTCTTGCGGCTCTTTCTTGAATACTGAATTTTCCAAATCCACTCATATCGGCAACACCGTCTTTGACAAGCACATCTTTGATTTGGTCAAACACAAAATTGACGTAGTCCGCTGCATCTTTCTTCTTTATTGAAAATGTTTCGGCCAAGGCATTTGCTAAATCTTTTTTAGTTAGATTTTCAGCCATGTTATGTCCTCCTTTAAAATCGAGTTAATCATAACATTGTTCGCATTGCCTTTCAACGATAGTGTGTCATTGACAAACGAAAAGGGCAATTCGATTTTTTATGCTTCATTTTTCACTAAAAATAGTCCAAAACTCAAAAAAATATGATAAAATAGCTCTATACTTCTTTAAATAAAGGCTTAAATGCGCCGGTATAGTATAATGGCAATACGGGTCCATGGTAAGGATCAACTCGTGGTTCAATTCCGCGTACCGGCACCATTAGAAATCAACCCTTTAAATAAAGGGTTTTTTTATTTTCTACCCAAATCGGCCACCGTTTTTTGCTAGTTTGCTTTATCGTTGTACTTCATCCATCATTAAAGTGACCACATCTAAGCAAACTATAATACAGTCCAGCAAAGCCTAGTCAAACCAAAAAAAATCCCTTTTTCAGGGATCTAGATTCGATATGGAGCAGGTGATGAGAATCGAACTCACGTAGTCAGCTTGGAAGGCTGAAGTTCTACCATTGAACTACACCTGCAATAGAATGGCTGGGGTATCTGGATTCGAACCAGAGAAATGCAGGAGTCAAAGTCCTGTGCCTTACCGCTTGGCTATACCCCAATAAAAAATGGTGGAGGAAGACAGATTCGAACTGCCGAACCCGAAGGAACTGAGTTACAGTCAGCCGCGTTTAGCCACTTCGCTATTCCTCCACAATGAACAAATGGTGGAGGTTAACGGGCTCGAACCGCTGACCCTCTGCTTGTAAGGCAGACGCTCTCCCAACTGAGCTAAACCTCCGTGTTCCAATTGCATAACTAATACTATCAAAGCGACTCAAAGTTGTCAAACATATTTTCTAATTTTTTTAAAAATTCTTTGGATCGGATTTTTATCGCCATTTGAAGCAATGCGAAAAGCGTTGTTTTCGAGATCCTTTTTTCCATTTTGACAAGCCGGTCGTCATGAAACAAAAATAAATACGAATACACGATTTCTCTTTTCTTTCCAAATACGACTTTTGTTTTGTAAGCCCCCAGCGCTTCGATCATTTCTTTCGATTCATGCCATAAAAAATTCGTTTGATATACGGCAGCGATCCGATCCATATCCGCTTGTGGCTGTAGGGTGTAGATCCGAACCGAAAGCTGCAGCTTTTCAAAAACCGGAACACATTTTAAAAGCAGCAGGATGTACTTCATCGTTTTTTCGCTGTCAATATCCGAGAGCGTAACCACTAAAGACAAATTTTCATTTTTTAAGTCGAGTAAGCAAGTTTGTTCCATGTTTATTTATTGTATCATAGTAAAATATGCGCTACTATAAAAAAAACAAGAAACGGAGGACCTCTATGATTTACGCAGGCATTGATTTAGGCGCCAATTCTATCCGCCTATTCACCTTAGAAGAAGGCCTACTCTTCGATGAGCCATGCATGGTAGCCATCGATCAAAAATCGCACGTCCTGGCGATCGGCAAAGAAGCCTATGAAATGAAAGGAATGCAAGATGAGCAAGTTCGGGTGATTTCCCCGATCCAAGACAACCAAGTCGACATTCAAGTCTTGGAGCTCTTGCTCGAGCAGCTATGCTTTCAATATAAGATCTTTCGAGTATTTACAAAAACGACAATTTTGTTTTCTTATCCCACAAGCCTCTCGAATGAAGCTTGCGAAGAGATCAAGAACACATTGATCCAGCTTGGCGCTCACCAAGTATTTTACGATAGAGAAATATGGTTTACCGCGCTTGGAAGCCAACTCAACTTATCTCTTCCAAAAGCGTGCTGTATCATGAATGTTGGCTCCAGCAATTGTGATATTGCCCTTTTTTCCAACAGCCAGATGGTCCGCTATCAAATTGGAGAAATCACGGGCCAAGTGATCGGCGTCGCGATTTCGTCCTGGCTTTACCAACAAAAAAAGTTGCTCGTCACCGAGAATACACTTGAAGAGATCATTCGAACAGGAGGATCGATCCTACAAGAAAAAGAGGCGCTTCTCATTCCTGTTGTAGGGATCGATTCTCAAACCAAGACTCCAAAAAACATCCAGATCTCCGAAAACGAAATCGCCATTCTTCTCGAGCCGTTGGCTCTTTCGCTAGCCAACTGGATCACCGATTTTTTACGATCTCTTTCGATCCAAGAACAAAAAGATGTCGTGAACCGCGGGATCGTTTGCGCTGGCGGGATCATGCGTCTAAAAGGAATGGTCGCCTATTTACAAGACAAGATCGGCTGTCCGATCTATTTGATGGATGATCCGATCTATGCGACCTTGCATGGAATGGAAATCGTTTTACAGCAGCTATCGATGTAGAAAAAACCGCAAACGCGGTTTTTTTATGACTGCTCTGTTCCTTCGATCATGTTTTCTTCAGCTTGTTCTTGATTTTCTTCTTGCTGACTCTGTGATCCTTCTTCATCGACTTGAGAATCGTTTTCAGGCGCTTTCTCTTCGTTTCCAGTCGTATTTTCGGTTGTTTGGTCTTCTTGAATTTGCTGTTCTTCTTGACTTTCGCCTTTATTGCCGGCCCAAATGGCTGCGACCAGAGCGATCACAACGATAACCACGACAAGGACTGTGATCCATGTTTTCTTTTTTTCCATAATTGCCTCCTTAAATTGCTACCCTTTCTCACAAATCGAGGCCTTTCTTTACCTTCACCCTCATTATAGTCTTGCTTTTGAAGAAACCCTAAAGAGATGAACGAAAAGACGATCCATTCTAATGTTCGACCAGCATGAACTCTTCATCGATTTCCATCGAGCTTTCCCCTTCTTCTGAAATGATCGTATCGAAGGTGGAGAGAGCTTCGAATTTACAAAAGCCAAGCACATTCATTTTCGACTGGTCGACCAGCAAATATGTACGCGTCGCATTTTGCAGCGCGATCTTTTTTATTTCTCGTGAACTCATCTCGGCTGTATACGCCATCCCCGTTTTTTGATCAATGCCAGCGCACCCGATAAAAGCCACATCAAATTGAAATTGAGCGATCTCATTTTGAGCCATGCTTCCCATTCCCATCGCATACTTCGAAGAGTAGTCTCCACCAATCACAATGATCTGCGCTTTGGGGCGATTCAATTGGGCCACCGCCAAATAATTATGTGTCACGATCGTTACCGGTCTATATTGCAGCATTCCCATAAGAGGCACGAGTGTTGTTCCCCCATCCAAAAAGATACAGTCTCCATCTTTGACCTTTTTAGCGGCCAACTTGCAGATTTTCACTTTTTCCGGATAATTGATATCCATCCGTTGGTACATATCGGTTTCTTTGTGGCCATTCAAGACATTTTGTCCTGTATTTTTCACAGCGCCTCCATGAATCCGTTTCAGCTTTCCTTGAAGTTCTAGCTCTTTGAGATCTCTTCGGATCGTTGATTCAGAAACTCCCAATTCTTCAGCGATCGCTTTGACCTGCAAAATCTTGTTTTCATTGATCGTATCAAGTAAATAAATTATTCTTTCTTTTGTCTGCATATCCAATTCCTATCATTATTATTTATTATACGAGATTAGAAATCGTTCTCAAAGCTGTTCCGTTATTTTAGTCCAACGAATTGATTTGCTTTCAATAAGACAATGTGTTTAAATAGGGGAACAGTCAGTATACTCCATCGCTGACTGTTACAGCCAACGAAAGTATTTGTCCCATCAACAGATGTTTTCAACTCTCCCGAAAGCTACCAGGTTTTATCCTCCTTTGGTAGCTTTTACTTTTTTTAAAAAAATTTTGCGAAAAGCGTTGACAGAATTAGATTCTCGATATATTCCCTGACTTTAAGAGATGATTTTCAAAAATGGTGCTAAGGAAGCGGTGTAAACCGATATCCCAGCACCTTTTTTATTTGCCCCTTCGTTAAAAAATAATTATTGAGAGGCAGCGAATAATATTTGCAC
>NZ_MPKA01000077.1 GCF_001945605.1 Dubosiella newyorkensis
GGATACGAACATCCTCCTGCCAAATATTCCTCAATCACTTGTATTTTGAATTCTTTTGAATAGGATTGATTTCTTGGTTTCTCCAGAAAAACTTCAGCATCCGACTTTTGAAATTGTTTTACCCATTTCATTACAGTGTTTGGATTAAGATTTAAATCTTTTCCAATCGTGACGGATCCTTCTCCTTTATTTAAATAGCGGTCAACAACAGATAATTTAAAATCTATAGTGTATTTTGATTTTCTTCCCATATAAAAAGCCCCCTAATAGGACCTCCAAATTTAGTTGTTTGGCGTGTCTACTATTAGGGGAGCTTATCAGAATGGGAACCTCTGCTTTTTTTTGCCTTTAATGTCTTTTCCCGAGGATGAATCCGATCACGAGTCCGATGAGCAAACTAACGATGACAAATAGGAAAAGATGGAAACCGGTAATAGAAATATACATACATTTTTCCTCCTATTCGTATCGTAGTTTTCTTGAAGGAGAATGACAATGGTTTTGCTTGTGAAGGCATTTTTGATAATTTCACTCATTTTGGAAACAGAATGGCAAATTCGATTTTTTTGGTGAATTTGAATTGCCATATTTGGTATAGATAAGGTGTGTAAT
Source organism: Dubosiella newyorkensis (assembly GCF_001945605.1). Taxonomy (GTDB): domain Bacteria; phylum Bacillota_I; class Bacilli_A; order Erysipelotrichales; family Erysipelotrichaceae; genus Dubosiella; species Dubosiella newyorkensis. The sequence goes on from NZ_MPKA01000077.1 coordinate 613, forward strand.
TAAATTAGTATGATATCTGTTACGTTTTTATTGCTCCAAAAAAAATCGATTTTTTTGTGAAAACGATTCCAATTTATGCGAAAAAGCATTTTTAAATCGCATAAAAGGTGCTATAATTTTAACAGCTTTAATAGATGAATAGGAGGATAATTATGGAACAGAATAATATGCTCGCAATGATTCTTGCGGGTGGACGCGGTACGCGATTATTCGATCTGACAAAAAAGACAGCGAAGCCGGCTGTTTACTTTGGCGGAAAGTACAGGATCATCGACTTTCCGATTAGTAACTGCGCGAATTCGAATATCAATGTCGTTGGTGTATTGACGCAATACGAGCCTGTTGAGCTAAACGCTTACGCTGGTGCTGGGCAGCGTTGGGGTCTAGACACTAGAGGCAGTGGGGTTTATGTTCTTCCGCCAAGCGAAAAAGACGGAACGAAATTTGATGTATATAGAGGAACAGCGGATGCGATCACGCAAAATATCGAGTTCATCGATAAATTCAATCCAGAATACGTATTGATCCTTTCTGGAGACCACATTTATAAAATGGATTACGATAAGATGCTTTCGGCACATAAAGCCAATGCGGCCGACGCGACGATCGCGGTCTTGCAAGTGCCTTGGAAAGAAGCGAGCCGCTTTGGAATCATGGAAATCGATGATCAAAGCAACATCATTGCCTTCAAGGAAAAACCAAAAGAACCAAAAAGCAATTTGGCAAGCATGGGAATCTATATCTTCAACTGGAAGCTGCTGCGTAAAGAATTGTTGGATGATATGAAGCGGGAAGGAAGCTCGCACGATTTCGGTAACGATATCATCCCAAGTCTTCTCAACCAAGGAAAACACCTTTCCGTCTACCAATTCGAAGGCTATTGGAAAGATGTTGGAACGATCGATTCATTGTGGGAAGCCAACATGGATCTGCTCAACAAGAACAACGAGCTCGACCTCGACGATCCAAATTGGAAGATCTATACTTCGGACATTCCTTCGCTTCCACACTATGTTGGTCCAAATGGAAAAGTAGAACATTGCTATATCAACCAAGGCGCTGTGATCTACGGTACGGCAAAAGACTCGGTTCTTTTCAATAATGTTGTGATCGAAGAAGGCGCGGATGTGCAACAATCTGTTTTGATGCCAGGCGTGCATGTGGGCGCGGGCGCTAAAGTGTATCGGGCCATCGTTGCAGAAAATGTGAAGATCGATCCAGAAGCGGTCGTATCGGATCCTGACAGCAAAGAGATCGCGCTCGTTGCCAAAAGGGTCAAGAAAGGGGAATAGAGGTGAGTCAGTATGTTTAATGCATTAGGAATCATAGCTTACAACAACACCAATATTTATATCGAAGGATTGGAAAAGTATCGTCCAATCGCGGCGTTCAACTTCATCGGGCGCTATCGTTTAGTCGACTTTCCGATTTCCAATATGACAAATTCTGGTATGTGGGATATCGATATTTATGTCAACGGAAATCCAAAAGTTTTATTCGAACACATTGGTTCAGGCCGTCACTATAACATCAACTCGAAGCATGGCCATTTAGGATTGATCCCTGTCTTCCCAGATGGAACACGTGCCAACGCGGTGCCGGATGTTGAAATGTATTACGACAATCTCGTTGATATCGAAAACGATCCAAACGACTATGTGATCATCGCACCGGTCAACTTTATTTATAAAGCCAACTATTCGGATCTTCTCGATCAGCACGTCGCTAGCGGAGCGGATATTTCCATGCTCTATCAACGTATTGACGATGCCAAAGATAAATATCTGCATTGCGATGTCTTGACGCTCAATAAACAAAAAGGCGTATTAGGGATCGAAGAAAATTTAGGCGCTTATAAAGTGCGCAATCTTTCTCTTGCCACTTATATCATGTCGAAGGAAGTCTTCATCAATCTTGTAAAGAAGGCAAGAGCGACAAGCTCGATGTATTGGCTAAAAGATATCATCAATGACAGCTGCCCGGATATGGATATCCGCGCAATCAATTATAGAGGACGTATTTATCCGATCTACAACCAAGAATCATATTTCAAGAGCAACATGATGATGCTTCATGAAGACAATATGAAAGATTTCAGCGATGCGAACTGGCCGATCTATACTCGTACCTACGATTCAGCGCCTACGATCTATCTCAATGATGGAACGACTCGAAACACGTATGTTTCCAATGGTTGCCAAATTAGCGGCGAGATCACGAACTCGATCATTGGACGCGCTGTCAAGATTGGAAAGAACGCGAAAGTGGATGGCTGCATCATTCTTCCTGAAGCCGTTGTCGGAGATAACGCGAACTTGAAGAACTGCATTATCGATAAAGGAGCAAGGATCATCCATAAAAAAGATCTAGCGGGTACAGAAGAGTCGCCTCTGTATATCGGCAGAAGGGAGACTGTATAATGGCTTCGATTTTAATGGTCGCATCCGAAGGACTTCCTTTTGTTAAAACAGGTGGTCTTGCGGACGTCGTTGGTTCGCTTCCTGCCGCTCTTTCTGAGATCGGCCACGAAGTGAAAGTCGTTTTGCCTCTTTATAAAAAGATCGCGGAAAACAACTTTCAAGATTTGACGCTTTGTGCAGATTATACAGTTTCGATCAATTATCATGAGGTTCCAGTGCGCATTTACTCGCAAACGATCGATAAGGTCGCTTACTTCTTCGTTCAGCATCAAGGCTATTTCGAACGCGACGCCTTGTATGGCTATGAAGATGATGGAGAACGTTTCGCTTATTTCCAAAAGGCTGTGATTGAAATGCTCAATCAGCTCAACTATTGGCCAAATATTATCCATTGCCATGATTGGCAATCAGGAATGATCCCTTGCATGATCAAAGAAACGCACGATTTTGATCCTCGGTATCGCCAAATCCGTTTCGTCTATACGATCCACAATTTGGCGTTCCAAGGAAATTTTGGGCCTCAAATGCTCGATTCGTGCCTTGGTCTTCCATACTATTTGCTCGATAATGGAAACGTTCGCTATGATGGCGGTATTTCCTTCATGAAATCGGGTATCTTGTATTCCGATAAGATCACGACGGTTTCCCCTACATATTCACAAGAGATCTTGACTCCTCAATATGGCGAACATTTGGAACTTGTTTTGAATATGCGCAAATACGACTTGTGGGGTATCGTAAACGGTATCGATACGAAGAACTGGAATCCTAAGACCGATCCAGATATCCCATATCATTTCGACAAGGTTAATTTGAAGGCTGGAAAAGCATTGGATAAGGCTTCTTTGCAAGCTGAGCTCGGTTTAGAGCAAAATCCAGATGTGATGCTTGTCGGTGTCGTTTCTCGTTTGACTTGGCAAAAAGGCTTCTACTTGATGATGGAGCAATTGAGCGCGTTTGCCAACGCTCCGATCCAGCTTGCGATTTTAGGCAGCGGTGAAAGCCAGATCGAGGAAGCGTTCCGTAATTTGGAAAACGCCAATAAAGGAAAGATCGCATTCTATAAAGGATACAACGAAGCGCTGGCGCATCGGATTTATGCGGGTTCCGACTTATTCTTGATGCCTAGCTTGTTCGAGCCGTGCGGCTTATCGCAGCTTTGCTCATTGCGTTATGGAACTTTGCCACTTGTTCGTGAAACGGGTGGTTTGAAAGATACGGTGGATCCATACAACGAGTACGATAAGAGCGGAAACGGTTTCTCTTTCGCGGCTTATAATGCGCAAGATCTCGTTCATACTCTGTACTACGCGACAGACGTATACTATAACCGCAAAGAAGACTGGGATACATTGCAGACGAATGCGATGAATACGGATGTATCGTGGGAAAACAGCGCCCGGACTTATTCATTGCTCTATAACGAATTGATGAGTCAATGACCATGAAAGTCGGGATGAGCGCTTGTTTAGCAGGAGTCAATTGTAAATACAATGGCAAGAACAACTATGATTCGGATTTGATGGAACGCTTTAAAAATGACGAGATCATATTGATCTGTCCTGAAATGGAGGGCGGCCTTCCTTGTCCAAGGATCCCTTGCGAGATCAAAGAGGGAAGAGTGATCGACGCCAATGGGCAAGATCATACGCAGGCCTTTGAAGAGGGAGCTCTGCATGCTCTTGATCGGATCAAAGATTGTGATCTTCTTGTTTTGCAGCCCCGTTCTCCAAGCTGCGGCGTTCATGAGATCTATGATGGAAGCTTTACAAATAAGCGCGTTCCTGGCTCTGGAATCTTTGCGCAAAAGGCGAAAAAGTTGAAAATTCCATTAATGGAAGCGTCTACAAAAAAGACGATTTAGTATTGTCTTATCAAATAAAATGGCATAAAATAAATTTAGATTTTAGGAGGAAAACATAAAATGAAACAAGTAACTGTAACGGTCATCGATCCAGTAGGACTTCATGCGCGTCCTGCAACTGTAGCTGTCAATGCAGCAAGCAAATATAAAAGCGATATTAATGTTGCATTCAAAGGCCGCGAAGTAAACATGAAATCGATCATGGGTGTAATGTCTTTAGGTATCCCAACACAATCTGAAATCACGATTAGCTGCACTGGTGAAGACGAAGACGCAGCCATCGCTGCAATTGAAGAAGTTCTTCGCGCCCAAAAGATCATCGCGTAAGAAAAAATTCAAAATCAAAAGTCTCGTTTTCTCGAGACTTTTTTTATCATTGAAAAAGAATAGAGGAGGAATTAAAAATGTCGATTGTTGAAGAACGTTATGAAAAATGGGTCAATCATCCAAATCTTGATCCTCAATATCTTGAAGAGCTCAAAGGGATGAGTGAAGAAGAAAAGAATGACGCGTTCTACACGCTCATTGAATTTGGAACGGCAGGAATGCGCGGATTATTAGGTCCTGGAACAAATCGGATCAACCTGCATACGATCCGCAAAGTGACGCAAGGCTATGCGAACTACATCAAAGCGCACGGGGAAAAAGCATGTGAAGAAGGGATCGCGATCGGTTATGACAATCGCCACATGTCTAGAGAGTTCGCGTTTGACTGCGCCAAGATCTTAGCGAAAAACGGAATCAATTCTTATGTTTTCGAATCGCTTCGTCCTACTCCTGAATTGTCTTTCGCTGTTCGTCATTTACACTGCTTTGGCGGGATCATGATCACGGCGAGCCACAATCCTAGAGAATATAATGGATATAAATTATACGATGATAAAGGATGCCAACTTGTCCCGGCTCTTGCGAGTCAAGTGATCGATCAAGTCAACGCGATCGAAGATGAGCTTGCGATCGATGCGACAGTCACGCCAGAAGAAGAAAAGCGGATCACGGTGATCGGTAAAGATGTCGATGAAGCGTATTATGAAAAAGTGCTCGGTATCCAATTGAATCCAGACGTTACAAAGGATATCAAGATCGTTTTCTCTCCAGAACACGGTACAGCCAACATTCCTGTTCGGACTGTTTATGAAAGAGCGGGTTACAACTGCATTCCTGTTGAAGAACAATGCACCCCAGATCCGGATTTCTCAAATACGCCAACTCCAAACCCTGAACAAATCGGTGCCTATGAGCTCGCTTTGAAATACGCGAAAGATAACGATGCCGATATTATCTTAGTATGCGATCCAGACGCTGACCGGATGGGTGTTGGAGTGAAACACGATGGCGATTATGTGATCATGACAGGCAACCAATCGGGAGCGGTATTACTAGAGTATATTTTATCGCAAATGGAAGCGCATGGAATCATGCCAGAAAATCCTGTGATGTTCAATACAGTCGTAACGAGCGATCTTGGTGAAAAAGTCGCTTCTGCGCACGGAACAGAAACGGAAAAAACGCTGACAGGCTTCAAATTCATCGGTGAAAAAGTCGCAAAATATGAAAAGACAGGAGAAAAGAACTATGTATTCGGTTATGAAGAAAGCTATGGTTCTTTGATCAAACCTTTTGTCCGAGATAAAGACGCGCCACAAGCTTGCTTGATGTTGGCAGAAGCTGCCTCGTTCTACAAACAACAAGGCAAAGATCTCATCGACGTATTGAACGATCTCTACGAACAACATGGAACGTATGAGGAAAGCCAAGTGGCATTGACTCTTTCTGGCGAAGCGGGAGCGAATCGGATCAAAGAGATCTTAGCGGATCTTAGAAAAGACGCGCCAAAAGAAATCGGCGGAACACCGGTGGTGCGTTTTGAAGATTATAAAGAGAGTGTCATCAAAGAAAATGGCGAAACAAAAGAGTTGACAGGCTTCACAAAATCGGATGTATTAAAATACTATCTGGAAGATGGAAGCTGGATCGCCGTACGTCCTAGCGGAACAGAGCCAAAATGCAAGTTCTACTACTGCATCAAAGGTGACAACGCGTTAGACGCCCATGAAAAAACGTTAAACTATCAAAAAGCGATGGCTGAATTGACTGGAACAAACGAATAATAGAGAAAACCTCGTTCTCGAGGTTTTTTTTAATTTGAAATAAAATTAAGATTGTTGTACAATTCGAAACATGAAAAAAACGAGTATTTTAATGAGGATCCTTTTAGCGTTCTTATTTCTCGCTTTAAGTGGCATCATCGTTCTTGCCGCTTATACGCTCTCCGCCGAAGATGGAGCGACAACTTCGAACCGAAGCGAGGTCGTCACTGAAAATTTAAAACAAGAATTCAAAGACCGCTTGATGACAAGTCCGGAGGGAATCAGCTTATACGAAAGGATCAAAGGCTTAGTGATCCGCTTTTCTCCATATGGAAGCAATTGGAATCAAAATGTCCGCAAGCTTGCGCACTTCTCCATCTATTTTGCGTTAGCCGCTATGGTCTATTTGACCCTTGCTATTTTAGGAATGAAGAAGTTTTCACGCTTGTTTTTAAGTTTATGCATCGCTTTAGCGCTTGCGATCTTTGATGAATGGCATCAAGGATCTGTAGCGGGACGAGTCATGTCTAAAAAAGATGTTTTGATCGATTTTTTAGGTGCCTGCACATCCACGGGAATTCTTACTGTGATTTCTATGATCAATTCGATGATCAAAAAAATTATCAATATCTAAGCGCAAGGGAAGTTCTTTGCGCTTTTTTTTGAAGCGGAAAAGATCAAGAGTAGCTCTATGCAGATATGTTGTAAAAACATGGTAAGATTCAAGAAGAATCAAAAAGGATCATCATTGATTTGGAGGTTTAAAATGAATACATATATTGATCAAATGTTTGGATTGAAAGGAAAAGTCGCGTTGATCACAGGAGCGACGCATGGTATTGGCTTTGGCATAGCTTGCGCTCTGGCAAAAGCCGGCGCGACGATCTGTTTCAATGGCCGCTATAAAGAAAAAAACGAACAAGCTCTTCAAGCTTACGCGAAAGAAGGCATTCAGGCGCATGGTTATGTATGCGATGTAACCAACGAAAGTGAAGTTGCGGACATGATGAAAAAGATCGAAGCCGAAGTCGGCACGATCGATATTCTTGTCAACAATGCAGGAATCATTCAAAGAAAGCCAATGCTTGAAATGGATGTGGCCGATTTTCGCAAAGTTGTCGATGTCGATTTAACAGGGCCATTCATCATGGCAAAAGCGGTCTTACCAGCAATGATCGAAAAGAACGCGGGCAAAATCATCAATATTTGCTCTTTGATGTCTGAATTAGGACGGGAAACTGTAGTGGGATACGCGGCAGCTAAAGGCGGTCTGAAAATGCTGACCCGAAATATTTGCGCGGAATTTGGAGAATACAATATCCAATGCAATGGGATCGGACCAGGTTATATCGCGACTAGCCAAACTGCACCATTGCGTGAAAAACAAGCGGATGGCTCGCCAAATCCATTCGATGCTTTTATTTTAGCGAAAACGCCTGCCCATCGATGGGGCAAGCCAGAAGATCTAGAAGGACCTGCTGTTTTCCTCGCTTCTAGTGCATCGGATTTTGTGAATGGCCAAATTCTATTTGTAGATGGCAGTATTTTGGCAAGTCTAGGCCGGACGCCGCAATAAAGGAGATGACTATGAAAATCGCATTGATCATGGAGAATTCTCAAGCGCAAAAAAACGCGAGCGTTGAGAATGCCTTAAAAAAAGCGGTGCTGCCTTACGGCTATGAGGTCGTTAATTATGGAATGTTTAACGAAAAAGACGACCCGCTCACTTATGTACAAAATGGGATCCTCGCCGCGATCTTGCTTAACTCCAAAACAGCCGATTATGTCGTGACAGGTTGTGGTACTGGGGAAGGGGCGATGCTAGCCTGCAACGCGTTTCCAGGCGTGTTATGTGGACATATCGAAGATTCTTTGGATGCGTATACGTTTGCTCAGATCAACGATGGAAATGCCATTTCTCTTCCGTTTGCGAAAGGTTTTGGCTGGGGAGGCGATCTGAATCTTGAATACATTTTTGAAAAGCTCTTTTGCGAGCCATCTGGTCAAGGGTATCCAAGAGAAAGAGCGATCCCGGAGCAGGGCAACAAAAAAATCCTCGATGAAGTGAAATCGATCACGTGCCGCGATCTCAAAAAGATCCTGCCAGAGCTCGATCCGGAGCTTTTATCTGGTGTGATTGGAAGAAAATCGTTTCAGGAGCTGTTTTTCAGGAATTGCCCAGATCCTGAATATATTCAATTGATCTGCGAATTGATCGGTCCTAAAAATAAGGAAGAGGCATGATGTCTCTTCCTTTTCTTAGGATCGATTTGAAGGATTTTCTTCTTGTTTTTGTTCAAGAGAGGCGAGGAACGCCTCGATGCGGTCACATCCTTCAATGATATTATCCATCGAACAAGCGTAGGACATCCGCATAAAACCTTCGCCTTTTTCGCCAAAAGCGGTTCCTGGTACGCAAGCCACGCGTTGCTCCTCGACGAGTCGATTACAAAATTCTTCGCTTGTTAGGCCCGTTTGCGAAATATTAGGGAAAACATAAAATGTGCCGTGGGGCATATTTGTTTTTAGTCCCATACGATTTAAACGAGAAACCAAGAGATTTCTTCGATTCATATACTCGTTGCGCATATGGGATACGTCGGAAAGTCCATCGGTCATCGCTTCTAAAGCGGCATATTGGGCGGGAGTAGGCGCGGACATGATGATATATTGATGGATCTTGGTCATCGCAGCGCTTAAATTCGGATTCGACATGACATAACCTAAACGCCACCCTGTCATGGCGAACGCTTTCGAGAAACCGTTGATCACGACGATTTGATCGCGGATGCTTGGAAATTGCGCTAACGAAGCGAACTCTCCATCAAAGGTAAGTTCAGCATAGATCTCGTCCGATACGACATAGATCCCGCTTTCTTCAATGATCGGGACGAGCTTTTCATAATCTTCGTATGTCATGACACCTCCAGTCGGGTTGCTTGGAAAGTTGATCAAGATTGCTTTTGTTTTATCCGTGATCGCGTTTTTCAAAGCTTCGGGAGTAAGCTTAAATTCACTCTTTTCTTCTAGGGGAATAATGACAGGGATTCCGCCTGCCATTTCGATCGCGGGCGTATAGGCAACATAATTTGGATCCATCGTGATCACTTCATCGCCTGGATTGATCATGGCCCGCATCGCTAGATCGATCGCTTCCGAACCGCCAACCGTAACCAAGATCTCGTTTTCAGGATTATAGTGCTGATCGTAACGGATTCGATGGAATTCTGCGATCAGTTTTCTAAGTTCTAGAAGACCGCGGTTGGCTGTATAATGGGTCTTTCCTTCCGACATGGAATAGACGGCATTTTCACAAATATGCCAAGGCGTGTCGAAGTCGGGTTCGCCTACACCAAAGGAGATGACGTTATCCATTGTGCTTGCGAGATCGAAGAACTTCCGGATACCGCTGGGCTTTAAATTCTCGATCGTTTTCGATAATGGCTTCATTATGGAGTCACCACCAATCGTGTGGATTCGACATCTTCTTCATCTTTCATGACGATTCCATTTTGCTTATATTGTTTAAGGACGAATAAAGTCTTGGTCGCTCTTACATCTTCTACGCATGCGATCTTGTCGGAGACGAAACGAGCGACTTCGAACATCGTTTTTCCTTGGACAAGGCAGAGAAAATCACAATCTCCCGATAGTAGATACATCGTATCGATTTCAGGATAATTGGCGATCTTCATCGCCGTCTTGTCGTAGCCTTTATGTCGTTGTGGCGTACAGTCGACTTCGATAAAAGCCATGACTTTTTCATTTTTTAACGCTTTATTGTAGTTGATCACCGTATGATAACCGCAGATGATCTTCTCTTTTTCAAGCTGCTGGATCTCGGACTTGATCAACGCTTCATCTTCGTGAAGGATATCCGCGAGATCCTGCGTCGTTAAGCGAGCGTTGTTTTCGAGCAGCTCCAATAGAATATTCGTATTCATAATCTCTCCTTATATCATCCGTTAGGGTATATGTAATTTTGACACTTTTTGTAAAGAATGTCAAAAAGCATTCATATGAGTGTAAGCCTTTACAAATTCGTGCAGTACATTGACTTTTCAGTTGGCTAATTTTATAATATTGATGAAATTTAAAAGGAGGATTTACTGAAAATGACAGTAAAAGTTGCAATTAACGGTTTTGGACGTATCGGACGCTTGGCATTCCGTCAAATGTTTGACGATCCTAACTATGAAGTAGTAGCGATCAACGACTTGACTAGCCCTGATATGTTAGCTCATTTGTTAAAGTACGACTCGACACAAGGTACTTACAAATTGGCTGATAAAGTAGAAGCTGGTGAAGATTCTATCACAGTTGATGGAAAGAAGATCACGATCTACAAAGAAGCAGACGCTAGCAAATTGCCTTGGAAAGATCTTGGTGTAGACGTTGTTCTTGAATGTACAGGTTTCTATACTTCAAAAGCAAAAGCACAAGCTCATATCGATGCAGGTGCTCGTAAAGTCGTTATTTCCGCACCAGCTGGTAACGATCTTCCAACTGTAGTTTACAATGTTAACGAAAAAATCTTGAAACCATCGGATACAGTAATTTCTGCCGCAAGCTGCACGACAAACTGCTTAGCTCCTATGGCGAAAGCTTTGAACGATCTTGCCCCAATCAAAGGTGGAATCATGACTACAGTTCATGCTTACACAGGCGATCAAATGACATTGGATGGACCTCAAAGAAAAGGTGACAAACGTCGTAGCCGCGCTGCTGCTGTCAACATCGTTCCTAACTCTACAGGTGCTGCTAAAGCCATCGGTTTGGTAATTCCTGAATTGAACGGTAAATTGATCGGATCGGCACAACGTGTTCCTGTTCCTACAGGTTCTACAACTCTTCTAGTTGCTGAAGTTGAAGGTGAAGTGACAGTGGATCAAGTAAACGCTGCTATGGCTGCTGCTCAAACTGAATCTTTCGGATATAACACGGAAGAAATCGTATCTAGCGATGTAATCGGTATGAAATACGGTTCATTGTTCGATGCTACACAAACAATGTGCACACCTACTGGCGATGGAAATACATTAGTTCAAGTTGTTTCTTGGTATGACAACGAAAACTCTTACACTAGCCAAATGGTTCGTACAATTAAATACTTCTCTGAATTAGGCGACTAATCGTATAGGATAAAGTATGATCAAGACACTCTGCATAGAGTGTCTTTTTTTATCGTTCTTGAAAATCTGTATCCTTTCGAGTATCCTTAAGGAATAGGAGGTTTTTATGCCTGTTAAAGTACGACTCACGAATGAAGAAAAAGACGAGACGACAAAAGATGTCGACGATCTTGATCTTGTCTATCTTGAAAAAATGAAAGAAAGCGGCATCGATGAAGAGCTGCTCGATCAATTTAAAGAATTGAGCATTGAGCTAAACCAGCAACGATAATCAACGCATAGGATGACTATGCTTTTTTTCTAGGAAGGAAATACTATGAAATTATATAACAGCTATACACAAACGATCGAAGAGCTAAAGCCGATCGAAGAAGGGAAAGTGTCGATGTATGTTTGCGGACCAACCGTATACAACTATCCGCATATAGGTAATGTTCGGCCGATCATCGTCTTCGATACGTTAAAAAAGACGCTTGAGGCCCAAGGGATGGACGTTCTCTACGCTTCCAATTATACAGATGTCGATGATAAGATCATCAATACGGCAATCGAAAAAGGCGTCAGCGAGCAAGAAATCACGACTCAGTTTATCGAAGCGTATGATCAAACACGCGCTGATCTGAATGCCGATCAACCTGATGTCGCTCCAAAAGTCACCGAAACGATGGATGCGATCATTCGATTTATCGATCAGCTTATTCAAAAAGGTGCCGCTTACCAAGTCGATGGCGATGTATATTATCGTGTCGATTCCAACAGCCTCTATGGCGAGCTATCCCATCAAAAGGTGGAAGATCTAATGGTAGGCGCCCGCATTGATGAGAATACCAAAAAAGAAAATCCGCTTGATTTTACATTATGGAAAGAAACGGATCGTGGTATTCAATGGGATTCTCCATGGTCGAAAGGGCGTCCAGGATGGCATACAGAATGTGTGGTTATGATCAATGACGTCTTCCAAAAGCCTCTGATCGATATTCATGGTGGTGGACTGGATCTAAAGTTCCCGCATCATGAAAACGAGATCGCTCAATGCGAATCGCTGCATCATACACATCTTGCCAATATATGGGTACATAATGGCATGATCAATATCGATGGGATCAAAATGTCAAAATCTTTGGGGAATGTTTGGTGGGCCAAGGATCTGATCGCGATGTATGGGGAAAACGTGATTCGCTGGGTCATGATTTCCGCGCATTATCGGGCTCCACTCAACCTTAACGAAAAGGCGTTTGAAAGTGCTCAAAAAGAATTAGCCAAGATCGAAAACGCGTACCGGCAAGGACAAGTCAAAGTGCAGATCGCAAATGAGGAAGAAGAACCCAAAGAGCTAGATCAAACGCTTTGGAATCCATTTATCGAAGCGTTGAACGACGATCTCAACACACCAAACGCGATCACGGCGCTTTTAGAATGTGTCAAGAAGATCAACCAGCTTCAAAGGCAAAAAGAAATCGATGTTAAAGCGCTCAACGACGCTTTATTCACGCTTGAAAAGATGCTCACTGTATTAGGAATCAAATTACCGACGATCCACTTGAGTCAAGAAGATAAAGAACTATATCGTTCATGGCGAAACGCAGTCCAAGAGAAAGATTTTGAACACGCGGATCTATATCGGGCGCGTTTACAAGAGCAAGGGATCCTCTAATGGAAATCGTCACCCAAAACGCGACCTCCTTAGCCTGGATCGGCGATGGTTATATGACACTAGAAATACGAAAACATCTGCTGTCTCTTGGCTACACGAAAGCGGATATCCTTCAAAAGAAGAGCGCCAAGATCAATAGTGCCAAGGGACAATCCAAGATCTTGGAAGTTTTGGAATCGGAACATTTTTTTAATGAAGACGAAAAGCAGATCTTGCAGCGAGGAAGAAACGCGTCGATTCATTCGAAAGCGAAAAACGCGGATGGAAAAACGTATTTACGGTCTACTTCGCTCGAAGCTTTGATTGGTTATTTGTATTTATACGATCACCATGAGCGACTGAACGAACTCATGGAAAAGATCATCCAAGAAGGAGATAAGCTATGTTAGTCTATGGCAAAAATGTATTCAATCAAATCCAAAACGATCCTTCCTCGATCCAGGAAGTGTTTATTCTACAAAATTTAAAGGATCAGAAGATCCAAAAAGCCGTTCAGGCGCTATCCTGCAAAAAACAAGTCGTTTCTAGAAAAAAACTCGATGAATTAACGGAGAACGCATCGCATCAAGGAATTGTGGCGAAAGTCAAAGATATACCCACCTATTCTCTTGAAGAACTTTTGAAAAAGAAAAAAGGGAATAAGCCTGGATTGTATGTCGCATTGGATGGGATCCAAGATCCTCACAATCTTGGTTCGATCTTGCGAAGCGCAGACTGTACAGGCGTGGATGGTGTGATCATCACCAAACATAACAGCGTAGGACTTACTCCAGCTGCCATAAAGGCGAGCACAGGGGCTGCTTATACGATTCCTGTCGCAGTCGTGAGCAACTTGTCGCAAGCATTGAAGAAAATGAAAGAAGAAGGCTATTGGGTCGCTGGTGCGGATATGGATCATGCTCGCGATTATCGGCAAGGCATGTACGAGGAGCCAACAGTGCTCGTGATCGGTTCGGAAGGCAAGGGGATCTCGCCTCTTGTTAAAAAGCAATGCGATTATATGGTCAAGCTGCCGATGCTTGGCGAGATCTCTTCGCTCAACGCTTCCGTCGCTTGCGCGATTCTTCTTTATGAAATCTTGAATAAACGCGAGCCTCTGCAATAATGGCCTATGGAACAAGAAAATATTTATGAGCTCATCTATCTTTATTTTTTGAAAGATGATGAAGCGATCGCTCGTTTGATCGAGTATTATCGGCCACTCGTCTATCGGCTCTTAAAAGAAAAAAGATCATTTTCTAGAACGCAGGATGGATGGTTCGAAGATCGTTTGGCGTTGGCGGATACGGTGCTGCTCGATTGTTTAGAATCGTATCGTCCTTATCAGAATATTCCTTTTACCGTTTATTATAAGAGCGCCCTGCAAAATAAATTGATTGATGAAGGAAAGTATGAACAGCGGCATTCGCTCAACTATCATTTTGATGTGGTTTCCCTTGATCGAAAAGTCAAAGAAGATGGTGTGACCCAATATGTCGATCTGATCGCCGATCCACAAGCAGAGCATGCGAAAAACACATTGATCAAAGACTGGATCGATTCTTTGCAGGAACAAAAGCTCTTTTCTGCAGAAGATCTCGAAGTGATCAAGCTCAAGGCGGAAGGGTATAAGCAATCCGAAATCAGTCGCATGACAGGAAAATCCCGTAAATATATCCGGAAAGTGCTCGATCAATTCAAAAATTGGTATCTTAACAATTGATAGAAGATAAGAGGATATCGATCTGGATTCAAGAGATGATTTACAAAAAGAGTGCTAAGGAAACGGTGTAAACCGGTATCTTAGCACTCTTTTATTTTTCTTATAATAGAATAATTATGAAGCGATAGCGAATAAGACTTGTGCATTTCTTCAGTGAAAGGCATTATTTAATTTTAAATACTGGATCAGTTTCTCTTGTAAAACAATGACCTGCTCCAAATCATTTTGTTGTCGATAGTAATCGATCAGCAAGCTGTAAAATGGAATTTCCAGCTCTATCGCTCTGTAAAAAGGCAGCAAAGATGTAATTTGAAATTCCAGATCGAATACGTCCAGTTCCTGATTCAACACTTTGATCATCAGCTGCATGAACAGTTTGATCGGTAGGGCACGATCCTCTTTCCTCTCCTGGTCAATGAATTCCTGCGCAAAGTTTTTGCATTGATCAAATCGTTTCAATCGATAGCTGGAAAAAACCAATACGATATAAATATCCGGAAAAGAACTGCCAAGCTCTCTGGATCTCATGGCATATTCAAGCGCCTGTTCATCTTTTTCCTGAATGAACAGGCACCAGGAAAAATTATCGTAAAGAGATGTTAAGATTTGATGATCGATGACCTGCTCTTTATTTACTGATAAATTTGTAAAAATCTCGATCGCTTTCGAATAGATCCTGAGTTTTCGATATAGTATCCCTTCGTTCATTTGTACCGTTAAGATTCGTCGATATGCGCCCGCTTGTTGAAGATGCTCTTTGCAGTTTTTTACAAGTTCAAGTGCCTGCATCGGTTTATTTAAATCATCAAGTCGGTACATTAAATGGTATTCGATCAAACCAATCAGTCCATGATGATCGATCTGCCGCGCACAGCGAAGCGCTTTTTGAAGATATTGAATTTGAGATCCGATCACATCAAGATCTATCGCATCCTCTATGATCCCGCACAGATCATAGAGGATCGATACGTAGTATTCACTTACAAAATATTGTGAATCAATAATTTTTTTGATATCTTCTGCTGTTCCTGTATTTTGGAAAAGATCATAAAACGATTCCACGATTTTATAATGAAAATACGCAAAAGAATGCTTATTATTTTCCTGATCGAGATAAATTTTAATTTCATCCAGCTTTTTAAAATAGGAAAGATGGATAAAATCTTGTACGCAGCGATCGATCCATTGTTCCGCTTCCTCTAATTGCGCAATTTTTCTATTGAATTTATAATCCGGATCATACTTCTCAAAATATTCAATCGCATGATTAAACAGATCCACATCCATATTCGCCTGTCCAGACTCCATTCTTGACAGTGAAGAATTGCTAACATGAAGAATTTTCGCCAGATCTTTCTGTGGGACTTCATAATATTTCCTCAATTCTTGAATATAAGCAGCATAAAAGCGATCTTTCCTATATTTTTCCTGATTTGTCTTTCTATAAATGGTCATATTTTATTTTTAGAATTTCGCAAAAAAACGATTCCCTTTCTTTTTAATAAATTTTATCATGAATATAACAAAGAAAGAAGGAAACAGGTTTTATGAAAAGGAACTATATTAAATTCATTATGATGGTATGCGTCGGAGGTGTTCTTCTCTTGCCTGAGTATTGCCCTGAACACCATAAGGTTGATGATTGCTGGAAAACAAGCTTACCTTACGGCGATAATAAAGGGCATAAATAGTAAGGTTGTAAAAGATAGAAGGAGAATAATTCATTATGGAAAAGTTTAAAATTAAAAATTTGTTCGTAAATATTTTTAGTATAATGGTGTGTCTATGCATGGGGATTTTATTAGTTACACCTGTTTCGGCTTCTGAAGAAAATATTCAGAATAGGAAAGAATCAAACCCAATCATTCTTGAGTTTAACAAGATTCAAGATAAAATAACCGAATCATTATCAATTGAAGGCAATCATTATGTATATGATAAAAACTACATCAATCATTTATTTGATGAATTTGATATAAATACATTTAACGAAATCACAGGTAAAAAATATACATTAGAAAGCTTAAAATCAGATATTTACTATGCTTTAGATACATATATAATTTCTAATCAGATTTCCACATATGGAACTTATTACAATAGAAACGCAACAGAAGAAGGTTGGAATTATTGGCGATGGTACATGAGTGAAGCTAAAACAAATGAAATGATTCAGTCTTTAACTAATATTAGTAATGGAGAATTAGGGACTTCGATTATTTTAGGTATAATTTCAGTACTTCCTGGAGCTGGAGTAATTGGATGGGCTGGGTTAACCGCAACTTTGAAAGCAGGATGGAATGGACTATATAGACAATCACTAATTAATGTTAACGGGCCAGGAGGAACCGTTACTGATATTAATAAATTTACTATATATATTGCCTTTAATAAGCCAAACAAAGTCGATCAATGACTTGGTACGGGCGCTGATTGACCCATTTTTCGAATTCTTTGACCCTCGCACTGATTTCCTGCTTTGTATGAATGAATACATT
>NZ_MPKA01000063.1 GCF_001945605.1 Dubosiella newyorkensis
ATTCTTTGTCATATTGCTTTGCCATTTTTCATTCCTCCTCATTCTGGAATTCAAATTGTTCTTCTTATGACATTCTACCACTTGAATTTTCAGAGGTTTAAGGGATGCACCATTAATACTAAATCCACTATCTTTCAAATTTTCATTTTCTTGGTTTTCAGTAGTAAACTCTTCAGATTCACCCAAAAATAATTTTTCTTCATCCGATTCTTTTTCTTGAGATTCGTTAAATTGATTTGTATCGGGAACTTCTTCCCCAATATTTTCTTCTTCGTAAAATATAGTATCGGTTATCCCGACAAATTCAGAATTTTCTGTTTGCTGAATCACATCTTGTTCTATTAGCTTTTGATCCACTTCTTCAGCAAGAATCGCCATACCCGGTAATGTTACGGCTGTTGCCAATGCAACTGCAGCCAAATGTTGGGGTTTCACACTTTTGTTATCATTCGTTTTCATACTCAATCCTTTCCTTTTTTCTTAAAACGAAAAAAGCGGAGAAAGGGTATTTCCCTCCTCCGCTTCCTGTACTTTCATCAAATTGTATTCTTTCTAAAACTTCCGCTTCTTTCTTGCAAGGAATCCTAGTCCTAGTAGGCTTAAGAAGCCCGTAAACAAAGAACTTGTCTTATGTACTGCGATACCCGTATTCGGTGAATGTTTCGTATTGGATCCTTCTTTTGCCATACGCAAGATCTCCACTTTGACCGGAATCACTTTGGTTTCATTTCCTTCATTGACTGTTGGCTTAACAACCGGTTTATTCGCTTCATCCGCAGGTGTCATCGGTTTGTTTTGATCTGCCGGTTTTTCATTCGGTTTATTGTTGTCAGTTGGTTTTTCCACTGCCTGGGTAATTTCACTTGCGATGATGAACCAAGAGAACAAAGTCGTTTCAAACTCGTAGTATTTGCCGTCAACGATCTTGAATTGAAGTTCTGTTGCTTTAGAATCTTGATTTTCTTTATGGAAGATGCGAACATTCTTTCCAGCGAACTGTTCTGGGATCGGTAAACGTACCGTAAATTTACCGGTCCGGTCGATTTCTTTTCCTTCTTCGTTCTCGAAGTGGATGTCATAACCAATCGTTTGATATTTTGATGTCAATCCAAAATTATTATCTGCTTCTACTTTGTCAATTACGATCTGCAGTCCTGTTAGATCTTCTTTAGACTCAGCTTTTACTTGATATCCGCCCTTAGAAAAAGTTGCCTCCGTTTTGATTAGATTCTCCGGTTCCGCTTCTTTTACAAGCACGAAAGTAGTTAGGCTTGCTGGTGTAAAGACCACCATTTCATCCATTAGGATCGAGAGTAGTTCTTTGTTTCCTGATCGATCAACTTGATAAACTTTCAATTCCTTTCCGCTCCATCCTGTCGGAATTGGCATCTGGACTTCGAACGTTCCAGTCCGCTCTACTTTTTCACCTTGCCGGTTGACAAAAGAAAGAGTGTACCCGATTGTTTCATTGGCTGAATCAAAACCGAAATTATGATTGGAAGTACTATTTTCCGCTTTAAATTCTAAACCATACAAGTCTTCATTTGATTTAGCCGATAACCGAACACCATTATTCGAATATTGGTTTTCAGACAATGTATCTTTTTCTACGTAAATCACAAGCTCAGGTTGATACATATGATCCCAATATAATGATGATTTATACGCAAAATGTTTATATAAACCTCCTGTTTGTGAAATCGCAAATTTATACTTCCCGTTTTTCAGCTCTTCATATTTTTTCAAATATCCATCACGATCAAATCCTACCGAACGTCCTCCGCGTACCACGACTCCAAATTCATTTATATTCACATCATCCGACAAAGAAGCATTTTTTGAATCATATTCGAATTCAGTAACTTTGTTTTGATCTGAAATATCGTAAATATGAACTTTCAATGCATTTGTCAATGAATCCATTTCCTTTAGAAATTCATCAATATCCAGCGTTTTATAATCAATTTTTAGATTACTATCTACGGCATTCGTCATTTTCCAAGTTCCGTTTGTTGTAAAATATAGGGAAATCACTTTCGAATCTCCAAATGCATATCGAATCGTAGGTTCTGTTCCTTCTTCTAGATGCGTAGCTGCAATATGATAGACATTTTTTGAAAGACCAAGTCTCTTGGCCAACGCCTGCGTGTTGATCCTGATTGTCACAGAATTCGGAACGCCTGCTGCCGCCCTTTCAGGCACTGTTACTATAGTAGTAGGTTTTACAACCACGAAATCATCCCGTGTTAGTTCAACTTGTTGAATTTTTTTGCCATCCAAGGTGATATCCAGAGATTGTAACGCATCATAAAAGTTCTGAATGATTTTCTCGTCTTCTAAATCTTCTTCTGTTGCTTGGCCAAGATCCGGAAAATAATCCTTTACAGATAATGAATGAATAACGGTTGAATATGTTAAATAAGTGGAGTCGCCTTTCGTTTCACAGTTAACATTTAATTTCCATTTTTTATTCAAATGATTATAGTCTAACAACAAATCAAGAAACTGATTCCTCTCGCTATTCAATTCTTGTTCTATTTCTTTTTCAATTGTTGTTATAATGTCATTCATATCGTAGCGAAGATACGATCGAAATTCCTCTCCGTTAAAAAACTGCATTTTAGATAATTGATCCCTATCAAATTTTGCAAGATCGATCGCAAAATTCTTTTCATATACATTTTGATTTGCTTTCGAATCATAGATAGAAACTTTTATACCATCTAGAGATTCCATCCAGTTATTTAATGTTCCTGTTTCACTACTTCCATAATTCTTTTGAATTAAAATTTCTTCATCCGGCGTTACGGGATCAGGAATATACATTTCCTCTGCTGGAATCGTGATCATTTCATCTTCCGCATCCAATCTTGCATTATTATTTTTAGCTTTCGTTTCTTCAATGCTGTATTCTGAATCATTTGTATCCAAAGTCTCTGTATTCCCTAAATTCTCTTGTGGAGGGGTGATTTCGGGAGTTTTTGCTTCCGATACTCCTATAATATCCAAGTTATTATTTTCACTTCCATCATCATTCGATTCATCCCGACTAGATCCAGTATCACCTTCGCTTGAATCAGATGTGCCCGTTTCAGTTCCAGAACTATCCGCCAATTCAGTATTTAAACCGTCTTCTTGTTCATTTCCTGGATCCACGACTTCGACCCATTCTTCATCAGGATTACCCTCGTTTTCAGCAGCTAATACATTGGCCGTCACTGGAGCTAAAAGCATCGTCGCAGCTACTGCACCATAAAGATGTGTTTTTTTCATAAAAATTCTCCCTTCTAATTCATTTTTATCTTGTTTTCTTCTTCTCACGTACCTTAACAACCCAAACAAATTCTGTGTGAATCGATTCTCATTACTAGAAACTTTGCTGTAACATGCTTAGCTCATTTCACTTTTTGAAGAACGAAGATCATTCCGTTTGAACCCAGTTCTTGAAGTTCTAAAATATCTCCATTAATATTCGCCTTATAGATAAACTCATTCTTATCAACTGCAGTAGAAGTTAGGTCTTTTTCTCCAACAACAAATGATTGTAGATTTAATACGATTTCCCCATTATTGATCGTATAAGTTCCGCTTCGAACATTATCACTAGGCAACTCGGATTCAATAGTCGTATAATCTTCATAGGTCCCGTCTCCATTAAAGGTGAAAGTTCTTGGACTCCCATTTCGAATATTGACAACTTCCCATGCTCCTTCAATTTGTTCTGTCTCTGTAACAGCTATTGGTCCTTTTTCTTCTGAAGGTTCCTCTGAATGTTCATTATTCTCAGATTTTGAATCCTCTTTTTCTTCTTGTTTTTTTTCTTCTTTTTGTACAGGCTCGCTTTCTTTTGGAGAAGTTGAAGCACATCCTGCTAAGACGCAACAATTCATCACTAAGAATGCGGCTATAAGTCTATTCGTTTTCATAATCTTCCTTTCTGTTTTTAAGACTCATAATTTTACTTCAATTATAATGAAAACGTTTTCAAAAATATCCGTGATGTCCCCAAATGCAACGATCATGACTCCAAAAGAACAACAGAAACAAAAAAAGAGCGATATCGCTCTTTGTTAAAGCTTCGCTCTTTGGCGGTCCATTATCGCCTTGATCTGCTCTGGCGTTTCCTTCATTCCTCTTTTGTACCAAGTATCGCACCAGCCAAAGAAAAGATAAGCCACCGTCGATTTCGAATATGCGACGATCGCTTCCTCTTCTTCTCGATCGCATTCAAAAAAAGCAAGGATCGCCTCCAAAATCAAATACTCAAATGATTTTGATACAAACAGTCGATGAGTTCCTGATTCGATTGATAAAAATCAAACAGATCCGCGATGTGATACTCTTTCAAAAAGCTTTTTCGAATGCGAGTTTTAAGATCCTTTAAAATGATCTCTTCTTTGGAATCGAACAAACGATAGATCGTGATATGCGAAAGACCCGCCTTATCCGTGATCTCCTTATTCGTGATGGAAGCAAACGGCTTCGTTTTTAAAAGTTCATACAATGCCTGCGTGATCCACTCTCTTGAAAGTTCGCTTTGAGTCGTCATGTCAAATATTCCCTCCTTTTCTAACAATCACTTCTTTGTCACATAGTAATGAGAAAAAAGTGTTATAAAACTAACATTTGCTATATAAGACAAACTTAAAAACGTCAATAAGGAAATTAAAAAACAATCACGATCGAGACTATATAGAAACGATCAAAACCACATGACCACCACAAATGCCGATCCAATAAAAAAACCAGACTTTCATCTGGTCAATATTCTCATTGAGAATTCTCTAAAAGAGAATCATATACATTTTGCGGGAGCTGCGCCTTCAACGCTTCCAAACTAGGAAGCGAAGCTTCACGCTCTCCTTTTTTTACGAGCGGAATCCCTTCGT
Organism: Dubosiella newyorkensis; assembly: GCF_001945605.1. Taxonomy (GTDB): domain Bacteria; phylum Bacillota_I; class Bacilli_A; order Erysipelotrichales; family Erysipelotrichaceae; genus Dubosiella; species Dubosiella newyorkensis. Next base: position 4,890 of record NZ_MPKA01000063.1, read on the forward strand.
CATATAAATGACGGACATATTGGATTGCTTGATAAGGATCGGAAAACTCAAGAATGAATCGCCCCATCCTCACCAATGAAGGTGCAAAAAGATATTCGCCATTATGCTCTTTCTCATACTTCAAATTCAATTGATAATCAAAAGGAGCGATTTTTTGATCCGATAGTCTAAGATCGGCGTAGTCTGGAGCCTTGACCCCATACTTTTCTTTGAACACCTTTTCTAAATGTTGCCGGCGAACATTTTCATTGTGTTTTTTCCAAAATAACGCTCCAATGCCGATCGCGCAAACCACGATCACACAAGCAAGCACAATCAAAACCATATTTTTCATAATTAAAACCTCTTATCCCTAAATAAATAAGTGTTATTATTTTATCTATACCCGAATGAACAATCAACTCATTCACTACATTGTAAGATCGATGTGACATATTGAACAAAAAGCGAGTCCCCACAACCCGCCTTTCTAACGCAAGCAAATCAATGCATCAAAACGATTGATAGTTCCCATTGTTTATTATCAGCTTGTCATTCCTTATTATAGGAAATTTCATCGCATTTACATCCCTCGCGTCCTCAAAAGAAGCTGGGCTGTCCCCAAACGCAAAAAAACGAAGGCAGAAAGCGCACTCAACGCTCTTTTTCTTCGCTTTCTTCATTCATGATCGAAAATGATAAATCGCTCTTCACGATCTTTCCGATACGAGCATCGATCCGATATTCAGCGATTACTTGCACGACTTCTAATCCTGCATTTTGAGCTGCTATAACACCTGTCGACGAATCCTCAAGCGCAAGCGTATCTTTTTCAGAAGCGTTCGCAAGCTCGATCGCTTTTTCGTAAACATCGGGAAAAGGCTTAACATTCTCTACATCGTCCGCTGTGATAATCCCCTCAAAAAAGTTAAGGATCCTCATCTTTTCTAAGATCGCCATTCTCTAACGAATCGTATATAAACGCTTCCCGCTCAGCGTCCAGCTTCTCATATAAAGCAGGATCTTGAAACGCATCTAAAATCGATCGTTTACAATCGAGCGCGCGCTTCCTACCAAGCAAATACACATCCTCGCTATTGACGAGCAACCCATCCATATCAAAGATAAATGGATCAAAAGCAGACAGCCAGTTTTTATCCATTATCCACAATACGAACGAACGATCTCTACGAGCTTTTTCGCTTCGGCTTCGATCGCCTCAAAATCGCCTATTTTCGCGCCCTTCGTTAAAGACCCGCCAAGACCGACCGCGATCACTCCTTGATCGAGCAATCTTTCAAATTTTCAGCACTAACACCACCCGGAAAACAAGGATCTTGATACAAATTACAAAGCTTCATGGTTTCTTTGTCGAAGTGAGGACAGACAACAAAATCCGCACTCGCGATCAATGTGACTCCTAAATATAAGGCGATGAAGATCAGTGGAACATTTAAGAAGAACGATACGATCGTTGGATATGTGATGATCGAACGACAAATCGCTCTCTCATCCATTTTTTCGTTTTAAAATTCAAATATGAAAATATTTTTTACTCATTTAGCTATATGGTTTTAAAATATGAAAATATTATTCATTCAATAAAAAAGAGGAAGTGAAAGTATGAATAAAGAATTATACGGCCGGCTTGATTCCTTTTATTCGGAAATGTCGCCTACAGAACGCAAGATCGCGGACTATTTAAAAAAAGCGTATTCGAACGCTTGTTATTTGAGCATTCAAGAGCTCGCCAAAGAAATCGATGTTTCCCCTTCCGCGATTTCTAGATTTACTAAACGGGTCGGTTTCAACAATTATCAAGAGCTTCGTTTGATGCTCGTCGATTCTCAAGAACCTTCAGAGGAAGTATTCTTTCCTGAAATCGATGAGCATGATTCGATCATGAATATCGCGCAAGCTTCCTTTCAAAATGGCATCAGCTCTTTGTCTTCGACCTTGGCGATCTTGAATGAAAGATCATGGGAGAAGCTGCTTGTCAACGTTTTTTGCGCACTTCGCTCGATACTCGTTTTTTCAGCGATTATCACATGCAGCTGATGATGGCTGGAACTCTATCTCCGGAAGATTGCGCTTTGATCATTTCGCATACGGGACGAAATAAAGACATCTTGCGGATCGCGGATCTGCTGCGGGAAAACAAGTTCCTATGATCGTGATCACGAACAGCATTTCCCACCTTATGCTCATCGATACGCTATTTACGCTCTACGCGATCAAGGTCGACTCTGATCCAGAGTATTTTAAACGGATCCGTAAGATCGTCAATTCGACTCGTCAATAAAAAAAGCCTCTCCAAAACGGCAATTTTGGAGAGGCAATCCATACTCTTTGATTTATTCTTCTTTTGTGTTGGCTTGATTCACGACAAAGTCCACAGCACCTTCTGGATCTTTGGTGAGTCCAATATATTGCGCGCCTTTTGTTTTGACGACTTTGATCCCATATCGATCGGCATCCGCTTTGATCTCATCATAGCGGGATTGCACTTGGGGAGAAAGAACGACGAGCTGAACTTCGCTAAGCACTCCAGTATGTCCTCCAAACGCTTCGGCTTGCGCTTTGACCGGAAGATCTTTGATTTCGGCGCCTTTATTGACGGCATTGGCAAACATCGCGCTTGTTCCAGCCCCTACACAAAGAACTAAGACATTGAGTGGATCGATTTCGCTCTTTTCTAAACTTGGCTTGCTTTCTTCTATGGTGTTTGGTTCTTCTTGTTGGCTGTTCGCTTCTTCTGCCAATAAATTCGCGTCATACGCTTTGACAAAAGGAAGATAGATCACAACATCAAGCGCGATGAGCGCGAGCACTAGCAAAAGCGAGAGTGGCGCCATTCCCGTTCCTAAAAAGATCCCGATCGGCGCAGGGGTCGCCCAAGGAAGAACATAGATGAATGAATTCATCTGGAGCACATCCACAAAGAATTTAAACACCCACGCGTTCGCTATTGGCGCAAGCAAGAATGGCACAAAGAAGTACGGATTCAACACCATTGGAGCCGCGAACAACACAGGTTCGTTGACTCCAAAGATGCAAGGCAAGAAAGACGCTTTTCCCACTGCTTTGAGCTGTTTGGATTTGCACATCCACATCAATAAGAATGGAACGACTAGAGTACATCCCGTCCCGCCTAAGCAAGCGATAAAGTTGTTAAAGCCTACTGTCAGGGCGTTGGAAGCGTGTTCTCCATTTTGCACGAGCATAAGGTTCGTTTCGACATTTGCGTAAATGGCAGCCGCAACCGCTGGTTCGACGATCGATGGTCCATGGATTCCAAGAAACCAGAAGAACGCCATCGCTCCAGCGATCAATCCAAGGCCAAAATAGGAATCGGCGGCTTGAAAGAGCGGCGAGAACATCAAGATCAAGCTTTCCGCAAAGCGTACTCCAAGGATCTGATTGATGATCAAATCGATCACCACACAACATAGCACAGAGAACGAATACGGGAACACATTTTTAAATACGTTCGAGATCACGCCAGGAACTTCTGGCGGCATTTTGATCGTAATGTTTTTCAAAGTGCAAAATTTATACATGTTGGCGGCGATAAATGCCGAGATGAATGAGCATAACAAACCCTTGGTTCCTAAATAGGTGACATCGATCCCACCATCGATTTCTGTAACCGCAAGCATAAGGAATCCAGTAATACTTGCGAGCATGACAGAAACGATATTGATCGTCATGCCTTGCGGCATTTTACGCTGAAAGTTTTCTGCAAGAGCTCTGGCTGTTGTGGCGGCCACCAATATTCCAACAATTCCCATAGAGAGGTTGTAAACTCTCCATAGCCATGAAGAAATTCCTTCAGGAAGCGTGAATCCAAAGACTTCAGGAAGTGCCGCGCACAAGATGAAAATGCTCGAAAATAGAATGGCAGGCATCGCTGTAAGAAAACCATCGCGAATCGATTGTAGATACGCGTTACCCGCAAGCTTATTAAAGAATGGCCGTCCTTTTTCGATGAATCCGATGATCGCGTTCATTTTTATTTTCTCCTATATAGTTCGACCATGTCGCCGATAATGTCGCGAAGCAAGATCGTTGTCATCAAATGGTCTTGTCCATGCACAAAGATGAATCCCATATCCATATTGTCTCCAGAGGCTTCTGCTGTAAGGATCTGGGTTTGAGATTTATGCGCTAAGTTGATGTTTTCATCCGCATCGGCAAGTAGAGCGTCGAGATTGCTGAAATTTCCACCTCGAACTTCCTTGAGCGCTTGCAGCAAAGTGCTTCTCGCATCACCCGAATAGGCAACGATCTCAAATCCAATCATATTCATTTCTTCACGTGTCATAATATTTTTCTCCTTATCTTTCTTAAAGCAATGTTTTTGTTTCGGCAAGTTGTTTGTACCAATAAGCGGATTCTTTCGGATACCGCTTTTGGGTCTCAAAATCTACGAAGAAGAGTCCATAACGCTTGTTGTAGCCATTCGACCAAGAAAAGACATCCATGAGCGACCATAAGAAATAGCCTTTCACATTGACGCCTGCTTCGATCGCGTCCGCAAGAGCCGACATGTATTTTTTGATATAGTCGATCCGCGGCTTATCCATGATGATCCCATCCTTGAATTCATCTTTGTAGCCCATTCCATTTTCGGTGATATAGATCGCTTTGTAGTTGGGGTAGTCTTTTTTGATCCGCAATAACAAATCGTACAAGCCTTCTGGATAGATGATCCAATCCCAATCGGTCCGCTCTAAACCTTCTTTATAAATGCGTTCGCCAATGCCTTTGACTTTGTAGCTTCCTGTTCCTTTATCGCCTGTTCCGTTGTGATGGATCGCATTTTCTCCGTTATAAGCTTTGACAAAGTGACTTTGGTAGTGATTGATTCCTAAATAGTCATTTCGATCTTTGGCTTTCTCCAGCTCGAGCAAGTCGGCTTCTGGAAAGTCATAGACCGCATCGTTGGCTTGACAAATCTCATCGAGCGCTTCAAGCGTTTCTTTTGAGTATCTTCCTTTATAGGTGGCGTCGAGCAAGAAACGAATGCTGAGCGCATCGTCTAAAAACGCGGCATGCATGTCTTCTGGCGAATTGGATGCAGGATACTTTGTTTCCAAAGAATGCACGACACCGATTTCTCCATGGAATCCAGACTCTTTGAAAAGATTGACGACTTTGGCGTGCGCCACCATCATGTTGTGAAGGCAGGCAATAACTTTTGTCAAATCGTATTTGATGCCTGGCGGAAAGATTCCCAGCAAATATTGGTTCGTCGCGATCGGATAGATTTCATTGAATGTTGTCCAATATTCAACTTCTGGAAATTCCTCAAAGCAGAACTGGGCATACGCGACAAACGCGTCGATCGTGTCGCGATTCAAGAAATCGCCTTGGTCAAAAAGCGCCTTTGGTGTATCGAAATGATGCAGTGTGACAAAGACTTTAATGTTTCTTTTCTTCGCTTCTTTGAGCAGATCGTGATAATATTCCACGCCTTTCCGATTGACTTCTCCTCTTCCTTGTGGAAAGATCCGGCTCCATGCGATCGAGATACGGATCCCATTGATCCCAAACATAGAACAGAGTTCTAGATCTTCTGGGTATTTATGGTAGAAATCGCTGGCAGGATCGGCAAGAAATCTTCCTTGTTTTTCTAAGAATTCATCCCAAGCGACTGGGCCTTTTCCGCCTTCTTTTGTCGCTCCTTCGGCTTGATAGGCTGCACTCGCCCCACCAAAGATAAAGTGTTCAGGTAGTTTTTTCATAGGTACTCCTTGCTTTTTCTTTTTGTTTTTGTTTGATTTTGTTTCTTTACAAGTTCATAATACCGATTAAATTTCAGAATGTCAACGTCTATATAAATATTTTTAAACATTTACAACCATTATTTGTTCGCATTAAGAATTAAATGTTTGTTTTTGTTGACTTTAAAAAATAATCTATGCTATAACGACTATGAAAGGAAGATGAATATGCTTAAAAGCGAACGACTTCAATATATTTGTCGGCTCGTCAATGAAAAAGGAATCGTAACGGCCGCAGAAATCATGAATGCGCTCGATGTTTCAGACATGACCGTTCGGCGCGATCTCGACGAGCTTGAAAAAAGCGAAAAATTGATCCGGATCCACGGCGGCGCCCAATCGATCAATTATAATATCGACTACGAACTCTCTCACACCGAAAAATCAGCCGTCAATACGGCTGAAAAAAAAGAGATCGCCAAAGAAGCGGCGAAACTCATCAAAGACAAGGATACGATCTTTCTTGGACCAGGCACAACGATCGAACTGCTCGCTCAAGAGATTGCCGAAAGAAACGTGCGGATCGTCACGAACTCTTTGCCAGTATTTGAGATCATCAGCCAACACGATCCTGAGCATGTCATTTTAGCGGGCGGAAATTACCGAAATCATACTGGTTGTTTTGTTGGTCCTTTGTGCTCTGAAGTGATCAGCCGATTAAAATTTTCGGCCGCTTTTATTTCATGTAACGGATTGGCTGAAAATCAAATCACGACCTCTTCGATCGAAGAAGGTCAAGTACAGGAGATCGCCCTCAACAACGCGCATAAACGATATTTGCTCATCGACGCGCATAAATTCAATCGCGAAGATTTTTATGTATACTATAAGCTCTACAACATGGATGAGATCATCACCGATTCTTCTACGAAGCAAGATATTATCTCGCATTATAATCAATACATAAAGATCACACAGAAAAGAAAGGACTAACGATATGGATGGAGTAATCTTTGATTTTAACGGAACGTTGTTTCTAGACAACGATAAACACATTTTGGCTTGGAACAAGATCTCGCAAACGCTTAGAGGCAAAGGGATCACAGAAGAAGAGCTGCACACGAAAATGAACGGTGTTACAAATAAGTATATTGTTCGATATTTAAATGGCGGTACGCCCAATGAGGATATAGAAGCTTTGTATTCCAAACGCAAAGAAGAATATTACCGCGAATTTTGTAAAGCGGACACGAAAAATTTTCATTTGATCGAGGGAGCGGAGGCGTTGTTCAACGATCTTAAAAAACGAAAGATTCCTTTTACGATCGCTTCTGCTTCGATCAAAGAAAATATCGATTTTTTTGTGGAAAACTTTCATTTAGATCGATGGATCGATCCCGATTCGATCGTCTACGATAACGGCGAGTACAAAGACAAAGAAGCGATGTTCTTTCAAGCGGCTAAAAACATTCAAGTTCCGATCGACAAGATTTGCGTGATCGAAGATTCGTTAGCGGGCGTAAAAGCGAGCGTAAAAGCAGGGATCCAAGATATTCGCATCATCGATTCAGGCCATATCGCCAATCAAGTCAAAGATCTAAAGAGCGTCAAAGAAATCGGAAATACGATGGCTGACTTGCATCTCTAAAAAAAAGACCATAGAGGTCTTTTTATTTTGAAAGATGCGATTTGATTTTGTGAAGCAGCGCTTTTGTTTGCGACTCCGTTTCTTCGTTGCAGACAACGATCCCATTTTCTTTTGTTTGAATGACGAGCACATCGCCATTCGATTTTGTATAGCGTGAATATCGGCCGTACGGAATGTTTTCGAATGTACCCATCAATGTGTTTCGAGCGTCGTAGCCATTCACTCTTTTTCCTGGCGAAAGATTTGGCGCGAATTCGACGGATTCGATCTCATCGTAAGGAATCACGGTATCCGAGACGAGGTTGGCATCAAAATGAATAGTTCTTTCGCCTACATCGATCGTATAATTCCCAAGCATGATAACCGCTAAGACAATCAAAAAAATAGGAACGAGAAGCAAGATCCACCAGAGCTGTTTACGATCGAACGAGCCTGGATCTCTAAATACGACACCTTTTTCTTTTTGTTTTTGGGCATAGCGCCAAGAAATATAGATCGTTAAAACGGATGCCAAAAGGGCGAGGACGATCGTCACACCGATCCCAAAGGGAAAAAAGGAAGCGCCCAGCATTACGATGCCGCAAGCTACCCAGATCCTGCCCCCCACTCGTTGAGAATAGTTCCAATTTTCTTTGTTTTCTAAAGCACATCTCGTTCGGATGCCAATCATTTCGTTTTGCGAGATTTTTGGAAGAATGTTTCCGATCCCAATAAAGATCAAAGCGGTGATCCCATTGACAATGACTTCACCATTCCAGTCGGGAAAATATTCGAGTCCGATGAGCATCGAACAGATCGAGAGCGTCAAGAGGGGCTGCAAAAACAAAAGCCAACGGATCGTTTGCGGTTTGTCGATCCCAAATCCTTTTTTCTTACCGATCCATATGATCAGCCAAAAGATCAGGAGCGAAAGGAGGGGTAATACAAATTGCCAGATCGTTCGTAGTGGTTCTTCTTTCGTGTTTGGCAAAATATAACCGAGCGCGATTGGAAGAAGCATCAACACAGAATCAATGAGAAGATCTTTCCGATACGTTTTGAGAAACATATTTTTCTCCTTCTAGATCCTTGATCCATAAGATCACATCTTCTAAAACGGATGTGTTGAGCGTATAGACAATGTACTTTCCTTGCCTTTCATTTCGAATCAAGTCGGCTTTTTTCAAGATCGAAAGATGTCGCGAGATCGCGGGCTGCGAAATCGAAAATTGATCTACGATTTCTTGCACGCTCATCGATCTTTGTTTAAGCAAAGAAAGAATAGCGCGCCGAATAGGATCATTGAGCGCTTTGAGCGTTTGATCGAGTGCCATATTCTTATCCTCCTATAACATATAAATTATTTGTTATATATAGAGTATTATGCCTTTCTCCTCTTGTCAATAGTTTCTGTCTTCTCAAAATCGGTCAATGGCGCCATAATAAATAAAAAATGATCTATGAGGAATTAAACCTATGAACGATAAATTCTTTCAGCTCCCCGCTCAAAAACAAAAGCGCATCCTAAACGCGGCGTATAAAGCCTTTGCCCAAAGCCCCTATAAAAAAACGTCTATGTCCTTGATCGCCTACGAAAGCGATGTTTCTAAATCATTGCTTTTTTACTATTTCAAAAACAAACAAGACTTATATTTGTATTTATGGACTCAAGTTATAGAAATGACACGAAAAACGATCCAAGCTTATAAAACACTGGAAACCGATGATTTTTTTGAAATGTTGCGCAGAAGTCTTCGTTCAAAATGTGCGCTTATGAAAGAGCATCCGTATCTCTATGCTTTTTCGCTCCAAGCGTATTATGAAACGGAGCCATCGATTCAAAATTTGATCCAAGATCAATTTCACATGCTGTCTCAATCGAGCGAGGCGATCGTTTTTGAAAGAATAGATCGGACCCGATTCAGAAAGAAGATCGACTTACGGAAAATGTATCAAGAAATCTTATATGCGATGGATGGCTATATGCTTTCTCAATTTCGTTCGGATCCGATCGTCCCTAACAAGATTGAAAAAGAAATCATGGATTTGATAGAATTTTGGGAAACGATCTATTATCAAAAGGAGAACGAAAATGGAGCATAAGTCGATCAAAAGAAAAAATGGGACGATCCATTATTGGATCCATAAAAAAGAAGGTACGCAAGCTTCTATCGTATTCACGCATGGTCTTTGCGCCGACCATACAATATTCGAAAAACAAATCCCCTACTTTTTAGAGAACTATACGTTGCTTTTGTGGGATGTTCCAATGCATGGAAGCTCAAGACCATATTCCGATTTTTCATACCGTGATAGCGTGGAATGTCTCAATCAAATTTTACAAAAAGAAAAGATCGACCAAGTTTTTTTAGTGGGCATGTCGATGGGCGGTTATCCAAGTCAACACTTCGCTTCGATCTATCCAGAAAAAACAAAAGGATTGATCGGACTCGATACAACTCCTCTAGGATCGAATTATTATTCTCGTTTTGATGAATGGTGGCTGAAGCACGCGGCCTCGATCGCGAAGTATTTTCCATCCTCCCTTTTACGAAAATCGATCGCCTGGTCAGTATCGAATACGAAAGAAGCCTATGTAAAAATGCGCTCGATCTTAGAACCACTTTCAAAAGCGGAGATCACAGAACAAATGCAAATCGCATACTCCTGTTTTATCTTAGAAAACAAAGATGTCCAGTTTTCTTTTCCTGTTCTTCTTTTGGTGGGTGAAAAAGATCGGACAGGCAAAGTTCTTTCTTACAACAAAGCATGGGCTAAACGCACAAAGTATCCGCTTCATTTTATTGAAAATGCTCGTCATTTTGCCAACTATGACGCGCCCGATCAAGTGAATCAAGAAATCGAAGCGTTCATTCAAAGAACTTTGTCTGAGAAGAGGTGATCATAAATGGTTTATGATGAATATGGAGACAAGCGTAAACCAACGATTTTATTGCTGCATGGAGCGGGAGTTCTCGATACTTTCGCCAAGCAATACGATGAACTTTCCAAACAATATCATCTTCTTGTTCCTCATCTTCCTGGGGCTGGGAAAGCGGCTTCTTTCGCATATGTTCCCGACGCGACGGATCATGATTTATTGGAGCTGATCAGCTCATTGCCAAACAAGCCTATTGGCGTGATCGGTCATTCTTTGGGTGCGCAAATCGCGATCCGGCTTGTGAGCAAAATGCCAGCGCGCTTTCAGTTTGCGATTTTTTTGAGTGCGTGGGTCGTTCCTGATCCTCTTATGAGCAAGGTGTATTGTTCGCTGGCTCCTTTTTGTGCTGTTTTGCTCCATTTCAAATGGCTGGTCGCGATGCAAGGTCAGTATTGGAACTTTTCCCAAAAACAAATTGAGACGATGTCTCAATATTCCAAACAAATTTCGGCTTCGGTATATCGTTCTTTTTTTGCGCATACTTTGGACCTATCGCATCTACCCGAATACCAAAATGTTTCGATTCCTATGCTCGCGATTTGCGGAAGCCAAGAAATCAAAGCGATGAAGGTATCGCTTGTTTTGCTTTCGGAAAATCCGCATTGTAAAACGATCCTATTGTCTAAAGCGAGTCATGATTTTCCGATGCGTAACGCCCAAGAGCTCAATTTGATCTTGACGCGTTTTATCAAAAAGGCGCTCAGCTAGCGAGCGCGCTTTTTTATTGGAGTTTTTGATAAGAATCCGCTTCTATTTTTGGTTCTGTTGAGATCGACGAGCTAATGCTTCCATCTGGATCAAGTGTGATCTTGGCATAATGGATAATGCCGTTTCCTTTTCCTTGTACATAGATCGTTTTTCCAGGATGGAGAAGGTCTGTGATTTCGTAAGAATTTTCATAAAGGTGCAGAAAATATTTGTCTTCTTTCTTTTCGACCTGGGTGGAGTATTGATCGAAGACTTCTTGAGCGTCCATAGGGATCTCGTTGCCAAACGCGTCAAAGGATACTCCCCCACCTCCGCCAATATATTCTCCAGTTTCCGGGTCATAAAATTCATAGCCAATGTCTCCGTTCGAGACGGCTTCGACATTTCGTTCTTGGCCGCCAAACCATCCGTTGACTTTTGTTCGGATCCCGCCTGCATCGGTGGCATAGGCGAGAGCGGATCCGCCTAATAAGAGGGCTGCTAAACTAAAGGCGATAGCTGGGCGTAAGATCATTTTTGTTTTCTTGTTCATCGTTTCCTCCTTCAAGTCGACCGGCTTGGGCATTTGAAGGTTGGAAAATGCTTGTTTATATCGTTCTTTATTCGTTTTCATCGTTCCAATTCTCCTGCAAGACGTTTTTGAGCTTGCTTCTCGCTCTGGATAAACGCTTCTTTACATTTGATTCACGGATTCCAAGGATGCGCGCGATTTCTTTGATCGGATAGTCTTCATAATAATAAAGTTGCAGCACTGTTCGATCTTTTTCTGGCAATTGGCAAACCGTTTCGAAAAGGGTCTGGTCTTCTTCTTGTTCGAAGTGTAAATTGATCGCCGCTTCGATCGATACTTTATGACTTCGAAAGAAAGAGCGTCGAATATCTTTCGCTTGATTGATGACTGTTTTGAATAGCCACGCTCGAATATGCTCTTCATCTTTGTATTCTAGATCCTTGTCCACGTATTTAATGAAGGTCATCTGGACGGCATCGGCTGCGTCCGCGCCATTTTGCAGCACAGCAAACGCGGCTCCATAGAGTCGATCTTGGTATTGTGGAATCAAATATTCAGCCGGTAGTTTCATGTTCGTTCACATTTCCATTGATTAAAAAAGGTACCTTTCACTTATATAACGATTCAAATCGAGGAAAGGTGACAAGAAAACAGATTTTTAGTAAGCGGGAATTAAAACAGCGTATAGAAAACGCTCATCGAATCAGAGACAATATCTCTACCTGCGATGAGCGTCTTTGTTTTTATTGGCATATGCTGATCAAATTTGGATTCCAAGGCATACATTGTTCCAGTATTTCGCTGGTCAGCTTTCCAGCATGTCTTGAGAGTTCTTTTAAAAGGTGAAGGATGTATTTGTAAGGGATCAGCCCATTGGCTTTGGCGCTTTCTACGATCGAGTAGAGTACTCCGCAAGCCTTGGCTCCTCTAGGACTTCCCGAAAACAGCCAGTTGTTTCTTCCTACCGCAAAATTTCGGATCGTCCTTTCGGCAAGCGAATTGGTCATCGGCAGACTTCCGTTGTCCAGGTAGC
>NZ_MPKA01000091.1 GCF_001945605.1 Dubosiella newyorkensis
GCGATCGAATTCGCGGTAGCGGCAAGCGCTTTGAAGCATTCGATCGAAGGCGACTACAACCTCGTATCGGTCGATGAAGTCGAAAAGCTTGCTGGCGGCGACGGTTCTGGACGCGTTCAGCGATAAAATGTAGGATAGAAAAGAGCTTTGAATAGAACGAGAAAGTATTCTCTTTCTATTTCAAAGCTTTTTTACTAGATGAAGTTGCATTTTACTGTTTCATTTGTTAGAGTGGCAATGTTTATGTAAAAAAAGTCATTTAATACATCTTTTGAGCAACTACACATTATGTATTGACATTCTTATGTCATAATGCAAGCGCAATGGGATATAAAAATTACATTAATGGAAAGGAAAATATGGATATAGAAATTATTGTGGCTACACACAAACCATACAAAATGCCAACAGATTCAATGTATGTTCCATTACAAGTTGGTGCATATGGAAAAAAAGATATTGGCTTCCTTCGTGATAATACGGGTGAAAATATATCTTCTTTAAATCCATATTTTTGTGAATTAACTGGTTTGTTCTGGGCTTGGAAAAATCTAAAGGCAGACTATATTGGTTTAACCCACTATCGACGTCATTTTAGAGGTTCTCATTCTGGTGAGAATCGTTTTGATCGTGTATTAAATAAGAAAGAAGCGGAAGCGATCTTACAAATGACAGATGTGATTTTGCCTAAGAAAAGACATTATTTTATTGAAACAATTTACTCACATTATGCTCACACTCATTATGAGCGAGAACTGATCGCAACTCGACAGATTTTAGTCGAAAATTATCCTGAGTATGTTCCTTCTTGGGATAAAGTAATGAATAGAAGAAGTGCTCATATGTTTAATATGTGTATTATGAAGAAAGATAAACTAGACTCGTATTGTTCCTTTATTTTTGACGTATTGGATAAGCTCAATCAAAAAGTAAATGTCAGTGAATATGATGATTTTCAAGCTCGTCTTTTTGGTAGAATTAGTGAACTCTTGTTGGATGTTTGGATTGATCATAATCATATTCAATATAAAGAAGTTCCTGTTATTTATATGGAACGAATCAATTGGTGGAAAAAGGGAACATCTTTTATTAAAGCAAAGTTTTTTGGAAAAAAGTATGAGGGAAGTTTTTAGCAGGCCCTTTTTGTCCTGCTTTTTTTATGGAGAAAACAAATGAAAACAAAATCAATAAAACTCAATTTTATTATGAATTTTCTTTTAACAGCTTCTTCCATCTTATTTCCATTGATTACATTTCCTTATGTTTCAAGAGTGTTAGGACCTATTGGAACAGGAAATGTTACAATGGGGACATCTGTAGTTTCCTATTTTACGATGGTGGCTATGTTAGGAGTTCCGACCTATGGAGTTCGGGCTTGTGCTAGTGTTCGAGATGATAAATTAGAGCTTTCTAAAACCGTTCAAGAACTTTTGATTATCAATATTGGAATGATGCTCATAGCATATATAGCGTTTTTCATAACGATCTTTAGTGTGCCAAGTTTTCGAATAATGAAAACTCTATATTTGGTGAGTTCAATCGCAATTGTAATGAATGTGATTGGCATAAACTGGCTATATCAAGGTCTTGAACAATATAGCTATATCACATTCATTTCTTTAGTGTTTAAAGTTGTTGCGCTTGTTTTGATGTTTGCTTTGGTTCATAAAGCAGATGATTATATTTGGTATGCTTTAATAACCATTATTGGTGGATTTGGATCAAGTATATTTAATTTTTTTCGATTGAGGAAATTAATAATTTTAAAACCATTCCAGCATTATGATTTTAAACAACATATTCGTCCGATGTTCACTTTTTTTGCGATGACAGTCGCGACAACGGTTTATACAAATTTGGATGTGGTCATGTTAGGTCTAATGAAATCTAATTATGATGTTGGACTATACAATGCGGCGGTTAAGATCAAATTGATCATGGTTTCCTTAGTGACATCTTTAGGGACTGTATTGCTTCCTAGAATTTCCTATTATTATGAACAAAATCAAGTTAGGGAATTTCATAACTTGATATCAAAAGCGTTCTCTTTTGTTCTTTTATTTGCTATTCCTTGCTGTTTATATTTGATGGTTTTTGCTAAAGACACAATTCTTCTTCTTTCTGGAAAAGAGTTTTTAGAAGCTGTTCCAGCTGTCATTATAATTACACCCACAATTTTATTGATTGGGCTTTCGAATATTTCTGGAATACAAGTACTCGTTCCAACCGGAAAAGAGAGCTTAGTTCTACGAAGCGTAGTTTGGGGAGCTATTGTCGATTTTATTCTAAACTTAATAATGATTCCAAAGTTCGGCTCAGCAGGAGCAGCGCTTGGTACATTAGCTGCTGAATTTGTGGTATTGATCGTTCAATGTATATATTTAAAAGAATTACTCAGTCAAATTAAAACGACGATTGAATGGAAGTGTTTGTTTGGAAGTCTTGTTCCTGCCTTAATTGTTCTCATTGGAACTTACTTTTTTCCGATTGAAAGTGTTTTCTTACGACTTTTAATAGCTGGTTGTCTATTCTTTTTAATTTATGGACTTGGATTGCTAGTTACAAGAGAAGAAATTTTGTGGTCTATATTTAATCGCTATATATTAAAGAGGTGAGGAAAAGATGATTGAGAATATAAAAAAAATAATTACATGGTATGAATTAAAATTCGATATAATCTTGTCTTTAGCTGGAACTTTTTATTTAATTTTTAGTCTTCTTTCGATGTGTTTATTATTTAAGGATACTAGCTTATTTATAAATCAATCAATAGCATTAGGTCTTGATTTTGCTCGAAATATTGTATTCTTAGTATTTTTAATCTCTATTATATTTCAAATCTATATAAAGAAATTAAACTGGCTTTTGATTTTTATTTTTGGAATTTTAACGACTTTTGTTTTCTTTTTTTCAAAGAGTTTAGAACCTATTAAGGCTTTTTTAGCAATTATTGCCTTAAGTAATTTATCGTTTAAAACAATTTTTCAAAAATACTATAGAGTGTTTATTTCTTTTCTTGTAATTGTAATATTATTATGTGCATTTGGAATGGTCGATAATATCTTATACGATTCTCAAAGATTCCGTTTTGGAGTAGGATTTGATTGGGTTACAACTGCTCCTATATTGCTTTTTCATATTCTTCTTTTCAAAGATTGCTTCGTTAAAAAGAAATGGAGTAATGATAATATAGTTTTATCGGTTTTATGCATAACTTTGTTGTTTTTACTTACAAAATCTAGATTTGTTTTTTTATTAAGTTTACTTTTCATAGGGTCTATTTTAATGAAAGATAAATTTGGTTATTGGAAGAGCACAGAACTGTTAGAAAAATTCTTAAAATACTTATTATGGACTCCCATATTCTTAACTATTTTTTCTGTCTTAATTTTTCTGTTATATAATCCTGAGAATCAAATTTGGAATTCTATCAATAATCTAATGAGCAATCGACTAGAATTAGGAAATCAAGGACTTATCAAATATGGTTGGACCTTATTTGGACAAAAGATCCAATGGATTGGTTATGGCTTTCAAAGTATACGGGGTATATATAATTATATTGACAATTCTTATGTGCGATTTCTTTTAGAATATGGAATCATTAATACAATTTTTTATTTATTTATTTTAACTTTTGGAATGAAAGAGTCATTAAAAAAGGAAAACTTTCAAATAATGATGCCATTTATCTTTTTAACTATTTTAGGTTTCATAGAACCTTACTTTTACAATCCCGTCTTCAATCCATTTTTGATTTATTGTTTTAAAGAGTTGAATCTATTTGTTCAACGAAAAAGATTGGGGATGAGAAAATGAGACCTATGTTTTCGATTGTAATGCCTATATATAATCAGGAAAAATATATAGAAGTAGCTATTGAGAGTATTCTAAAGCAAAGCATTAAAGATTTTGAATTGATATTAGTTAACGATGCCTCCACTGATTCAACTCTTTCTATTTGTAAAAAATATGTGGACAATGATTTAGTGAAATTAATAGATCTTAATGAAAATAAAGGTGTAAGTAATGCCAGAAATTGTGGATTATATAAAGCCCGTGGAGAATATATTTTATTCTTAGATCCAGATGACACGTATGATTCAAATTTATTGGACATATATTTATACTCAATACAGTTAAGACATCCAGATCTAATAATTATTGGAGCAATTGAAGAGTATTATAAAAAAAATGGGCAATTGGAGTATGAGAAGCGAGTTATACCTAATAATGGTTTTTTTGATACTCAAAGATCGATCTATTCCGAAGTACTTAATTTAGAATCGAAAACACTTTATGGTTATCCTTGGAATAAATGTTATAGAACGGAGTTACTCAAAACCCATAATTTGCAATTCAAAAATATTAAAATGATAGAAGATATAGATTTCAATTTACAAGTACTATCATATATAACTTCTTTAGATGTTCTAGCTAAAACACCTTATCATTATTCTATAAGACAGAATATGAGTTTGACACATCATAAATTAGATAATTATTTTGATCTTCATACACAAAGGATCAATTTATTTTTAACAGAATATAAAACAAAATGCCCAAGTTTATTTGCTGAATGTGAAGAGGTTATGGCTTCTATTTATTGTAGATATTTATTATCGGCTATAGAACGATTTGATGGTCAGAATATAAATAACTGGCTATCAAGTATTTATGAAAGCAAGTTATATCAAACTTTAAAACCCTTTATGATTTTTAAGGGAAAAAAAAGAATTATTTTCTATCCTATTATTAAGCAAAATGTAATTTTATCGATTTTCCTTGGAAAGTCAGTTGGCTTTGTAAAAAGAGAATTTCCAATTATTTTTGCTAAAGCGAAGCAATTGCGGTGAAAGGAGAACTTAATGGACACCTTAGTAACAGTTGTTGTTCCTTTTTATAATGTTGAAAAATATATTGAAAGTTGTATGAATTCAATCGTAAATCAAACATATAAAAATCTGGAAATTATACTTGTCAATGATGGATCAAAAGATCATTCACGTTCTCTTGTTGAGAAGTATTTGAAAGATAAACGAGTAAAAATAATTGATCAAGTAAATATGGGGATAGGAGAGGCTAGAAATTCAGGATTAATACATGCAAATGGAGAGTATATTTTATTTGTCGATAGTGATGATAAACTTGAATTGAATATGATAGAAAAGCTCTTAAATACTGCTAAAATGAAGGATTTAGACCTAGTGATATGTGGTTACAAAAGAGTAAACGAGAGATTTGAAGAATTAGAAAAAGATTCAATCCATTTACAAGAAGATAAAATTTATTATCCAACAAAAGATAAAAGTGTTTTGTTAACTGATCCCTCTGCTTGGGGTAAACTTTATAAAACAAAATTGTTTAAAGAAAGTGGAATTTGTTTCCCAAATCGAGTATGGGCAGAGGATTTACGAACTATTCCAAAAATAATAGCTTTATCTCGAAAA
This sequence comes from Dubosiella newyorkensis, assembly GCF_001945605.1. Taxonomy (GTDB): domain Bacteria; phylum Bacillota_I; class Bacilli_A; order Erysipelotrichales; family Erysipelotrichaceae; genus Dubosiella; species Dubosiella newyorkensis. The sequence continues at coordinate 5,451 of NZ_MPKA01000091.1, forward strand.
ATCGGTTACATCAAAGATCCTTTATATTATTATGTTCAACATTCAGGTTCTATTATGTCTTCAAAAACATTAGATAGACAGAAAGAATCTCTCGAAGCAATGAATGATCTTATTGATTATTTTAAAGAAAATAACTTAGATAAAATCTATGCAAAAGAACTTGAATTTTTATGCATTGCTCATATTTATGTATTTGGAATAAATTGCTTAGCGCGAATCCCTAAAAGTAAAGCAATGATTCTAGAATTTAGAAAATATATAAATAATCATTTTCCAGATTTTCATAAAAATCCTTATCTTTCGAATTTTACACCAAAAGAAAGAAAATTCTATGATTGGATCGATCATGATCAGATTTGGAAAATTCAATTAGGGGATCGAATCAAACGAGAGGTTAAAAAATGGAAAAAACATTAACAATTACCGTTCCTTCTTATAATGTAGAAAACACCTTAAAAGAAACAGTCTGCTCTTTACTGGAACCAACAGTTTTAAATGACCTGGAAATTCTGATTGTAAATGATGGTTCAAAAGACAATACTTCATCGATTGCTCATAGCTTAGAAAAACAATATCCGCAAACAATTCGAGTAATCGATAAAGAAAATGGAGGTCATGGCTCAACAATCAACACAGGGATAAAAGAAGCAAAGGGGAAATATTTTAAAATTGTTGATGGAGATGATTGGTTAATTACCGAATACTTACCAAATTTTATTGAGAATTTAAAGAACACTGAAGCTGATTTGATCTATAACCCTTTTTATGAGGTGAATGATAAAACAAAAGAAAGAGTAATGAATGGAAAATTTGATTCTTCATTTAATCAAAAAAATGAATATTCATTTTCTATGTTAGCCAAACGTATTAAAGTTCAAATGCATTCTGCTACTTATAAAACTTCAATTTTAAAAGAAAATAATATTCATGTTGATGAACACAGATTTTATGTTGATGCAGAATATATGATAATGCCTATTCCTTATGTGAATACGATTCAAATATTGAATGAACCACTATATTTGTATCGGGTTTTTTCCGATACTCAAAGTATGAGTGTTAAGAATATGCAAAAAAACGTTCAGCATCATTTAGATGTTACGCTTCATATGTTGGAATATTATATAAAAGTTCGAAACAGTCTCTCAGAGGAAAAAGAAGTATATATCCGAAATCGAGTATTGGATTTGATTCAAATGCAATATCAAATCTATTTTAGCTTTCCATTTGATTGGAGAGTTACGAAAGATATAGCAAAATTCAATAAAGCAATTTATGAAAAGGATAAAAAAATCTACAATGAGAGCAATGGCAAGATGGTCAGATTCATTCGAATTCAACCACAAATTTTTTATCCGCTTATTAAATTAAGAGAAAAAGTAAGATGAACTTACAGCAAATTTTGCTTTTCATTTTAAAATATGTTTAAATAGACACGAAATTTAGAGAGGTATTTATGAACAAAGGATATCGAATATTTTCGATTGTTTTAACGGTATTGATTGCATTAGTCACTGCATTCTTTGTATATCAAATCGCAAAGTTGAATGTGCTTCCTATGCAATTGCTAATTCCTATTGTGGCAGCAATCGTCTTGATCGTTGCAATTATGGTGATTTTGCTATTTATTTCAAAGAATGTGATTACAAGAACGGCGACAAGTATAATAACAGTATTGATTTGCGCCATCGTCGCGTTTGGTGCTTTCAATATTTACAAAACGAGTAGTATGTTGACAAATATTACGACGCCAGAAGGAAAAGTTTTAAATACGATTTCAGTTGTTACTCTGAAGGATAGCGATGTAAAAGATCTTCGAGGACTTCAAAACAAGAAAATAGGTGTTTTGAATACTTTAGATCGAGTAGGAACGGATAAGTGTTTAGAAGATTTTGCTAATCAAAATGTAACGATCACACAAGTTGGGTTTGACGGTTTAGATGCTGAAGTAGCAGCCCTCTATGATCATTCTGTCGATGCGATCATTTTAAATGAAACCCGTAGAGGTAGCGTGGCAGATAATGAACAATATATGAATTTTGATGAAGACACGAAAGTTGTATATGAAATAAAGTATTATACTGATGTATTGAAGGATTCTTCTAAAAAGGTTGATAATATTACGACTGAGCCATTCACTGTATTAATTAGTGGAAGCGATTCAAGAAATGGGTTTGCGGAAGTAGGACGAAGCGATGTCAATATGGTAGCGACAGTCAATCCGGTTACTCATACTGTCCTCTTAACAAGTATTCCTCGTGACTATTATGTAACTACAACATGCGATGAAGGATATGGATGTGCTCAAGGACAATTGGACAAATTAACACATACTGGACTACATGGAGTCGAAACAACCAAGAAAACGATTGAAAATCTTCTAGGTATCGAAATTAACTATACTCTCCGCGTAAACTTTAATAGTGTTGTCAATTTAGTTAACGCGTTAGGCGGAATTGATGTATATGTTCCTGAAGGATATGCAGTAGACCAATTCTATACTAATCCAGACTATGGTGTTCATGTTGGAGACAACCATTTGGATGGTGAAGGAGCACTCGCCTTTGCTCGTGAACGATATGCATATACAGAAGGGGATTTCCAACGGGTTAAAAACCAACAAACTGTTTTAATGGCTATCGCCAAAAAAGTAATTTCTCCATCTATGATCGCAAATTACTCTCGGTTTATGGATGCTCTGGGAGGAGCTTTGGAAACAGACTTGTCCGATCAAGAAATCCAACAACTTGCTCAAAATCAAATTGATAATGGTGGTGATTGGAACTTTATAACAACCACATTAGATGGAACAGGAGCCACTGAATTCTGTGCTGAATTAGGAAATACTGCCTATGTTATGATTCCAAATGAAGAATCTGTTCAAAATGCAAGAAATCAAATCCAAGAAGTATTATCTGGACAACCTGTAACAGAAACTCAGCCTCAAGCTGAACCGGCTCAAGAAACTCCAGTTGAAGAAACTCCAGTTGTTGAAGATCAAAACCAAGAAATGATACAGACTCCACAAGAAGATCTCTACTATCAAGAAGATACCTATTATGATCCAAATCTAGGATATTAAAAAACAACGAAAGAGAGATAGAATTCTCTCTTTCTTTTTTAAGGAGAAAACCATGAAAAAGATTTTAATTGGTTATATATCAAATACTAAAGGAAGCGGTTTAGATAACTATATATTCCAACTCGTAGATGTTTTAAAAAGAGAAGAGGTTCAAATCGATCTTTTAAGCAGTGCTATTGATGAAGAATTAAAAGAAAAATATAAACAAGATCCTAATGTTCGGCTTCTTCCAATCAATCGTATTCCACAACCACATAAACGATATAAACAAATTAAGAATTATATTAATGAAAATCAATATGATATTGCCTATTTTAATATTTCTGAGGCATTTGATTGTTTTGGAAATCTTGCAAGTTATGGAAGAGTACCTGTAACAATTACTCATAGCCATGCTTCTGGTAATGATAATCAAAATAGAATTAAAAGATATATTTCTAAAATTGCTCATATAATAGGGCGTCCAATTTTAAATCAACATACGAATTATAGATTTGCTTGTTCTGATATAGCTGCAAAATGGCTTTTCGGAAAAAATAAGCAATATCGAGTAATAAGGAATACAATCAATAGTAAAAAATTTATTTTCAATAACGCAAATCGAGTTGAAATACGAAAAAATTTAAATTTAAGTGATGATGATATAGTGTTAGGCTTTGTAGGAAATCTAACTTATTCTAAAAACCCTTTTTCATTAATTGCTTTAGTTAAAGAATTAAAGAGAAAACTACCGAAAACTAAACTTCTAATGATTGGCGATGGGCCTTTAAAAGACGAAATTATAAAAACAATCAAAGAAGAAAGCCTTGAAAATAACATTTATGTTTTGGGAAAAAAGTTTGATGTCGAAAAATATTACAGTGCTATGGACTTGTTTATTCTTCCTTCTAATTTTGAAGGATATGGAATAGTTGGTGTTGAAGCTCAAGTTAACGGGTTGCCTTGTTTATTTTCAAAAAACGTACCTAATTCATTATCTTTTAGTAATAAGGCAAAGTTTTATGATCCAAGGAATTTAAAAGAAGGTGCAGAGAAAGTTGTCCAGCTTTTAAAAGGAGGAAGAAACCATAGGCTATCGTTTAATTCTAATATCATATATGATATAGAAGATCAAAAAAGTGAATTTATTGATATGTTTATAAATGATAAATTTTAAGGAGGAATATATGAAAAAATACGATTATCTAATTGTAGGAACAGGACTATTTGGTTCTGTATTTGCTCAACAAGCAAAAGCAAAAGGAAAAAAAGTGCTTATGATCGAGAAAAGAGATCATATTGCAGGAAATGTTTACACTAAACAAGAACATGGGATTCATGTTCATAAATATGGAGCCCATATCTTTCATACAAACAATAAAAAAGTTTGGGATTATGTAAATCAATTTGCTGAATTCAATCGCTTTACAAATTCGCCAGTCGCAAATTATAAAGGAGAACTGTATTCTCTTCCATTCAACATGTATACCTTTAATAAAATGTGGAATGTTGTTACTCCAGAAGAAGCCAAACAAAAAATTGAGGAGCAGCGAAAAGAAGCAGGAATCACGCAACCAAAGAACCTCGAAGAACAAGCGATATCTTTAGTAGGGAAAGATATTTATGAAAAATTGATCAAAGGATATACCGAAAAACAATGGGGAAGAGATTGTAAAGACCTTCCATCATTTATCATTCGGCGATTGCCTGTACGGTTCACATTCGATAACAATTATTTTAACGCGCTCTATCAAGGAATTCCAATGGGCGGATATACTAAAATGGTTGCGAATATGATCGATGGAATCGAAGTAAGATTGAATACAGACTATTTAAAAGAAAAAGAACAACTCGATCAATTAGCTGAAAAAGTCATTTATACCGGACCAATTGACGCATATTTTGATTATCAATTAGATCCCCTTGAATATCGGTCTGTTCGATTTGAGGAAGAACATTTGGATATAGATAATTTCCAAGGAAATGCAGCCGTCAATTTTACAGATCGAGAAACTCCATATACTCGTATTATTGAACATAAATGGTTTGAATTCGGAAAAGACGATGAAGGTAAAGACATTCCAACAACGATCATTTCTAAAGAATATTCAAGCGAGTGGAAATTAGGGGATGAACCATACTATCCAGTAAATGATGAAAAGAATTCAGAAAAATATAAACAGTATAAAGAATTAGCCGATAAAGAAAAGAACGTTATTTTTGGAGGACGTTTAGCAGAATATAAGTATTACGATATGGATGTGGTAATAGCTCAGGCACTCCAAGTAGCTAAAAAAGAATTAGAGAACTAACCAGAAAAGATTTCAACCATATAGGCCGTTGAAATCTTTTTTAGTTTACAAGTATTAATATTTATAAAGCATAAAATTTCAATAAACTAGCAGAATTTTATAAAAATAAATTAGTAATAGAAATATAGATGAAGTAGATAAGAAATTTGAATTTAGAGATAAGCAAAATTGATATTGATTTTCTTTGCTATAATCAGTAAAATCCATAAAATGGAGGACAAATCATGTGGATATTCTTTATCACATTATCATATTTACTTTTTCTGTTTTTAAATATCATTATTTATACAAAATTTTATTTTACAGTACGACTTTCGATAAGAAGTTTTGGACAAATATTATATACCATTCAAAACGGTTTATCTGGAGCTGAAAGCACTGTATCTGAAGTAATTGGAGATTTTTTTGTTCGTCAGTGGCCTTACTTATTATTAGGTACAATTGTTTATATAGCTTTATTATTAATATATATAAAAAATAAAAGAGGAGAAATAAAGACTAAATTCGAACCTAAAAAATTCACAAAGTGCTTAAATTATGGAATTATAGGTATATTGTGTATTACGATTTTTTTAGACTTATATAATGGCTTTTTTTTATGTAGAACATTAGGTGTAGGAGACTATTTAGATAGTTTAAGAGTTGACAGTGATCTTTTTGATAATAATTATGTGGATGCTCGATTAACAAATATTGATTTTCCAGAAAAGAAAAGAAATCTTATTTATATTTTATCTGAATCGATGGAACAGAGTTATACAGATGAAAACGAAGGAGGAGGGTTTAAGCAAACACTCATTCCTGAATTATCTAAATTAGCTAAAGAAAATAATGATTTTTCATCTAAAAAAGATCATAAGTTAAATGGTGGCTTCACTCCGGGGAATACAACATGGACGACTGCTGCTATAGCTGCACAGTCTATGGGTATTCCTTTAAATGGAGGAATAAATTATAGTCAAAATTTTGATCGTGATTCTAAATTTTTTCCAAACGTATTTAGTTTAGGAGATGTTTTAGAAAACGAAGGATATCATAATTACTTTATGTGTGGATCTGATGCGGCTTTTGGAGGACGAAAAAACTATTATGAGCAGCATGGCAATTACAAAGTGTTAGATTATTATACTGCTCAAAGCGATGGAATAATTGATGAAGATTATTTTGAATTCTGGGGATATGAAGATAGTAAACTTTTTCAATATGCGAAAAAAGAACTTTCAGAAATTGCAAAGAATGAACAGCCCTTTAATTTTACAATGCTTACTGTAGATACTCACTTTGAAGATGGGTATATTTGTCCGGACTGTCCTGATAAATTTGATACTCAGTACGAAAACGTCATTAACTGTTCTGATCACAAAATTGCAGAATTTGTTAAATGGTGTCAAAGTCAGGATTTCTATAAAAATACAACTATTGTTATAGCAGGAGATCATTTAAGTATGGATGGATTTGTTGCTGATGCCGTTCCTGAAGGATTTCCAAGAAAGACTTATTTTACAGTGATCAACGGTCCTACATATGAACTAGACAAAACTAGAGAATATTCTACCTTAGACATTTTTCCTACAATTATTGAATCACTAGGAGCACATATTGAAGGGAATCGTTTAGGTTTAGGAACATCACTTTATTCAGAAACTCCAACACTTATTGAATCTATGGGATATGAAGAATTGAGTAAGCAGATGAGCTATAATTCATATTACTATAATGCAATACTATTAAGTGGAGATGAACTTCGTGAAGATGCGAATAACTAGTTAAAAAACTTAGAATTATAACCAAAGGGTTCAATTTAAATGATATTGAAGCCTTTTTTCATATCATTCCTGTTTATTTTTCGATTAAATATTTTATAATGTAAACAGAGGAGGTGTGATTTATGTTAAGCAAGAATCTAAAATATTATCGTTTGAAAAATAATCTTTCAAAAAAAGAACTCGCCTCTAAAGTCAACGTTTCTCCTATGGCTATTACGCACTATGAAAATGGAGATAGAAGACCAGATATGGAAATGATCAAAAAGCTTGCTCAAGTTTTACATGTCAAAATTTCCGATTTTTTGGCTATAAGGAATAACGATCTCCATTTCGTTCATGAACAGTTTCGAAAAAATAGTTCATTCACCAAACGACAACAAGAGTTTATCAAAGAAAGTGTAGAAGAGTATTTTGGACGTTTCTTTGAAGTCGTTGAAATTCTTGGAGGCGAAGTATTGCCAGAATCTTTGCCACTTCATTCATTACCTTTAACTAAAAATCGAGAACAAGATGCCTTGATGCTTCGAAACTTTCTATCCTTAAATAGAGTTGGTCCAGTTGGAAATCTAATAGAGATCTTAGAGAATAGTGGTATTTTAGTTTATTTGCTCGATTTTGAAAAATCAACTTTTTCAGGAATGAATGGAACCGTAAACGGAAGACCCTATATTATTTTGAATAAGAATATGACTGTTGAAAGAATTCGTACAACGATCGTCCATGAATTAGTGCATTTATTTTATCAATGGCCAGAAGATATGGATGATAAAGAATGCGAAAACTATGCTACACAAATCGCCGGAGCTTTTATGATATCGAAGGAGGACATGATACGGGAACTTGGAGTTCAACGAAAGTCTATCACGAAAGATATGTGCTTAGTTTGTCAAGAGTATGGAATCGCTCTTTCTTTGTTAGTGGTTCGAGCAGAGCAAAGTGGAATTATCACTGATTCTATAGCAAGAAAGTTTTTTATACTCAATAATAAAAATGGAAAGGATTTTTGTGATTCCAAACTTCCATTAGAAAGACCGATCTTATTCGAACAACTCGTTTATCGGGCCGTAAATGAAGAAGAAATTTCGATCCAAAAAGGCGCCGAATTATTAAAAACAACCTATGATCATGTGGCATTGAATTGTCAGAAAGTAGACAATTGCCAATGAAATTGATCAGTAGCGATACAAACGTATGGATCGATTTTTTAACAATCGATCGATTAGATTTACCATTTAAACTTCCTTTGATCTATTTGATGAATCATGAAGCTATCTATAATGAACTTGTCGAACCCAAAGGATTGAGTAAAAAATTATTAGATTTAGGACTTCAAGGCACGGAACTATTTGAAGAAGAGTTTTTCTTAGCGGAAGTCTATAGGCAACGATATCAAAAACTCTCAGTTTTTGATAGTATTGCGTTAGCTATCGCGAAACATCGCGTAATTCCTTTATTGACAGGAGATGGCGCTTTAAGAAAAGCAGCAAAAAAAGAAGGGGTAGAAGTTATAGGAACGATCAAATTGTTGGATATGTTATTTGAGAATCAAATTGTTGACCAAATTGAATATGTAGAATGTTTACGTTTATTCTTAACACACAATGGGGGATTCATTCGATTGCCTACTGACGAATTACTGAAAAGAATCGATCAGTTTGAATAGAATGAATAAAAACAAGATATAAAAGGGTATCCAAAAACTTTTGGGGTCACTTTTGGGGTCTGATGAACGAATGTAAAAAAAGAATTTACCCCCAAAAGTCCCACAAAAAGGAAGAATATCATTCAGTGTGAAGATATTGCTTCCTTTTTCTTTTTATGCTATTTGGTTTTATTTTTTCTTATTGTAGCTGCTTCCTCTCTTTTTCTTCGTCTTTTCGCTCAGGCTTTTCGTATGGATCTGTTCAGATGTTTTTGGAATTCCCAAGATGGGTGGATCTTTTCTCTCTGCCCAAAGAATGCGGTTGCGTGTATAATCGAAATTGGAGGTTCCTCTGGCATTCCTCTTGTAGTCTTTGGGTTTTCTGTTGAATGATTCCATAGGGCCGTTCGAGAGCCGTGCATAGCAGGTTTCAAGATCCTTTGATCCTCTTCTTGAAACTTCGGCTGCTGTAAAAGAAAGTGCGATTTCTTTTTTGTGGGCTTTCAAGAACTGTGCGAATTCGACGAAGACCCGCTGATCGGATCGTTTGTATTTTTGGATCAGGGTTTCAAGAGTCTTGGAGGCTTCCTCCGTTGTTGGATAGAATGCGTCATTGAAAGCGAGATACTCTTCTTTGAGTCTGTGAAGCTTTCTCAAAGAAGGATCGATCGCGAAAAACATCGATTCGATGGAGGCTGTATCGACACGCATTCTTAGCTTCTGATGCCACTTGGGATAGCCGGAGCGATTGATTTCTTTATAATTCTTGAGAAGGATCCAGCGATAGTCTCGAAGAAGGATGATTTCTCTGGAATCCGGAGGAGAAGATGCGGTATCCGAACATTCGGGATGGTTTTTCAACCATTCTTTTTTAATTTCTCTCTTCGTGTCCGGATCATCCGGTTGAGATGATCGTTTAGCTTCCGAATGAGGAAGCTGATGACATGGAAAGAATCCAGAATAGAGCAGGCATTCGGGAAGAAGGCGGGAACGGATTCCAGATAAGGCTTGTAGGCATCCGAAATAATGCCTTTGACAAGGAGGCGTTCCTCACGCGGAATGGATAGAAAATATTTTTCGAGAGTGCTGGTCCACCGGTTGGAAACGATATCGATGATCTGGCCTGAGGCAAAATCCATAATGACGAAAGCATATTTGTGAGAATCATCGATGTTGAGATAGACCTCGTCGATCGAGATGAATTCGGTGAGAGGAAGGCGCTTCAGATCAACATAGGAAGAAAAGATATTGCGGATCTGGGTATCCGACATGTGGAACTTTCTGGCAACGGAACGAGTCGATACCTGAAGTTCTTTCAAAGCATCGAGGACAAGAAGAGGTGTGAGGTTTGTGGATTGTTTGTATCTTTCTACAAAAGGGAAGCGTTCATTCGTTTGGAAGCCGCAGCGAGGACATTTCCATCGCCTCTGCTTCAGCAGGATAGGAAAGAAAGAACCGTCCTGGAATACAGGATGAAGAAGAGTACGAGTATAGATGCCTTTGGAATGCATTCTGGAAAAGCATTGAGGACAGAAGGCAGGAGCTGCACGACGAGAAAGAGTCACAGACTTTTTGGGACCTTCGACACAGACATCCGACAATATAAAAGAACCATCGTCGGGAATACTGAGAAGATCGAAAAGATAAGAATAATCATCAGACATAAAAAAACCTCCTTAAAATAAATCTAACATTGATGATTATTTAGAGAAAGAAGTCATAAAAAAATGGGAAATGACCCCAAAAGACACCCCAAAAGTGTCCCCGAAATGAAGTGTGAAGTGTACCCTTTGTCAAGGACAATTTAAGTTTTAGGGGGTGAATTCTATTTCTCTATATGGTAGGATACTTTATTCACTCTCTAGTATTTTCTTTAGGCAGTTTTTCTGCCTTTTTATTTGTCTATTCTCTGCTCTAATTTATTCTTGGTCTTTCCTTTATTTAATGGATAAATTCCCGTCTGCTGATACAAATAATATTCTGCCGGGGAGAGTCTTTCCAGTTCCCACTGATACCGGTCCTTATTATAGTAATCGATCCAGTCCCGGAGAATTTCATTCACTTCATCGAACGTATTACTCTCTTTTATCACCTCTTTGATTTCATCTTTCATGTGTCCGAAAAAACTTTCCTGCGGTGCATTATCCCAGCAGTTTCCTTTTCGCGACATGGACTGTATAAACGAATGATCCTGCAGCTTCTTCACAAAAGCCCGGCACGTATAATGAAATCCTTGGTCACTGTGAATGATTGTCTTGTCATCCAGTTCGGCTTCATATTTTTTCAATAGTTCGTCTATCATATCCATCACGAAATCGATCTTTAAACTCCTGCTTACTGTATAAGCTAGAACTTCGTGAGTACAAACATCTGTGATCACGGAAAGGTAACAGCAGCCTTCTTGATAAAACAGATAGGTGATATCTGTAAGAAGAACTTTTCGAGGACCAAATTCCTTAAATTCCCGGTTTACGATATTTTGTGCTGTATAGTTCGTCTTCAAAGCTTTTGCCATCTTCCGATAAGGATTGGATCCTCGGATCGGACAGTAAAGCCCGTATTTGTTCATCAGTCTTCGAATCTTTTTGAGATTCATTACAATTGGCGGATTCATATGCAGCAGACGCATATAGATGCTTCGCGCTCCTTTTTTGTAGCCTCGGAATTCATAAGCTTGTTTGATCAACATAAAGTCAGCCTGATCCTGTTCTTCGCGCTTCTGTCGTGAAGAAGTGGCATTGACCCATGCATAATATCCGGAACGGGATACACCGGCGATCCGGCATAATGCACTCACGTTCAGAACATTGTCTTTCTGCAGGAGAGTTTCATGGATAAGCTGATACTTTACTTTCGCAGGCGCTTGGATTCCCATACTTTCTGCTCCTCCATACCAGCTTCTTGAATTTTTGGATTTAGTATTAATGGTGCATCCCTTAAACCTCTGAAAATTCAAGTGGTAGAATGTCATAAGAAGAACAATTTGAATTCCAGAATGAGGAGGAATGAAAAATGGCAAAGCAATATGACAAAGAAT
>NZ_MPKA01000086.1 GCF_001945605.1 Dubosiella newyorkensis
TGAAGACGACAAGGTGGATAGGCCGGGAATGGAAGGGCAGCGATGTCCGGAGTGGACCGGTACTAATAGGCCGAGGACTTGATCAGAAAAGAGAAGAGAGGACGCCATGACTTGAAACAGACGAAAGGGTTGTGTCTGAAAGATTTTTCCGGTTTTGAGGGATCGATCGAGGAGAAGATCCGGTGGTGACAGAGAAGTGGAAATACCTGTTCCCGTCCCGAACACAGAAGTCAAGCACTCCATCGCCGAAGGTAGTTGGCTTAGCGCCTGCAAGAATAGGACGCTGCCGGTTCTAGAGAAGCTAGCAAGACAGACTTGCTGGCTTTTTTTTGTTATAAATATTCTAATTGTTTCTTAAGAATTGGAATGAAAAGAGTATGCTATAATTTCGACGAGGTAGTTATGAGAAGGATATTTAAACTCTTAAAACAAAAAGCATTTTATATCGTCGCATCCCTATTGATCCAGGTGATCTGTCTAGGTGTGATCGTGACCTATTTTTCAACCCGTTTTACATTTTTCTATGTGATCATGGTCATCTTAAGCATTATCATGGCCATCCACGTCATCAACCGTGACTCCGATTCGAGCTCCAAACTGCTCTGGGTCGCCTTGATCTTAGCGGTCCCTATTTTTGGAGGACTTATTTACTTGCTCTTTGGGAACCGCAAGATCCCTAAAGCACTTATGGCTCAAGATCGCCAAGCGTATTCCGATTATAAAAAATATGCCATGCAGAACATCCAGACGCTCGAACAAACAAATGGCGAAGACCATATATTGGACCGAATGATCTCGTTGGCATGGTCCAACGGCTATTTTCCAGTCTATGAAAACTGTAAGACAAAATACTTCGATACAGGGGAAATCATGTTCGAGTCGATCAAAAAAGATCTCAAAGAAGCGAAGAATTACATTTTCTTTGAAACCTTTATTTTAGATCAAGGCCATATGTGGGACACGATTTTGAATATCCTCCTTCAAAAAGTAGAAGAAGGAGTTGATGTGCGATTGATCTATGATGATTTTGGAACGATCACGCATCTTGAAAAAGATTATGAAAAATACTTAAACGAACGAGGAATCAAAACCTATACATTCAATAAGATCCGACCACAGCTGGCAGTCCAGATGAATAACCGCGACCATAGAAAAATGATCATCATCGACGGACTTAAGGCCTATACAGGAGGCATCAATATTGCCGATGAATATATCAACACAAAAGAACGCTTTGGGTATTGGAAAGATATGGGGATCCGCATCGAAGGAAAAGGCGTAGAAATGTTCACGATCGCTTTTTTACAGATCTGGAACTATCAATCCAATGAAAACACCCAATACGATTCCTTTTTATTGCCAGAAAAAGACTACGAAAAAATCAAGGGACAAGGCTACATCATCCCATTTTCAGATTCACCAACCGATGACAACAATACCGGCAAAAATATGCACCTGAATATGCTGAATATGGCCAACGACCTTTTCTGGATCACTACACCGTATTTGATCCTCGATACAGAAATGGTCAACGCCCTCACGCTTGCCGTGAACAACGGAGTGGATGTTCGAATTGTCGTACCAGGCATCCCCGATAAAAAACTCGTCTATGAAGTGACGAAAAGCAATTATGAATTGCTCATTAAAAAAGGTGTCAAAATTTACGAATACACTCCCGGATTTATCCATGGCAAGGTTTGCCTATCCGATCAGGAAAGTGCTTTAGTAGGAACTGTAAATATGGATTTCCGCTCCTACTACATCAATTACGAATGCGGGATCTGGCTCTATAAAACGAGCTGCATTCCGAACATCAAGCATGACTTGGAACAAATCTTTGAACAATCCCACCTTGTGACATTAAAAGAATGTCAAGAAACAAATCCGATCGTTCGCAATTTTCGAAATATTCTTAGAATCTTTTCACCACTCATGTAAAAGAGGAAAGCCACAGCTTTCCTCTTTTATCTATTCTTGGATCATTTTTTCTGGCACCACAAATTCATCAAATTGCTCTGCGCTCAAAAAACCAAGCTGCACGATCGCTTCTTTTAAAGTCAGATCTTTCTGGTAAGCATATTGAGCCGCCTGTGCCGCTTTTTTATAGCCGATCACTGGATTCAAACACGTGACAAGCATTAAAGAATCATGCACATTCGACTCCATTTTCTCTTGATTCGCCTTTAAACCTTGCAGTAGATGCTCACTAAAAGAAATCATCGCATCCGCTAATAAACGCGCGCTTTGATCTAAATTGTACGCGATCAAAGGCATATAGACATTCAACTCAAAATTTCCTTGACTCGCTGCGATCCCAACAGCGCCATCGTTTCCCATTACTTGAACACAAACCATGCTAAGCGCTTCGCACTGGGTAGGATTGACTTTCCCTGGCATGATCGAAGAACCTGGCTCATTGGCCGGGATCACGATTTCGCCGATCCCGCACCGAGGCCCGCAAGCAAGCCAGCGAATATCGTTGGCAATCTTTAGAAGATTGGCAGCCAAGCTTTTCAAAGCGCCCGAATAAAAAGCACACGCGTCTTTGCTTGTCAAAGCATGGAATTTATTTGGATCAGGAACAAAAGACTCTTTTAAAAACTCGCTCAAAAGATCATCCACCATTTGATCAAATCCTTTCGGACAATTGATCCCAGAGCCAACTGCGGTGGCCCCGCACGCTAATTCCCGTAAAAACGGGAGGACAGCTTCGAGTTGGGCTTTACTGTGTTCAAGCATCGACCGATAGCCGCTCAACTCTTGCGAAAAATAAAGGGGTGTCGCATCTTGAAGATGCGTTCTTCCAATCTTGATGATTCCTTTATTTTCATCTTCGAGCCGTCTAAAATCGCTGATCATTCGATCCAAGGCAGGAAACAATAGATTCTGGATCTCCATCACACACATGATATGGAGAGCTGCCGGAAACGTATCGTTCGAAGACTGAGAACAATTGACCACATCATTTTGGTGCAGGATCTCTTCATGGGCCCACTCATTGCCAAGCATCGTGATCACTTCATTCACATTCATATTGGTTTGGGTTCCCGAACCCGTCTGCCACACACTTAAAGGAAATTGATCAAGATAGTTGCCTTTGAGAACTTCATCACAAACATGCACGATCGCCTCTTTTTGAAAAGAAGAGATCAAGCCAAACTTTTCGTTCGCCAAAGCGCACGCCTTTTTTAAATACATAAAACTCATGATGAGATCCTTAGGCATCTTTTCTGAACCAATCTTAAAATTCTCTAAACTCCGCTGTGTTTGGGATTTCCAATATTTATCGCTTTCAACTTCGATTTCACCAAGAACATCGCTTTCAATTCTCGTTTTCTTCATATAAGTCTCCTTCTTTGAAGGTATTTTAGCATCTCTAGAAACAAAAATGAAAACTCCATGTTAAAATAAAAAAAGGAAGGCGGTTTTTTTTATGCGAATGAAAGACCCTTACGAGGCGTATATCGATACATACAACACGATAAACGTCTATATGTCAAAGAATTTTTACGATGGACAAAGCAAAAGCTTCCATCTTGAAGATCTAGAAGGAAATATGATCCCATTAAGCGTGCAGCAACGCTCGGATCTCTATAACGGATATACTCATTATCGACTCTCGATCGATCAGCCACTAACGATTGGCACCGAATATTATGTATACAGCGATTCTTGCCGGAAAACACCAGCCAAGTACGCTCACATCGTGAAAACAGCCGAATTTGCCCGCGAATTCACGAATATCACTGAACAGCTTGGCGCCCATTATACAAAAGATAAAACGACTTTTGCTTTATGGGCCCCGACAGCTGTAAGGATCGTGCTTTGCCTCTATGAAGGCGAGCAAACCAAAACCTATGAATTGAAACGTGAAAACCAAGGCATCTTTAAAGTCGAGGTCCAAGGCGACCTGCATGGAGTGCCTTATACTTTTTTAGTCCGCTGCAATGGGGCATGGACCCCGTGCATCGATCCTTATACGATGTTTTCTACGACGGATGGGCAAAAAAGTGTCGTGATCGACGAAACGACACTTGCTTTACCAGAAAAAGTAGAAATGGAACCCCAACAAAGCAATACAGACGCGATCATTTATGAAGTATCGATCCGCGACATGACAAGTCATAGCGATATTGGCGTCTCGCATCCCAAAAAATTTGTCGGCTTCATCGAAGAAAACGAGATCACGCGTCTAAAGAATACGGGATTCAGCTATATCAAAGATCTAGGCATCACGCATTTGCAGATCATGCCCGTCAATGATTTTGGAAGCGTCGACGAATTCCATCAAGACCTCTACTACAATTGGGGCTATGACCCGATGCAGTTTCGAGCGCTGGAAGGTAGCTATTCTCTTGATCCAGCCAACCCTGTATGTCGGATCCAGGAATTCGCGCGGCTCGTCAATACGTGCCATAAAAACGGGATCCGCGTCAACTTGGATGTTGTCTTTAATCATGTGTATGATAAACAACGCTTTGCTTTGGAAACACTTGTTCCAAATTATTATTTTTTGATGAATCAAAATGGCGAGTTTTCAAATGGGAGCGGCTGCGGGAACGATATCGATACCCAGCCGATCATGTCAAAACGATATTTCCTCAATACATGCCGCAAACTCATCCATACATTCGATATCGATGGGCTTCGATTCGATTTGATGGGGATCTTGGATATCAATTTTATGAATGAAGTCGCGCAGACTTGCCGCTCGATCAAACCCGGTTTTATGATCTATGGAGAAGGATGGAACATGCCAAGCTTCTTGCCAGAGAACCAAAGAGCGAGTCAGCAGAATCAAAGCCAGATGCCGAATATCGGTCATTTTTCTGATCGGTTCCGCGAAGTGATCCGAGGCTCCAACAGCGACTTGCACCAGCGAGGCTACGCCAGCGGAAATATCCAGAAGATCAATGAAGCGATGCAAGTCTTGGCCGCTAGTTGTCAAGATTTCGTCTTCAATTCGCCACAAAAAGTCGTGAATTTTGTCGAATGTCATGACAACCATACACTATGGGATAAAAACAGGGTCGCTTGCCAAGGGGAAGGAAGAGATCTAAGAGAGAAGCGGCAGATCTTAGCCAACGCGATGGTGTTGTTGGCGCAAGGAATCGCATTCATTCATTCCGGTCAAGAATTTGGTCGAACAAAAAACAACATCGGCAATTCATACAATCAGCCGGATGCCGTCAATAGCATCGACTATACTAGGCGGAATTTCCATCAAACGATCATGAAAGATACCAAAGAGTTGATCAAGATCCGCAAGGAACACCCTTCGTTCCGCTTGAAAACAAGCGAAGAGATCGCGAACAATGTCAGCTTCGAAATGATCGAAAACCAAGTGCTCGTTTATAAAACCAACAAAGACAACGATCGGAATTACGTATTTTTCAATCCGACCAGCAACAGCTTTCAATACTTTATGAACGAAAAAGGGAAAGTCATCTTCGATAATGGAAATTCGAACGATCCATACAATCAAAACTTGATCATCGCCCCTTACAGTGTATTGATCTACCATCTAGGACAAGAGTAAACGAAAGACTCGAGGTTGAATGCCAATTTCGGTGTGATATAATGTTAGAAAATATTTGGAGGAACTATGGCAAAATTTTTCAAAGAACCATCTAGAACATTTAGCGAATACTTGCTTGTGCCAGGCTATTCTGGACCCGATTGTACACCCGACAACGTCTCATTGAAAACGCCTTTGGTCAAATTCAAAAAAGGAGAAGAACCCGCTTTATCTTTAAATATTCCTATGGTTTCCGCTGTCATGCAGGCTGTCAGTGGCGAAGAAATGGCTTGCGCCCTTTCTAGAGAAGGGGGAGTCAGCTTTATTTATGGCTCGCAGCCAATTGAAAGCCAAGCGGAAATGGTCCGAAATGTAAAAGCGTCGAAAGCAGGATTTGTCGGCAGTGATTCAAACCTTTCTTTGGATAGCACGCTTGCCGATGTTCTCGCTTTGAAAAAGAAAACGGGTCACTCGACGATGGCCGTGACAGATACAGGAAAAAGAGATGGAAAGCTTGTGGGGTTGGTCACTTCGCGCGATTTCCGCGAATCTCGTATGGATAAGAACACCAAAGTCAAAGATTTCATGACCGCGTTCGACAAGCTGATCGTTGGAAAGGATGGCATCTCTCTTTCTGAAGCCAACGATATCATTTGGGAACATAAACTCAATCAGCTTCCTATCGTCGATGAGAATCAGCGCTTAAAAGCGTTCGTGTTCCGTAAAGACTATGATTCCCATAAAGAAAATCCAAATGAGCTTTTGGATGAAAACAAGCGCTATATCGTTGGAGCCGGAATCAATACAAGAGACTACGCTCAACGCGTTCCAGCCCTTGTGGAAGCAGGCGTCGATGTACTCGTGATCGACTCTTCCGAAGGTTATTCCTGCTGGCAAAAAGATACGATCCAATGGGTGCGCGAACATTATGGCGACAGTGTGAAGATCGGCGCAGGAAATGTCGTCGATGGCGATGGATTCCGCTTCTTGGCCGAGGCAGGTGCGGATTTTATCAAAGTCGGGATCGGTGGAGGCTCGATCTGCATCACCCGCGAACAAAAAGGAATCGGTCGTGGACAAGCGACAGCGACCCTCGATGTAGCTAACGCGCGCGATGAGTATTTCAAAAATACCGGAATCTATATTCCGATTTGTTCGGATGGCGGGATCGTACACGATTACCATATCACTCTCGCTTTAGCCTTCGGAGCCGATTTCGTTATGTTAGGTCGTTATTTTGCACGTTTTAAAGAAGCGCCAAACAAACGCGTGAGCATCAATGGAAACTATATGAAAGAGTATTGGGGCGAAGGTTCTGCCAGAGCGCGTAACTGGCAACGTTATGATGTTGGTGGAGAAGGAAAGATGTCTTTTGTCGAAGGTGTCGATTCGTTTGTACCTTACGCTGGGTCGCTTCGAGACAATGTCGCTTTGACCTTATCGAAGATCAAACATACGATGTGCAACTGCGGATGCTTGACGATACCAGAACTTCAACGAGATGCCAAAGTCACGCTCGTTTCTTCAACAAGTATCGTCGAAGGCGGGGCTCACGATGTGGTTGTCCGGGATGAAAATGTGGATGCTAAAGTTCAGTAAAAGAAGGGTCGCCTTCTTTTCTTTTTGATGATGAAACAAGAACACGCGCATAAAAGCGATATCATGATGGATATCAGCATCTTGTATCGAAACACCCAAAAGTATTTCGACCGCAAGCTCGAACCATTGAAACTGACATACGCCCAGCTTCCCGTTTTATTCGCAATTTATGAAGAAGAAGGGATCTCGATGCAGCGCATCGTCGAAAATGGCCAATACGATAAAGGGACCGTTACCAAGAACGTGCAAAAGCTCGAAAATCTAGGCTATATCAAAACTGTGCCCTCGAAAGTAGATAAACGTCTAAAGCATCTATATCCAACCAATGCGTGCGCGCAAATCATGCCGACCATATATCAAATGCGGGCTGATTGGTGGACTAAGGTCACAACAAGCATGGATAGAGAACAACTAGATGTTTTTCAAAACACATATTCTCTTTTGAGTGCCAATGTCAGCGCGTTTGCGGCTTGGAAACTCGATGAATTTCGATTTTATGATTTAGATCCTTTATGTGTTGGTCATGAACCAGGAAAACTGAGCGCTTGTCTCTATACAGCTGGATGTAATCTTCGTTGCCCAGATTGTCCAAGAAAAGATCTAGTCTATCTCAAAGAATCCAAAACACCTCTAAAAATGGAAAAAGTCAGCGCGTTTTTAGAGGAGAGAAAACACTTTTTATCAGCGCTTTGCATTCAAGGAGGCGAAGCGTGCTTGAATCCAGAACTCTCACATTTCTTTATCTATGTCAAACAGATGGGGTATACGATCATTTTAAAAACCAATGGAACGAAGCCAAAGGTTTTGAAGCAATGGATCGAAGAAAACGCAGTGGATAGAATCTGGTTCAACTTTAAAAGCCCCCCTCGACTCTACGCGAAAAAAACAGGGATGGACTTCTTTGACTTCTCGCTGATCGAACAAACATTGCAGATCCTGAAAACGATCCCGGATCGTACGGTCGTTGAAACAAGGCTTGCGCTTGATCTGTTTGAAGGCGGACTTGAAGAGATGGCGGGCTATCTTGATAAATCGTTCAAATGGATATGGCATGTTGATACATCGCTCCAAAACGAAACGATTCTCGTAGAAAAAGAGCGCTGTCAACACTATGTGAAAGAAATAGAGATCCGATATGCAAATACTTAAAGTCGAAAAAAGAGATGGGACGTTCGTCGATTTTGATCTAAAGAAGATCATCGCCGCAATCGAAAAAGCGTTTCAATCTCAAAACACGATCCAAGATCCTCAAATTATCGAACTTTTAGCTTTAAAAGTGAGCGCCGACTTCAAAAACAAGATCGAAGATGGCTATATTCAAGTCGAACAGATCCAAGATAGCGTGGAAAGCGTTTTAGCCCAAAGCGGATATGTGCAAGAAGCCAAAGCGTTCATCTTATATCGTGTTCAACGCACGAATGTCCGGAAACTTTCTTCTGAGAGAATCGAAGGCACATCGATGGATCTAGAAAGTTTGAAACAAAAGATCGTCGCCTCTTATGTGAGCCGTTTTTGGAGCAATGATATTTTTGATGCTTCCATACGAGAGGCTATGGAAAATAAAGCATTCGAATTTATCGATGACAACGATCTAAAGCTAGGCAAGCTGTCCCTTTCTTTAGGAAAACACTTCGCCACGGATTCGATCGAAACATGCATCGACTGGATCGCCTCCCTATCTAAAGAATGGTCCGCTATCGACTTGTATGATCTTGAATCGGTGATTCATTTAAATGATGATCTAAAGAACTTGCTGTTAGTACTAGAAAACCTAGATTGTTGTTTTTCGATCGTTCTCGAAGAAAAAGAATGGATCTCAAAAATAGAAGAGATCAGCGAACGGATCGAGTGGAGATGGAAAACGTCGAGAGAAGCCATTTGCGAAATCGGACAAACTACAAAAATGACGCCGATCTATTCGATCGATCAAGAAAAAGAAATCGTCTGTGCTTCTTTATGGTTGAAGGATACGAATCAAATCGAACTGGCTCAACGAGCTTTGATCACGAAAAAAGAAGTTTTTGAGCAGCTGTATCGAACCGGCTTTTATCCGAAAACGAAGCAATTGCTCAAGGATACCTTTGATCCCGTTTGTCAAATCTTTTCAGAAGAGATCCAGAACCAGCCTCTTCAAAACAAAAAGATCCATGTGATTTACCGCAAAGATTTCCATGAAAGCGATCTTTTTTTGATCCTACATTCCTTAGAGCAGATTCAGGTGCCTTCGATCTTGCGTTTTTATACGGATCTTGTCGATATCGATCCTGACGCTATCGAAGTTCTCCTTAAAAAAATTGGGGAAAGCGTGAATCAACCATTAAAATTTCAACTTTTTTTAAAAAAGTGTTGAAAATCGATTCTCTGTTTGCTATTATGAATAGGCAATCAACGAACAGAGATTCATGCCCGGGTGGTGAAATTGGTAGACGCAGTGGACTCAAAATCCACCGGTAGCGATACCGTACCGGTTCGAGTCCGGTCCTGGGCACCATTTGCAATCATCAAGCAGCCGAGCTGCTTGTTTTTTTTTATAAAATTAGGAGGAAAGCATGAAAGTCTTATTAGGGTTGAGCGGCGGGGTCGACTCTGCCATAGCTGCGTATCTTTTACAAAAGCAAGGATATGACGTAACTTGCTGTTTTATGCGAAATTGGGATAGTTTTGCCAACAACGATATTTTAGGGAATCCATTGATCCAATCGGATATTTGTCCTCAAGAACAAGACTATCTCGACGCCAAAGCGGTCGCAGAACATCTAGGCTTGACTTTAGATCGAGTCGATTTTATCGAAGACTACTGGAATAAAGTCTTTTTGACATTTTTAGAAGAATATAAAAAAGGAAGAACGCCCAATCCTGATATTTTATGCAATCAATACATTAAATTCGACGCTTTTTTCCAATACGCGATGGATCATGGGTACGATATGGTTGCTACCGGGCATTATGCGAGCACTCAACAAAAAGATGGCTTTACCTATCTTGCACGGGCAGCCGACACAAATAAAGATCAAACGTATTTTTTATGCCAAGTAGCGCCGGAAGCGATCGCTAAAACGCTCTTTCCCCTTGGCAATATCACAAAGTCGGAAGTCCGCAAGCTCGCCGAAGAGCTTGATCTAGAAAGCGTGATGAAGAAAAAAGACAGCACCGGGATCTGCTTTATTGGCGAGCGGAACTTTCGAGAATTCTTGAGCAACTATTTGCCATCCAAACCTGGAGAAATCATCGATATCAACACCGGAAAAATTGTCGGAGAACATATAGGTGTATTGTATTATACGATCGGACAGCGCAAAGGACTTCACATCGATCACGAAAAAGGCCCATGGTTCGTGATCGGCAAAGATGTAGAAACGAATCGTCTATTTGTCACGCACCATACGCAAAAACAATGGCTTTCTTCCGATCAAGCGCTTATCAAAAACATCAACTGGATCGTCGAGGATAAAACATCGATCCCGCAAGAGCTTACATGCAAGTTTCGATATCGCCAAAAAGATCAAGACGTAAAACTCAAGTGGATCACGAACGACAGCGTGCTGCTTTCTTACCCTCAAGGAATCGAGGGCGTCACGGAAGGGCAAGAAGCCGTCCTTTATGATGGCGAGCTGTGTCTTGGAGGAGGCGTGATCGATGTCGTATATAAAGAAGGGAAAATCCTTCACGATACGATCTTGCAGCGTTATGAGGAATTGAGACATGGGCGAGACTAAGCTCAAAGCGAAACTCGTTTCCATACGCTATACGAGTCCGGATCAAATGTTCATGGTCGGAACCTTTTTGCAATCCGATACGTATCATCGCTTTGTAGGGGCAGGGAAGCTTAGTGCGCCTGAAGTCGATTTTGAATATGAATTGATCGGGCACTTCGGGGAGCATCCTCGATATGGGACTCAATTCATGATCGAAGGAGCGCAAAAGATCCTTCCTACGCAAAAGGAAGCGATCATCGCTTTTCTTTCTTCTTCCCGTTTTCCGACGATCGGGAAGAAAAGCGCCGAAAAGATCTATGAGACGTTTGGCGAAGACACGCTCAGTCGACTAAGCGAAGATCCGAGTTTATTAAAGCAGCTGGATGGCTTCCCAAAAAAGAAGATCGAGATCATTGAAGAAGGCTTAGCGGCATTTGCTGGATTTTCAAAGACGTATTTGGAACTAGTAGAACTCGGACTTTCTGAACGGCAGATCCAGACGCTTGAAGAACAATACGACAATGTGCTAGATGTTCTTCAGGATGATCCTTTCACTCCATATTACGAAGTCTATGGTTTTGGATATAAAAGTTCAGAAAAAGTCGCCGATCACCTCAATATAGATCTTCGTGATTTTCGAAGGATCGACGCGAGGATCCATGAAGCGATCCAAAGCCACACGATGAAGAGCGGGGATACATTTATCGAGTATGCGCCGCTTCGAGCCATGTTTTCAGGGTTAAATCAAGAAGATTTTGAAGAATCGCTCCAACGGCTGATCGAAAAAGAACGCCTAGAGTACGATCGAGGCAAGTTTTATCCATATCATTTATTAAGCGAAGAAAAAACGATCGCCCGTTCGATCTTAGAACATCAATTCAAAGTGGAACCGATCGATGAGGCCATCCTCGAGGAAAAAATCGAAGAAGTCGAATTCGCCTACGCCATCGAATACGATCCAACGCAAAAAAAGGCGATCAAGGAATTTTTCAATCATTCTTTTATGATCTTGAATGGCGGACCAGGAACTGGGAAGACAACGATCGTCAAAGGGATCCTCGCGCTGCTGAAATCTTTATTTCCGAGCGCTATCGTGCAGTTATGCGCGCCGACAGGCAGAGCGAGCAAACGATTGTATCAATTGTCGCAAAACGACTCGAAAACGATCCACTCACTTCTGCAGTGGAATCTAGAAGATAATTCGTTCAAGAAAAATGAAAACGATCCTCTCGATATTGACTTTTTGATCGTCGATGAGACCTCAATGGTCGATACTCACGTATTTTCTCAGCTTTTACTCGCACTACCTTCGCATACGCGGATCTTGTTGATCGGAGACGAGGATCAGCTAGAAAGCGTTGGCCCGGGAAAAGTGTTCAATGACTTGATCGATTCCAAGCAGTTTCCTTTGATCCATCTCGAAAAGATCTTTCGACAGTCCAGCGGATCGGGAATCCCGCTCTTAGCTCAAAATATTAGAGAAGAAACAAGATGTCATTATGAAGATGGTGTCAAGTTTCAGGCATGCCGTTCATATGATGTGATGTCAATGATCACGCAATATCTTCAACGTATGAACCGCTTCGAAAGAGAAAAAGTGCAGATCATCGCGCCAAAATACAAAGGGAGCGCAGGCATAGACGCGATCAATCAAACTTTGCAGCTTCTTTTGAATCCACCTGCCCCCGATAAAAAAGAATGGAAGATCGGGACCTATTTGTTCCGGGAAAATGATAGGGTGATGCTTTTGAAAAACATGCCCGAAGACGATGTCTATAATGGAGATATGGGCGTGATCGTTCAAATTGAAAACAGTGTGATCAGTGTGGATTTTGGAGAACAGATCGTCGATTTTGATCAAGATATTTTATATTATTTGACACTCGCCTATTGTATCAGTGTTCATAAATCGCAAGGAAGCGAGTATTCGAATGTAATCTGTGTAGTCGCCGATCAAGCGAACTTCATGATGAATAAGCGCTTGCTGTATACCGCTATATCCCGGGCGAAAAAAGAACTTCTTCTTTTGGGAGATCAAAGGCTCTTTGAAGAAAAAGTGCGTCAAGCCAACACTTCGATTCGAAGGACTACCTTGCAAGAAAAGTTGGATCCAAAGCTTGCCCTGGATTGATTTTAGGATTCTTTTTTGTTAAGATACGAGTAGTTTGACAATGAAAAAGAGGAGTAGAAGATCAGATCTTTGCAGAGACAAGGTGGCTGGTGAAAACCTTGAAGATCTTTTTTTTGAAGGCTGCTTTGGAGTTGAACCGCTCTTCGCGTTATCGAAGAATCAAGCGCATTCTTTATTGAAGAATGAATTAGGATGGTACCGCGTGATCAACGTTCCTAAATTTAGGGACGTTTTTTTTATGGGAGGAGAACAATGAAACAATTAACAGGAAATCAAGTTCGACAAATGTTTTTGGATTATTTCGCGTCCAAAGGACATATGATCGAACCTGGCGCGAGCTTGATCCCAGACAATGATCCAACGCTTTTATGGATCAATGCTGGAGTCGCGGCTCTTAAAAAGTATTTTGATGGTTCGCAAAAACCACGCTGTAATCGGATCGCCAACGCGCAGAAAAGTATCCGCACCAACGATATTGAAAATGTCGGAAAAACAGCAAGACACCATACGTTTTTCGAAATGCTCGGAAACTTTTCGATCGGTGATTATTTCAAAGAAGAAGCGATCCCATTCGCTTGGGAATTTTTGACTAGCGAAGAATGGATGGGCATCGATAAAGATCGTCTTTATGTTTCTGTCTATACAGATGATGAAGACGCTTATCGGATCTGGACAGAAGTATGCAAAGTTGATCCTAGCCATATTCTGAAAACAGATGAGAACTTTTGGGAAATCGGAAAAGGTCCAGGAGGCCCGGATTCAGAAATATTCTTCGATCGTGGCGAAAAATACGATCCAGAACACTTAGGAGAACGGCTCTTTTTTGAAGAGCTAGAGAACGATCGTTATGTCGAAGTGTGGAATGTCGTATTCTCGCAATTCAACTGCGATCCTGCGATCGACCGCAAAGAATATAAAGAACTTCCACAAAAAAACATCGATACAGGGATGGGATTGGAACGTTTGGTCGCTCTTATACAAGATGGAGAGACGAACTTTGATACAGATCTTTTCTTGCCAATCATCCACGCAACCGAGAAATACGCCAAATACCCTTATGAAGGAGAATATAAAATGGCTTATCGGGTCATCGCCGATCACATCCGAACGATTGTATTCGCTTTAAGCGATGGCGCCAATTTCTCCAACAGCGGACGAGGCTATGTACTGCGCCGTGTGCTTAGAAGAGCGGCTCGTTATGGATTGAAGCTCGGGATCGATGAACCATTCCTCTATAAGCTTGTTCCCGTTGTCAACGAGGTAATGAAAGATTTCTATCCATATTTGCAAGAACATACTTCGATGAACGAGAAGCTCATCAAAAATGAAGAGGAAACATTTAAAAAGACATTGAAGGTGGGCCAATCGATGCTTGATGAAGAGATCAAGAACGCAAAAGATGGCAAACTTGGTGGAGATGTCGTCTTCACTTTGTACGATACATATGGCTTCCCATTCGAGTTGACACAAGAAATCGCCGAAGAAAACGGATTGACAATCTCGCGCCAAGAATTCGACGCCCACATGCAAGAACAAAAAGAAAGAGCGCGGAACGCACGAAATACGAAAGATTCATTCAACGCGCAAAACGAAGCTTTGATGAATTTTACGACACCTTCTGAATTTGTCGGTTATGATACGCTTGCTTGTCCTGGACAAGTGATTGCTCTATTCAAAGAAGGAGAAATGGTTGATTCCCTGCAAGGAGAAGGAGAAGTGATCTTTGATCAAACTTGCTTCTATGCAGAAAGCGGCGGACAAGTCGCGGATACAGGTGTGATCGAAAATGAAGAAGTCAAAGCGGATGTCGTCGATGTTCAAAAAACACGCAACTCGCAGCACTTATTGAAAGTTATTGTCCAAGAGGGGACATTGCATACGGGAGATATTCTCGAACAAAAAGTCGACGCGAAGCGCCGCATGAAGACGACAGCCAATCACTCCTGCACCCATTTGCTTCAAAGTGCTTTGAAAAAAGTGCTCGGCGAGCATATCCAGCAAGCTGGAAGCTTTGTCGGGCCTGATTATTTGCGCTTTGATTTCCGTCATTTTGAAAAGATCACACCAGAACAGCTTCATGAAGTCGAAGCGATCGTCAATAGCTATATCGAAAACGCATATCCAGTCACGAAAGAGATCATGGCGATCGAGGACGCGAAAAAATCGGGAGCTACCGCGCTATTCAACGAAAAATATGGAGATACGGTCCGCGTCGTAACAATGGGGGATGCTTCGAAAGAGTTTTGTGCTGGTACCCATGTCAACAACACTTCGGCTATTGGTGTCTGCAAGATCATTGGCGAAGAATCGATCGGTTCCGATTCGAGACGGATCAGCGCGAAGACAGGATTTGCCGCTTATCAAGAGTTTGCCAACGAGCACCAGCAATTAGAAACGATCGCGGACGCTTTAAAACAGAAGAGCATCAAAGAGATCGATCAAAAGGTGATCTCAACGATGGATTCATACAAGGAACTTCAAAAAGAAGCTGAAAAGATGAACAATCAAATCTTGTCTTTGAAATCCAACGAATGGATCAAAGATCAAGAAGAGATCAACGGCTTCCATGTATTGATCAAAGCGATCAAAAACCTAGATGGGAAAGAGATGAAAGAAATCGCGACCGATCTCAAAGGCAAGGACGCGAATTTGATTGTCTTCTTCTACGCGATCAACAACGATAAAGTCGTCTTTGTTTCTGGTGTCGGAAAAGAAGCGATCGCCAAAAAAGCGAATGCTGGCACGCTTGTCAAATCGGCGGCCCAGATCTGCAAAGGAAATGGTGGTGGAAAGCCGGATCTAGCACAAGCAGGTGGTAAAGACGCTTCCATGATTCAAGAAGCGATCGATTTTGTGAAAGCAAGTATTCAATCTTTATAGCCAAAGTGGCGAAAATGCCCAATTTTTTGCGAAATGAAAACACTTTTCTTTTTAAAATAGATAGTATACAATGACAATATGTTAGGAGTGTGATGGGAATGAGAGACGTTACAGCAACGATGACTTTCACGACCGAAGAGATTCGACGCGAAAATATCAAAACGATTTTGAAAGAGGTAAGCCAAGCTTTAGAAGAACGCGGCTACAATTCGGAGAATCAGATCGCTGGTTATTTGATCAGCAACGATCCTGCTTATATTTCTTCACATAAGAACGCGCGGAATCTGATCCAACGTATTGAACGTTACGAGATCATTGAAGAGCTCGTCCGCGCTTATCTGGAAAAGTAGAGATGGCGAAGATCATTGGTTTAGATCTTGGCAGTAAGACTTGCGGTATCGCGATCAGCGATGCTCTGCAAATGATCGCCCGCGCTTTGACGACCGTCCGTTTTGAATCGGATGATTATGAAGCGTGTTTGCAGGAAGTCTTGAAGATCTTGCAGGAACAGAAAGTAAAGGAAGTCGTCCTCGGCTTGCCAAAGCACATGAATGGCGATATTGGGGTCCGTGGACAGATCTCGATCGATTTTTCGAAAATGTTGGAAGAACACGGGATTCAAGTCAAATTGTGGGATGAGAGGCTAACGACTGTAAGCGCAGAGAGGTTGTTGATCCAAGGGGATGTTTCGCGTAAAAAGCGAAAGAAGATCATCGATCAAATGGCGGCAGTTCAGATCTTGCAAAGTTATTTAGATCATAAAGGCGGGGGATTTTAACTTCCGCTTTTTTTGAAAGGAGAATACAATGTTAGATTCAAATTGTTTATATGTAAAAGATGAAGAAGGAAACGAAGTCAAAATGACGATCTTGTTCACATTCGATGCGCCCGATGGAACGCAATACGTCGTTTTCCAAAGAGCGGACGATGAAGAAGGAGAAGTTTACGCTTCCCGTTACAACGATCAAGGCGAGCTTTTGCCAATCGAATCGGATGAAGAATGGGATATGGTCCAAGAGGTGATCAATACATTTATCGAGGATGAAGAGGATGCCTAAAAAAAGGCGGCGAGTGAAAGTCGGAAGGATCATTTTAGGGATCCTTATCCTGCTTCTCATTACGGCAGGAAGCCTCACCTTTTATGCCTATTCGGCTTTGCGGCCAATGGGTCAAGGCAATATCGAAAAAGAATTCGAGATCCAAGAAGGGGAAAGCTTGTCAACTGTTTTAGAAGATCTGCAAAAGGAAGACTTGATCAAAAACTCGACGATCGCCTCTTTATACGCGAAAATGAGCGGACATGAAACGCATTACGCTGGGACCTATTTATTAAAAGATAATATGTCGGTCCAAGAGATCTTAGCTTATATCGCCGATCCTTCTAATATCATGGCAGAAACGATCCACTTTACGATCCCGGAAGGAACATGGGCGAAAGAGATCGCGGCCAACCTAAGTCAAGTCATGCCGTATTCGCAAGAAGAAATCTTGCAATTATGGAACGATCCAGCTTATATTCAAGAGCTTTCCAAGACGTATTCATTTATTGATCCAAGCATTTTGGATAACGAGCAGCTCAAAGTGAAGCTCGAAGGGTACTTGTATCCAGAAACGTATTATTTGGATAAAGATATGAGCTTGGATGCGATCACGCGGGCGTTCTTGGATCAATTCAATATCGTGTATCAAGAAAATAAAGAAGCCTTTGAGCAGAGCGGCATGAGTGTCGAGCAAGTCGTAACGCTAGCGAGCATCATTCAATTTGAATCGGGCAGCGTGGAAGATATGAAGACGATTTCTGGCGTGTTCCATAATCGTCTACAACAGAATATGAAGCTAGAATCTTCGGTGACCGTTTGTTATGCGCTCTATGAAGATTTTAAGGACGCGAGCGATTGCGAAACCCAATACGATGTCGATTCGCCTTACAATACCTATCAAGTTGAGGGACTTCCGCCTGGACCGATCTTGAATCCTGGAAAAGAGGCGATCTTGGCCGCTCTTTCTCCTGAAGAGAACGACTACTTGTTCTTCGCGGCAGATATCCATAACGTAAAATCAAATCCAGGAAAAGTCTACTATTCGAAAACGTATGAAGAGCATGAACAGATCGTGAAAGATTTAAAGCTAGTGATTGAATAAGCGATTTGGAATTGCTATAATTTCAAAAGCAATCAAGGAGCTGATATATAATGGCAAATGAAAAGTTTTATGTGACCCAAGAAGGGTACGATGATTTAAAACGGGAACTTGATGAGCTCGTCCATACAGTTCGTCCTCAAGTGATCGTAGAACTACAAGAAGCGCGCGCGCAAGGCGACTTGTCCGAAAACGCCGACTATGACGCAGCCAGAGAACACCAAGCGCAAGTCGAAGCCCGTATTCATGAAGTCGAAGCGATTTTGAAGCAAGCGGAAATCATCGAAGAAGATGAAAGCGCCAAAGAAATCGTCCGCATCGGATCGGTCGTGACGCTTAAAGATCTTTCCGATGGGGAAGTGGCGACGTATACGATCGTCGGAACGACCGAAGCAGATCCTTTTGAAGGCAAGATCTCAAACGAATCGCCAGTCGTTCAAGCGATACTCGATAAAAAGGCGGGGGATGTGGTTACAATCTCAAAAGCGGCAATTCCTTACGATGTCGAGATCCTGGAAGTCAAGTAAACGAAAAATAGAAACGCAAAAGAACAGCGATGGGCTGTTCTTTTTTATGTTGACCAATCTTGAAAGCTCTAGTATTGTAGAAGCATGAAACAAATTAAGTACATGCTTTTATGGATGTGTCTTTTTTTGTTCTTTCTTTATTCCTTCTATGGCCGGAGCACGCCGATCGACTTGTCGAATTCTATTTCATCAACAATCCAAGTCGAGATCAAAGGAGCGATCCAACAGCCTGGCTCTTATTCATTAGAGCGCAATTCCACCCTCACTATGCTTCTTGAACTTGCTGGAGGCCCAAGCGAAACGGCCGATCTTTCCAGTTTGTCCATGAATCGGACGTTGGCCAACCACGATATGATCGTGATCCCTGAAAAAAGCGAAGAACAAAAGATCTCCATCAATTCCGCTTCAAGCGAACAGCTTCAATCTCTTCCTGGTATTGGTCCCTCGATTTCTCAAAGGATCATCGAATATCGCGAGCAGGCGACTTTTCAAAATCTAGAAGATATCATGAATGTCAAAGGTATCGGCGAAAAGATGTTCGAAAAGATTAAAGAAAGGATCTGCTTATGAATTTTTTCGTATTGGCGCTCTGCTTCTATTTAGTAACTATTCCGGACTTGTATTATGCATTTTTTCTTTTTGTCTTTCTGATCCTATTTTTATGGATCCGTTTTCATCAAAAAAAACTCCTCTTTCTATTTTTATCTCTTTTTTTGCTCAACTCGGTTTCTAAACTCCCGCCTCCTGCTCTTGATCTCTCTAAAGATTTTAGTGTTGTTACGATCAAGAAAGGCTATGCGCTAGCTAGCAATAGGAGCGGTACGATCGTTTTATATGAACCAGAGAAGCTGCACTATCAAGATCAGATCCGGGTCCACTCGAGTCGGGCGATCGAATCGCTAGGGAATTTTACCCTATTTTCTTTTGAGAAGCATATGGCCAGTCAACGCATTTATGAACAGGCAGACGACTATACCATCCTCGCTCAAAAAGATTCGATCAAAAACCGATTGTATGATAATTTCAAATCAAAAAACGATCCGTTTTTTATGTCCGCCCTGTATGGGATCCACGAAAAAGAGTCTATGATCGCAAGCTTAGGGGTGCCCGTTTTAGCGTTGCTCAACATGGTTCGATCTACGATCAAAAAAAGATGGGACCCACGCAAAGCGCAATGGATCACGCTCGTTTTGGCTGTATGGTATGGATCCTTGTTCGTGCTCTCTTCTTCTTTGATCCGCTATATTTTGCATACGTTTGGCAAACTTCTCTTTGATGATTGGAAGCATCAGTTTTCCTTTTTCGTGATCGTATATTTGTTGATGATCCCGTATGGCTCCTTAGATCTTTGTCTTGTCTTTCCAATGCTTTCCATCTTGCTGTATCGAACCGGGAATCAAGTCTGGCAGCTATGGATCAACACCCTTCTTCAAGCCTTTTATTTTCGTTCGATCGATTTCTTTCAACTTCTTTTCTTCTCGTTTCTTCGCAAGATCTATGGATTGTTGTTGATCGGAAAGCTGCTCGTCCCATTCTCTCTTCATGTAGAATTGCCCTCTTGGCAATGGAAGGTCTATCCTAACGTTTTGATTTTCGCTTTGTTTTTGTTTTGGCTTTTCCACTGGTGTATAGGCAAGAAAAGGCATCAAATTCAACTAGCGCTTATCATTACTGTTTCCTTACTCTTTGCGCCTTATATATCTCCATTTTTTCATGTTTTTGCGATTAATATAGGACAGGGGGACTGCTTTTTGCTGGTGGAGCCTTTTAACCGTTCGGCGACGATGATCGATTGCGGACAAAATCTCTATCGGGACAATATCGAGGAGATCGTTTTTCCTTTTCTTGAAGACCGCGGAATAAGCAAGTTGGATCTTTTGCTGCTGACTCACGATGATTTTGATCATAGCGGGGGACTGGAAAGTCTTCAGAATAAGATCGAAATCGAGCAGATCATCACCGACTCATCGCAGAAGCTCCCATATCCATTCATGCAAAATTTACTGATCGACCGCGTGGCGGAAGATGAAAACGAGACTTCATTGATCACCTATATTCAATATGACGGTTTTCGTTATCTTTTCATGGGCGATGCGAGCGCGAATATCGAGCAACAGCTGATGGACCAATATACAAGCATTCCATGCGATGTCTTGAAAGTCGGACATCATGGATCCAATACGAGCTCATCGAAGCGCTTTATCGACTGGATCGTCCCAAAGTTTTCCATGATCAGTGTGGGTAAGGATAACCGATACCATCATCCAAGTCCCGAAGTGATCGCGAATTTGAACGATGTTTCGTCGATCATCCTTCAAACCCAAGATGTCGGCGCGCTTCATTTTATGACATGGAAAAATCATTTGTTCCTTGAAACAGACGCTGGATATTATGGTTATCAATACAATGGAGACACTTGAAGTTTTGGGCATGATTCAAGATAATAAAACTATGCATATGATCATTTATGGAAAAGACGCTTCTAGAATGGATCTGAAGCTAGAAGAAATCAAAAAGAAATATAAAGACTTGGAACGGAAGAATTTTGATCTCAAAGAAGATGAACAAGGGACGGTCCTGAATGCGCTTGATACACGTTCATTGTTTGAAGAAAAGAGATTGTTCATCATCAAAAACGCGGATTTTCTTGGCAAGAGCCAAAAGGATGTAGATTATGAAGTCAAGGCGAAAGAGTGGATCGAACGCTTAGAGACGGAGGATATCCTTGTCTTCTTGCTCGCTCAAGATCAACTTACGAAAAAGAAAGAATGGCAGCCGTTTTTTGAACAGGCGGCGTTGCTCGCCTGTAAAAGCTTGGATGCGAAAAATCAAAAAGCATACGTGTTGGAACAGACCAAAAAAGTCTCGCTCTCGATCGATCCCGATGCTTTGCAGTGGTTCATCGCCCATATTGGCACCAACTCGAAACGGATCCTTGATGAAATCGATAAACTAAGCCTTTATCCTGGAGAGATCCATTTAGAAGAGGTTCAAAAGCTCGTTTCCAGCGAGCCGATCGAAGATGTTTTTAAAATGAGCGATGCGCTGTTTGAAAAAAACGGTTTAAAATTGATCGCTTATTATCGCAATTTTCGAGCCCAGAATATGGAAACGCTCCAAATCATCGCATTGCTCGCTTCACAGATCCGCTTCTTATTTCAGGTCCGCGTATATATGGATGGAGGGTATCCTAAAGAGAAGATCATCGATCTTACCAAAGCGCACCCCTATCGCATCCAGCTCATGATGAAAAAAGCGTCTCGTTTTGAAGCCGATGAGCTTCTTCATGAGCTAAGCCAGCTGGCTAGATTGGACTATCAGTTAAAAACGGGAATGATCGATCGGGATGAAGGGTTTGAAAACTTCGCTTTGTCGCTCATGCCAGAATTTCAAACGAAAAGCCTCCTGATCTAGGAGGCTTTTCGGGTATAAAAAAAAGGCGGCTATTCACCGCTATTTTGAGCTCAAATAAGAATCAGGATTATTCCTCGATCGAGTTGATTAGTTTTGCCAAACGTGATTTTTGACGAATCGTGTAGTTTTTGTGGCGAAGTCCTTTGGCAGCAGCTGAATCCAATTTTGAAGTGCATTCAGAAAAAGCTTTGACTGCGGCTTCTTTATCTTTCGCTTCCACAGCAGCACGTACTTTTTTGATCGATGTTTTCAAAGCCGATTTCTTTGAAACATTGCTGTCGTGCGCCTTTTGGTTTGTTTTAACACGTTTCATCTGTGATTTGATTTGTGGCATTGGTGTACACCTCCTGACATAAATGCATTGAGATTATAGCAAAATTAAAACTTGAAAGCAACACAAGAGTTGAGAATTCGTGTATAATCCATTGTAGAGCGTTTTTAGAACCAAACGAGAAAGGATATTTATGAACCAAAAACATATCATATTCATGGGAACTCCTGCTATTGCGGCCGAAGTTCTTCAAGCTCTGATCGATTCCGATGTGAGTGTCGATCTTGTCGTGACACAGCCAGACAAACAAGTCGGTCGAAAGAAAAAGATCGTGTTCAGCGAAGTCAAAGCGCTCGCTCAAGAACATCAAATCCCAGTCTTTCAGCCTGCACATATAAAAAAAGATCATCAAGCCATATTGGATCATCCATGCGATCTGATCGTGACTTGCGCGTATGGACAAATCGTTCCACAAACAGTTCTTGATCATCCTAAATCCGGATGCGTCAATCTGCATGCGTCTTTGCTGCCAGAATATCGAGGTGGTGCTCCTATTCAAAGAGCCATCATGGATGGAAAAAAAGAAAGCGGAATGACCTTGATGCAAATGGTCCAGAAAATGGACGCCGGGCCGATCTTCGCTCAAAAAAAAGTGGAGATCCTGCCAACCGACAACGCGAGCTCGCTCTTTGAAAAGATGGGCGATGCCGCTTCTTCTCTTTTAAAAGAAAATTTAGAGGAACTGTGTTTAGGCAAGGTGCACTTTCAAGAACAAAAGGAAAGTGAAGCAACCTATGCCCCGATCATTTTAGCGGAAGAAGAAAAGATCGATCTTGCCCAAAGCGACGAGCAGATCGTCAATCAGATCCGCGCCCTGTCCGATGAGCCAGGCGCTTATGTGCTCGTCGATGGAAAAAAGCTCAAGATCACACACGCCCTTTATATTCCAAAAGAAAATGTGGAAACAGGACGTTTTTCCCAAACCAATAAAAAAGAATTGAATCTAGAACTCCATCATGGATATTTGTCTTTGAAGCAAGTCCAGATGGAAGGAAAACCAAGCATGCCCATCCAAAATTTCATCAACGGACAAGGAAGAGCGCTTCTTGGAAAAACAGCCGAATAGGAGGTATTATGGATCAATCACACATTCGTAACTTTTCGATCATCGCCCATATCGATCATGGAAAATCGACATTGGCGGATCGTATCTTAGAAATGACGGATACTGTCGAAAAGCGAGAAATGAAAGAACAGCTTCTCGATTCGATGGATCTAGAGAGGGAAAGAGGGATCACGATCAAGCTCAATGCGGTCCAGCTCGTCTATCATGCAAAGAATGGGGAAGACTATATTTTTCATTTGATCGACACCCCAGGACATGTCGACTTCACGTATGAAGTGAGTCGCTCGCTGGCTGCTTGTGATGGAGCGATCCTCGTGGTAGATGCAGCGCAAGGTGTCCAAGCCCAAACATTAGCCAACGTCTATCTTGCTTTGGAAAACGATCTTGAGATCTTGCCAGTTCTCAACAAGATCGATCTACCAAGCGCTCAGCCAGAGCTTGTAAAAAAAGAAATCGAAGATATGATCGGCTTAGATTGTTCGGACGCAGTCGAGATCTCCGCAAAATCGGGCCAAGGCGTCGAGGATGTGCTCGAGCAAATCGTCGCCAAGCTGCCAAGTCCTTCAGGCAAACCAAACGCGCCTCTTCAAGCGCTCGTCTTTGATTCTTTATATGATCCATATCGTGGTGTTATCGCTTTTGTCAGCATTAAAAATGGGACGATCAAGCCCAAAGACAAGATCCGCTTTATGGCTAGCGGCGCCGAGTACGAAGTCATCGAAGTTGGAGTCCGCACGCCCAAAGAAGTCCAAGAAGATGAATTATCGACAGGCGATGTTGGCTGGATCAGCGCCGCGATCAAAAATATCGAAAACGTTCGTGTCGGCGATACGATCACCCATGTTGAAAATCCTGCCGAAAAACCGCTCGAAGGATATCGGCAAATGCAGCCGATGGTGTATTGCGGACTGTACCCAGTGGATAATGCCCGTTATGACGATTTGAAAGACGCTTTAGCTAAGCTCAAGCTCAATGACGCTTCCTTGCAGTATGAACCTGAGACATCACAAGCGCTCGGTTTTGGATTTCGATGCGGCTTTTTAGGCTTGCTTCATATGGATGTGATCGAAGAACGGCTCGAACGAGAATACAACTTGAATTTGATCGCCACAAGTCCTTCAGTTATTTATCA
The DNA here is from genome assembly GCF_001945605.1 of Dubosiella newyorkensis. Classification (GTDB taxonomy): domain Bacteria; phylum Bacillota_I; class Bacilli_A; order Erysipelotrichales; family Erysipelotrichaceae; genus Dubosiella; species Dubosiella newyorkensis. The sequence continues at coordinate 24,433 of NZ_MPKA01000086.1, forward strand.
TGTCTATAAAACCGATGGCGAAATGGTTGCGATCGACAATCCAGCCGCTCTCCCGCCCGCTCAAAATATTGACCGCATCGAAGAACCTTACGTCAAAGCGGAGATCCTCGTACCGAAAGAATATGTTGGAGCGATCATGGATCTTTGCCAAAAGAAAAGAGGAGAATATGTCGATATGCAAGTGATCGACGAAGTTAGAATGCAGATCGTATACGAACTCCCTCTTTCCGAGATCATTTATGATTTCTTCGATAAACTTAAATCCTCGACTAAAGGATACGCAAGCTTTGACTACGCGTTTACAGGATATCGGCCAAGCAAGCTTGTCAAGATGGATATCTTGCTCAATGGACAAATCATCGACGCCCTCTCAACGATCGTCTTCAAAGATTTCGCGTATCGAAGAGGCAACGCGATGACAATCAAGTTAAAGGATCTCATTCCAAAACAACAATTCGAGATCCCGGTCCAAGCAGCTATTGGCGGCAAGATCATCGCCCGCACCAACATCAAGGCGCTTAGAAAAAATGTCCTCGCCAAATGCTATGGGGGCGATATATCCCGAAAGAAGAAGCTGCTGGAAAAACAAAAAGAAGGAAAGAAGCGCATGAAAATGGTCGGCTCAGTCGAGATCCCGCAAGAAGCCTTCATGGCTGTCCTTTCGATGGATGAAGAATAATGTCTCTTGCTTGCTATATCCACGTGCCTTTCTGCAAGTCGATCTGCCCATATTGTGATTTTTGCAGGATCTTATACGATCCAAAACGCGTCGATCCATGGTTGGAAACGATCCAAAAAGAAATCGAAAGCGCTCTTTCTTGGATCCGAAAGCAAGATGGCTTGCGTACCCTTTATCTTGGGGGAGGGACCCCGAACATCTTAAGCGAAGATCAACTGCAAACACTCGTATCGCCTTTGATCCCTTATTTACATGAAGATTATGAATTTACGATCGAATGCAATCCGGAAGCGCTTAATGAAGACAAGATCAAAGCGATGAAAAAACTTGGCGTCAACCGTGTTTCTTTAGGTGTTCAGAGTTTTCAAGACGACATTCTTAGAAAACTTGGAAGAAGGCATACGAAGGAAATGATCGAACGAGCGATCGAATCGCTCAAACGAAATGGAATCGAGAATATCTCGATCGATCTCATGTATGCTTTGCCATTTCAAGACCAACGCGACTTAAAAAAGGATATCGAAGAGTTTTTGAAACTTGATATCATGCATCTTTCGATCTATTCACTGATCTTGGAAGAAAATTCCGCGTTTGGCAAAGCCCATATGCAGCCTCTTGATGAGGATCTAGAAGCCGACGAATATGAATGGATCGTCAAAACGCTCAAAGAGCATGGTTTTGACCACTATGAAATCAGCAGTTTTGCGAAAGAAGGCGCTTATTCCAAGCATAATCTTGCTTATTGGATGGATGAAGATTTTATCGGAATCGGCGCAGGAGCGAGCGGAAGATTTTTAGGGGCGCGCTATCACAATACAAAGGATCTCGATACGTATATTCGTCTAGGACCATGCAGGACAGAAGAAAAAACAGATGGGCCTTTCGAAGCCATCATGATGGGATTAAGAACGAGCTTTGGTGTTGATCTAAAAGCGTATGAGGAAAAATATCAGATTGATCTAGAAAAGAAAGCTCGACCGCTTATGAAAAAATATGAAGGAGAGCTGATGATCCAGGAAGGCGCCTTAAAATGTGATGAAAGAGGTCGGGAAAAATTGAATAGTATTTTAGTTGATTTTTTAGACCTTTACGCATAAAATAGAATAGGTTTTTGACTGTGTGGTTCGGACACTCCGACCATCCACCCGGTGAAAAACGACAAGAAATAAAGGAGAAAAGAACGATGTTATTGAAAGCAGAAAAACAAGCGATCATGAAAGAATTCGCCCGTCATGAAGGAGATACAGGATCGCCTGAAGTACAAGTTGCTGTTTTGACAGAACAGATCAACCGTTTGACTGAGCACTTCAAAGAACACAAGCACGACTATCATTCGATGCGCGGTTTGATGAAGATGGTTGGACGTCGTAAAAAGCTTCTCGCATACTTGAAGAGAATCGACAACGAACGTTATAAAACGTTGATCGCACGTTTAGGTTTAAGAAAGTAATCGTTTTCACGATTGCTTTTTTTTTGCCACTATTCGTGGTATGATTTCATTTGTGAAAAAAGAGGTGAAGAAATGCCGAAACAAGAGTTTCATTATGAATTAGGTGGTCGCAAGATCACGATCGAAACAGGAGAAATCGCAAAACAAGCCGATGGAGCTGTGATCGTCCGTTATGGGGATACGGTCACATTATCTACGGCGGTTGCAAGCAATACACCGAAAGAAGGGATCGATTTCTTTCCGCTGACTGTCAGCTTCGAAGAAAAGCTGTATTCGGTTGGAAAGATTCCAGGCGGATTTTTACGCCGTGAAGGCAGACCTAGCGAACATGCCACATTGAGCGCTAGGATGATCGACCGTCCGATCCGGCCGCTTTTCGCGGAAGGATTCCGCAATGAAGTGCAAGTCGTCAATACGATTTTGAGTGTCGATCAAGACGCGAGCGCCGAAATGGCGGCGATGCTAGGCGCTTCCTTAGCGCTTTGTATTTCCGATATTCCTTTCAATGGACCAATTGCTGGAGTCAAGGTAGGCCGGATCGATGGGGAACTGATCGTCAATCCAAGCGCTGAGCAAAGCGAGAAAAGCGATATCGATTTAACGGTCGCTGGAACAAAATACGCGTTGAATATGGTCGAAGCCGGCGCCAAAGAAGTCAGCGAGCAAGAAATGCTCGACGCCTTGATGTTTGGCTTTGAAAATGTAAAAAAGCTATGCGAGTTCCAAGAAACGATCATTGAGAAGATCGGGAAACCAAAACGCGATATTCCTCTTTTCCAATTCGACGCCGATGTGGAAAAAGAAGTGCGCGAAAATTTCGAACAGGCGATTCGAGAAGCGGTATCGATCGAAAAGAAGCTAGAACGCTACGAAAAAATCGACGAGATCACAGCCCAAGCCGTTTCGTCGTTTGAAGAAAAAGAATATGAAAACGAAAAAGAGAAAGCCGCGATCTTAAAACAAGTTGCCGCGCTTTGCCATCAAATCGAAGCCGATGAAGTGCGTCGCTTGATCATCGAAGACAAGATCCGCCCGGATGGAAGAAAGATCGACGAGATCCGCCCATTGGATTCCCAAGTCGATTTGCTCCCACGAGTGCATGGAAGCGCACTATTTACGCGCGGCGAGACCCAAGTGCTATCAACGACGACTTTAGGGGCCTTGAATGAAAACCAGATCATTGACGATTTGACGGAAGTCGAATCCAAACGTTTCATGCACCACTACAATTTCCCTCCATATAGCGTAGGCGAAACAGGTCGTATGGGAAGTCCTGGACGTCGTGAGATCGGTCATGGGGCTTTAGGAGAAAGAGCGCTTTCCCAAGTACTTCCTAGCCAAGACGAGTTTCCTTACACGATCCGTACGGTGGCGGATGTTTTAGAAAGCAATGGCTCTTCCTCGCAGGCGAGCATTTGCGCTGGATCGATGTCATTGATGGCAGCGGGCGTTCCGATCAAAGCACCAGTGGCGGGGATCGCCATGGGATTGATCATGGATGAAGAGTCTGGAAATTATACGGTATTAACCGATATCCAAGGAATGGAAGATCACTTTGGCGACATGGATTTTAAAGTCGCAGGAACCGCAGAAGGGATCACCGCTTTGCAGATGGATATCAAAGTCAACGGGATCACGAAGGAGATCTTTGATGAAGCGCTCCAACAAGCTCATAAAGCTCGTTTGGAAATCTTGAAAAACATGGAAGGCGCGATTTCTAAGCCTAGAGAAGAATTGTCCAAATACGCACCGAAGATCGCTATGATGCAGATCGACCCGGACAAGATCAAAGATGTGATCGGACCAGGCGGTAAGATGATCAATCAAATCATCGCAGCTAGCGACAATGTCAAGATCGATATTGACGATGATGGCAAAGTCGTGATCTATCATACGGATCAAGCGGCGATCGATCATGCCAAAGAAATGATCCAAGAGATCGTGCGCGAAGCCAAGGTCGGGGAAGTCTATGCGGCAAAAGTTGTTCGTCTTGAAAAGTTTGGCGCATTTGTCAACTTGTTCGGACACACGGATGGTCTGCTCCATGTCTCCAAGATCTCGCATAATCGTGTCGATAAAGTCGAAGATGTCTTGAAGGTTGGGGACATTATCGATGTGAAAGTGATCGAGATCGACAACAAAGGACGGATCAATGTCTCAGCCAAGGCACTGCTTCCAAAACCAAAAAAAGTCGAGCATCCGCATCATAAAGAAGAAAACGAAAAACCAAAAGAACAATAAGATTCTGCCGTCTGTATGAACAGGCGGTTTTTTTTCATGTCCAATCTGTGTTAAAATAATCCGTAAGAGGTGGAACTATGGACTTTTTAAATCTTGCGAAAGAATATGAATCTAGTTATCTAGAAGATCTAAATACACTAGTCTCGATCCATTCGATCAGAGACTTATCAACCAAAACCAATTCAGCCCCTTTTGGCCAAGGTCCGCGCCAGGCGCTTGACGCTTTTTTAGAAATGGGCAAAAGAGATGGCTTTGATACAAAAGATATCGATGGCTATGCTGGCGTGATCAGCTATGGAGAGCAAAAAGATACCGTTGGCATCTTAGGGCATCTTGATATCGTCCCGATCGGCGAAGATTGGAGCAAAGAACCTTTAAAGGTCACACTCGATGATGGGTATGTGTTTGGTCGAGGGGTCATGGACGATAAAGGGCCTACCTTGGTTGCCTATTACGCGTTGAAATTGCTCAAGGATCATCGCGTTCCTTTAAAAAAACGCGTCATGCTCATTGCAGGATGCGATGAAGAATCAGGGATGGAATGCATCCAATATTATAAAAAGCATGCAGAGATCCCGCAGACCGGTTTTGTTCCGGATGCGGATTTCCCGGTGATCTATGGAGAGAAAGGGGGCGCCCATGTCACTTTGAGCTCGAAAGATGATACGGTGATCAAAAAAATGAAAGCGGGAACGCGTCCCAATATCGTGATCGGGAAAGCGGATTGCATTGTTCCTTCGATTACCGATCAGCAAAAAGAACAATTCGAATTCTACTTGAAAACCAACGATTTGAAAGGCTCGATCCAAGAAGTCGAAGAAGGAATCCAGCTTCATATCGATGGGATCTTTTCCCATGCCGCTTGGCCATATAATGGCGTCAACGCGGCTCTCCATTTATTGAATTTTGTCGGATGCGCCTTTAACGACACGCTCTCTAGCGATCTGTATTCTCTGCTCAAAGACTGGCAAGGAAAACCGGAACACCTCAATATCGATGGCGAATATATGGGCTTTTTAACGATGAGTACTGGGATCGTCGATATTGAAAACGATCAAACGAGTGTATTGATCGATATCCGCTATCCAAACGATATCGATGCTAATACGATCGTCGAGCGATTTGAAGATGCGTGTAAAGCGCTCAAATCAAACATCGAAGTGCACTTGGATTCGGACATGGTGCCTATGTTTGTCGATCCATCTTCACCTCTCGTGACTGAATTGATGAACGTGTATCAAAAATATACGAAAGATATGTTCCATGGGCCAAAGACGATCGGCGGCGGCACCTATGCTCGTATGTTCGATAACTTTGTCTCCTTTGGGCCAGAGCTTCCTTTTGAAGAAAAGAGCACGGAGCAATTTGTTGGCGGTCCGCACCAAAGGGATGAAGGTGCAAAGCTAGCGAATTTGATCCAAGCGATCGCCATCTACGCGGATGCGATCCTCGCTTTGGCAGGGTAGTCGAAATGCGGATGCGAAAAGTGCCGTGGGCTGTCGAGTATTTAGAAAAGAGCCAGCGGTTGGAAAAAGAGCCAGCAAAATGGAAAGGGAAATGGCATAACCGTCTTCATACAAAAGATCTACATGTCGAGATCGGATGCGGCAAGGGGCAATATTCGCTCGATATGGCGAAGATGTATCCAGAAAGCGGCTTTATCGCCATCGAAAAAAACGAAAGTGCCAGCGGGATCGCCGCTAAAAAATTCGATGAAGATCCAGCTGAGAAAAAACTGGCTCTGATCGTAGAAGACGCGGCGGATCTTGGCGAGTGGTTCAAGGAAGGGGAAGTGGATGTCATTCATTTAAACTTCTCGGATCCGTGGCCAAAAAAACGCTACGCCAAGCGTCGGCTTTCTTCCGATTCCTTTATCCGACAATACCTTCAAGTGCTCAGCGATTCGGGAAGGATCGAAATGAAAACAGACAATGGAGCTCTTTTTGAGTACTCGGTTTTGATGTTTTTGGATTATGGATTCCGATTGAAGGATTTTCAAGTCGACTTTCGAAAAGAAGAGCATCCAGAGGATGCGATCACGGAATACGAAGCGAAATTTATTGAAAAAGGACAGCCGATCTATCGTGCTGTCTTCCAAAAGAAATGAGAATAGATATGAAATCGATAGAAACAATTGAACAGTTTGAACAAGTTTTAAAACAGCCAGGGATCCATGTGTTCCTTTTTACAGCCAATTGGTGTTCTGATTGTGTATATATTAAGCCATTCATGCCATCCCTTGAACAAAAGTACGAAGAGGCTATGGATTTTTACAGTGTTGACCGCGATCAATTACTTGATCTTGCGATCGAGCAAGGAATCATGGGGATCCCTAGTTTTATCGCTTATAAAGATGGAAAACGAATCGCATCTTTCATTTCTTCTCTTCGCAAGAGCGAACAAGAAATCGATGCGTTTTTACAGGATACACGCAACAAGGGGGAAAAAGAATGTTAAAAGATTTAATGCATGCGATCTTCAAAGAGGATGTTGAAGATGAGTTGGATGAAAATGGAGAAGAGACGATCCATGAAGAAATAGAAGAAACGCAAGCGCCACTTCAAGAAGAAACGCCGATTTTGCATACTCCGCCAATCGTAGAACAGCCAATCGTCGAAAATATCGAAAACGTCCATGAAACCTATGTCAATAAAGAAGAAGCTAAAGAAGAAGCGCCTGCTTCGCCAGGCTTATTCGAAGGCTTGGATGTAGATTCGATCGCTTCAAAACCAAAATCAAGCAAAAATCCGTATCATTTCGATCGTTCTAAGCTTGGCCGCAAACGCAAGCAAGTCGATGAGATGGAGTATCAAGCGGTGATCTCTCCAATTTTTGGAAACATGGAGGATTCTCAAAAACAATTCGATAAAGTTCATGACGCTATCCAGCTTCCTAAACCGGAAAACGACACCGATCTTGTCGAGATCATCTCGCCAATGTATGGAAACAATATTCCTGCGCCTAAGCCTGTGGAATCGATCCCAAGCTATCAAGAAGTGAAGAAGAAAAGCGAGAAGCCGAAGATGAATCTAGATGATATGCTCGCTCCAGCAAAACAAGAGACGACAGAACTTGAGCTCGATGAAAGCGTGAGCGCGAAAAAGAAGGCGAAGCAATAATGGCATATCATTTTATCGGAATCAAAGGAACAGGCATGGCTGCGCTAGCTGAGATCTTGCACGATGAAAAGAAAGAGGTGCGCGGCAGCGATATCGAAAAATATATTTTTACCCAAGATGGCCTAGAACAAAGAGGGATCGAGATCCTTCCGTTTTCCAAGGACAATATCCAAAATGGCGACACGGTGATCATCGGACTCTCTTTCGATGAAAAGCATCCGGAAGTCAAGGCGGCATTGGATAATCCTACAGTCAAAACGTATTATTATAATGACTATCTTGGCCATTTGCTCGAACGATATACATCCATCTGTGTCGCAGGAACCCATGGAAAATCGACAACGACCGGGATCTTGTCGACTGTATTAGCGAAATCTGAAAGTACGGGCTTTTTGATTGGTGATGGTCATGGCCATATGCCTGAGGACGCAAAGAATTTTATTCTGGAATCTTGCGAATTCAAGCGTCATTTTTTAGCCTATAGACCTGATTATGCGATCATAACGAATATCGAGCTCGACCATATCGATTACTACAAAGATATGGACGACTATTTAAGCGCGTTCCAGTCGTTTGTCGATCAAATCAAAACATGCGCCGTCATTTGCGGAGATGATCCGTATTTAAAGAAGCTGAATTATCCAGTCAAGACAATTCGATATGGCTTGTACGAAGGCAATGATTTTCGAGCGTTGAATGTCTATCAAGGAGAAGATGGGATCGAATACGATGTCTATCACGATGGAAAGTTGCTTCAGCATGTGTCTTTATCGGAAACAGGCTATCCATTCTTGATCAATTCGCTTGGCGTCTTCGCACTGAGTTATACGCTCGGTATGAAGCCGGAAGTGATCGAGGAAGGCTTGCAAGAATACAAAGGAATCAACCGCCGATTCGTGGAAGAAAAGGTTGGCGCTTCGGTTTTGATCGATGATTACGCCCATCATCCTACGGCGATCGAATATATGATCGATGCTGCACGCAAGCGCTATCCGTCTTTAAAAGTCGTCGCTTTGTATAAACCGGATCGGTATTCAAGACTGCAATACTTTTTAGATCGTTTCGCAAGCGCCCTCTCGAAAGCGGATCAAGTTTGTCTGCTTGATTTTCCTGCCAACGCGAAACGGGAAGATGAGACGATCACGGTTACGATCCAAGATCTTCTCGATAAGATCGAGAACGCCAAGCTTTTAAAGATCGATGAAGAGAGCGCCGCAGTTCTTAAAGAAATGGGGCCGGCTGTCTATTTGTTCATGTCGAGCAAAGATATTTATTTATTGAAGGATCTGTTAAAAGAACAGCTCGAGAAGGAAGTTCAAGAAGAAGCGGAATAAGATTTCGCTTCTTTTCATTTTTTTGAAAATTATTTCAAAACAGTTTGGTTCATACCATTGGCATGCTATAATTCACATTGAGGTGATGAGGATGAGTATAGATGCATTGTTTTCGGCCATCGCAAAAGTAGCCAATTATTTGCTTCCCGTCCTTGGGGTAATCCTTCTAATTTATTTGATCATGCTCATTCGTACTGTGATCGATACGCTGAAAGACTTATCTTTGACATTATTGACAGCGGAAAGTGAAATCAAGAAATTAGACGGTCCACTCAATACAGTGGATTCTTTATCAAAAACAGTCGATGAAGTCCATGAGAGAACAAAAGAGATGGTAAGCAAAGCCAGCGAGTCCTTGAGCAAAGATATGGACGCAGCGAAAGATTGGATTTCGAAAAAGAAGACCGAACTGGAAGAAAAACAAAAGCAATCCAAAGAACAAGTGCAGGAAAAAAAAGTACAGGCACAAGAAGAAGCTGCATTTGTTAAAAATGAAGTTCTTGTAGACGCGCTGCAAGAACAGCCTGTAGAAGAGGAGATCATATATGCCAGAAACGAATAATGAAAAAGAATTGTATCAAACAGAAGCTGAAAATGTCGAAGCAGGTGGAAGCCGCGAAAACGACGAGAAGGAATTGTATCAAACGGAAGCTGAAAATGTCGAAGCAGGGGATATCGACCAGATCATTACCGATACCGAAGAAAAATCTTTATATGAGCTCACAACTTTGAAAGAGGCCAACAACGCGGAAAATGACAAGATCATCAACGACGCTCAAGCACAGATCCGTAAGATCTTTTCCGATCTTCGCGATTGGCTCAAACAAAATAGCGAACCAGAAACGATCAAACAAAATCTTGAAAACGCGAAAGAACAAACGATGAAAGTTCTTGAAAACGCAAGAAATAAAGTGATCGAAGTCTCTAATAGTGACGAGTTCAAGAATACGGTCGAAGCGGGTAAAGATTTCTTGAAGGGAACTGGCGGATTGATCGCGCAAGGCTTTAAAGATCTGAAAGACGAGCTCGAAAAGAATCCAACGATGAAGAAGATCTTCGACAATACGGACGAACAGATCGAAAAGCTTAGAACGAATGAGAATTTAAAAGGAGCGGTCGACAAAGTGCATGAAGTCGGCACAAAGATCGGGGACGCGATCTTTGATTCCATCAACAGTTTCTTCAAACCACATGAGGAAACGAAAAACGATGAAAACAACGGTGACAACACCAACCAGCAGTAAAGATAGGGAGAAGCAAACGATGAAGAGAATAACGATCTATGATGTAGCCAAAGAAGCGGATGTGTCTTTAGCTACAGTAAGCCGAGTCATCAACGACAGCAATGTCGTTCGGGAAGATACACGCATCCGGGTTCAGGAAGCGATCGAAAAGCTCGGATATAAACCGAATGCGATTGCCCAAGGGCTTGCCTTATCCAAAACGACGACGATCTCCATCGTAATGTCTGAAAAATTGTTTTCCTATAATTCGAAGATCTTGAATGGCTTGATGGATGTCGCAAAGATCTACAACTATAATATCATGCTCCATACTACGAGCAAAGGAATCTCGAAGATGCAGGATGTGATCGAATCGATCGTAAAATCTCGCGTGGACGGTGTCATTTTATTCAACGACAACTTTTCTGAAGAAGAGCTGGAGGTCCTCCATTTGTATCAGATCCCGATGGTTGTTGTCGGCAGCAAGATCGAAGATAAAAAAGATGGAAATGTTGGAAACGTATACATCGATTTCGAAAAACTAGCCTATGAATTCGTGAACTCGTATTTTGAAAAAGGCATTACGGATATTTCGCTCGTTGAAGACAAGCTGAATCTCTCGATGATGCATCAGCTTCGTCAAGGTGTCGAAAAAGCATATCAAGAAAAAGGAATGAAATTTGAAAAATATATCACGTATGATGATACGTATCGTTCTTCGTACGACTTCTTGACAGAATACTTTGAAACCACAAAACCAAGCGAATTGGTGATCACATTCCGTGATTCGCAAGCGATTGCTTTTATCAACGCGTGTCATGAAGCGGGTATCAAAGTTCCGGAAGAAACGCAAGTCGTCGCGATCCTGGATGATAAATATTTACGTATGGTTCGTCCGACGATCTCTTCGTTCAATTTTCCGGATTACGACATGGGTGCAATCGCGATGCGTCTATTGACCAAGATGCTGGTCAACGATGAAGCGGTCAAAGAAAACAAAGACATCGAGATCGGATATACCTATATTCAAAGACAAACAACACGATTGGATTGACCGATCGTGTTTTCTTTGTGTAGGCTAGAGGTGGCTTTACGTTCCCATTCCATAAAAATTGTATTATACTGAACTCATGGAAATCGTAATTATCGACCAAACGAACAATGAAGAACTTTTGAAGCTGGATTCGTATTTCGAACGGATCGCCGATCGAACGAGCCGTCTTCTTGAACGCGCCAAAGACGCATCTCTTTCCGTGATCTTCGTTACGCCTGAAAAGATCCACGAAATCAACACCGCATATCGTAAGATCGATCGGCCTACCGATGTCATTTCCTTTGCGATGCAGGACGATCCTTCCAACATTTATGTAAGCGAAGAAGAAAACGAGCTGGGTGATATCTTCATCAATGTCCAAGCGATCGAAGATCAAGCCAAAGAGTATGGCCATTCCCCATTGAGGGAAGCGTGTTTTTTATTTACCCATGGACTGTTGCATCTGCTTGGCTACGACCATATGGAGCCGGATGATGAAAAAATCATGTTCAGCCTGCAGGACGAGATCTTAGATGAAGTGGTTCAGAGATAGGTTCCGCTACGCGTTTGCCGGTATCCGTTATGGCGTGCTCAAAGATCGAAGCATCGTTTTGCAGATCGTTTTTGGATGGATCGCGATTGTGGTGGCTCTCGTTTTAAGGTGCACCTTTTATGAGTGGTTATGGATCCTTTTGTGTATCACGCTAGTGGTAGTTGGTGAGATCTTTAACTCATGCATCGAACAGTGCGTCAATTATATTTCTCTAGAGATCGATCCTAGAGCGAAAAAGATCAAAGATATGGCGGCCGCGGCTGTTTTTTTAATCTGTGTTTTCGCAGGGATCGTTGGCTGTTTGATCTTTATTCCAAAAATCGGGGAGGTAGTTTTTTATGGATTATAAATCAGGATTTATAGCGATCGTCGGACGACCAAACGCTGGAAAAAGCACGTTGCTGAATGCGCTGATCGGTAAAAAGATCGCGATCATGACCGATACGCCGAATACGACTCGAAACAATATTGCGGGGATCTTGACGACACGATCAGCTCAATATGTGTTCATGGATACCCCTGGGATCCATAAACCACAACAGCAATTAGGACGGGTGTTGAATAAAAACGCGTATACCGCGATGGAAGATTGCGATGTGATCGCGTGGATCATCGACATCACGCAACGTTTTGGACCGGGCGATGAATTTATATTGAAACGGATCCAAACGCTTCATAAGCCCGTTTTGCTTCTTGTCAATAAGATCGATAAACTTCCTCGCGAAAAAGTGCTCCAAGCGCTGATGGATTGGCAAAAGCGTTATGATTTCAACGAAATCATTCCAATCTCGGCAAAAGATCATCAAAACCTAGACGAGCTGTTGAACGTTTTCAAAAACTATTTGCCGCAAGGAGCTCCGCTCTATCCAGAAGAAATGGTGAGCGATCATGATGAGAATTTCAGGATCTGCGAGATCATCCGTGAAAAGATCCTCAACCGGACAGAAGAGGAGATCCCTCATAGTATCGCAGTCGTGCTCGAGCATAAAGAAATGGAAGAAGGAAAACTTCATTTAATGGCGATGGTGATCGTCGATCGCGATTCGCAAAAAGGAATTTTGATCGGAAAGCAGGGCTCCAAGATCAAAGACATTCGGATCGCCGCCCAACGGGAACTAAAAAAGATGCTCAATGTCCCTGTCGACCTTGAACTTTATGTTCGAGTGGAGAAAAATTGGCGCAACAAGGAGCAAAAAATTAAAGAATTCGGTTTGGATGAGCTTGAACAAGGCGTGCAATGAACCAGTTCGAGGGTTTGGTGCTGCAAAGCCAAGAATATAAAGAAAACGACGCGATCGTACATGTGTTGGGTGCAGATCGAATCTTGAGCGTATACGCAAGAGGCGTTCAAAAACAGACATCCAAAAATCGCAGGATCATCTTGCCTTTCTCGCTCGTTAAGTTGATCGTCGATCACAAAGAGCAACGCGAGATGGATCTTTTGATCAAAGGCGAGCTGATCGAATATTTCTATAAAGTCCAAGATTCCTTGCTTGGGCAAAGCTTATGCTTTGTATGTAATGATCTGCTTATGCGAACCAAGATCTTGCCTTACTACCAATCGCTCATGCTCGCTCTTTATCGTTCGATCGAAAACAAGAGCCAAGACATGTACTCGTATGTTTGTTTTTTGATCGCTTCCATCTTGAAGGAAGAAGGGCTCGCTCCTGAAGTCGATTGCTGCGTGATCGATCAGCAAACTTCAAGGATCGAGACATTTTCAATCGAAGAGGGCGGTTTTTTATGCAGCGAATGCAATGGAAATCGGTATCCGAAGTGGAAAAAAAGCGAATTGATCAAGATCCGATCGCTCTTTAAGGCCCAACCAAAAGATATGGACTATTTGTTTTCGAAACATCAATACGATTTAGAGGATGTGCTTCTTCTGCTGCGCTGGTATGAAAGGCATACGCAGATCGAATTATCAAGTGTCCGCTTTTTGAAATCGATCCATACGATGGAGAGAGCCTAATTGGCTTTCTCTTTTTTTTGTGATACAATGATACAGTCTATCCTTGTCTATAAAAAGGGTATCCGTAGAGAAAAAGGAGAATATCGTGAACGAAAAAACATTCAATGACGTAGTTGCACTCATGAAAACTTCAGGGTTCGTATTTCAAGGTTCTGAGATCTATGGCGGTCTTGCCAATACTTGGGATTACGGTCCTTTAGGCGTCGAATTGAAGAATAATATAAAAAATGCGTGGTGGAAGAGATTCATCCAAGAAAGCGAGCACAATGTTGGTATCCAGAGTGCGATCTTGATGAATCCAAGTGTTTGGGTCGCCAGCGGTCATGTAGGCGGTTTTTCGGATCCGCTCATGGATTGCAAAGCGTGCAAAGCGCGTTTCCGCGCCGATCAATTGATCGAGGATGCAACGAATGGAGAAGTCAATCCAGCCGGGATGAGCAATGAGGAAATGGAAACGTTCATCAAAGAGCATGAGATCGCTTGTCCTAAATGTGGCGCGCATGATTTTACCGAGATCCGTCAATTCAACTTGATGTTCAAGACGTTCCAGGGCGTTTTAGAAGATGCGAAAAGCACGATTTATCTACGTCCGGAGACGGCGCAGGGGATCTTTGTGAATTTTAAGAACATTCAAAGAACGATGCGCAAAAAGCTTCCATTCGGGATCGGTCAGATCGGAAAAAGCTTCCGCAACGAGATCACGCCAGGCAACTTTATTTTCCGCACGCGCGAATTCGAGCAAATGGAACTTGAATTTTTCTGCAAACCTGGAGAAGATCTGAAATGGTTTGATTTTTATACGAATCGCTGCATGCAGTTCTTAAAAGATCTTGGTCTGAAAGAAGAAAACATTCGGCTTCGAGCGCATTCCGCCGAGGAGCTTTCTCACTACTCCAACGCGACAAGCGATATCGAGTATCTATACCCGACACCGATTGGATGGGGTGAATTGTGGGGGATCGCGGACCGGACCGATTTCGATTTAAAAGCGCATCAAACCGAAAGTAAGCAGTCTCTTGAATATTTCGATCAAGAAGCTAATGAAAAGTACTTGCCATATGTGATCGAGCCGAGTGTCGGTGTTGAGCGTTTGCTTCTTGCTTTAATGTGCGAAGCGTATGATGAAGAAAAGATCAGCGATAAAGAAACTCGTCTTGTCCTTCGCTTGCACCCTAGCCTTGCTCCGTATAAAGCCGCTGTTTTACCGCTTTCTAAAAAACTGAGCGAACAAGCCGATCGTGTTTTCCATCAGCTCGCAAACCAATTTTCGATCACTTATGACGAGTCGCAAAGTATTGGAAAGCGCTATCGCCGTCAAGATTCGATCGGTACACCATATTGTGTTACTGTCGATTTTGAGACGGAAAACGATGGATGTGTCACTGTTCGTGATCGGGACACGATGGAACAAGTGCGCGTTCCTCTTGAAAAGCTCAACGCTTATCTTGAAGAAAGAGTTCGTTTCTAGAAACGGGATCCAGTTTTGATCAAAGAAGAAGATATTCAAAACATTCGACGACAAGCGGACATTGCCGATATAATTTCACATTATATCGATGTCCAAAAAAACGGAAGAAATTATAAAGCCGTTTGTCCATTTCATGATGACCATGATCCTTCGCTATCGATTTCGAGGGAAAAGCAGATTTATAAGTGTTTTGTTTGCGGAAGTGGCGGTAACATATTCACGTTCGTGCAAAAGTATGAAAATGTCTCGTTTGCGGAAGCGGTCTATCGGGTGGCGGAGTGGATCGGATATCCGCTGGAGCGTCAGGCGTTTGAAAAAAAAGAAGTGGTCGATCCTTTCGTTAAGGAACGCCGCGTCTTAGACGAATATACGAATTTTCTGACCTATGAACTCGCATCGATTGAGGGACAAAGGGCGCATTCGTATTTATTGTCCCGCCAATTCAGCAAAGAGCTGATCGATCGCTTTCAGATCGGCTATGCGCCTGAGAAAGAGGCTTCTATGCATTTTTTCAAGGCGAAAAAATTTGAAGCCGAAGCGCTCGAGAAAGCTGGGCTCGTCAACGAGGGACGGGTTATCTTTTCCGAGAGGATCACGATCCCGATCCACGATCAAAACGGAAAGATCACTGGCTATACCGCTAGGCGATTGTCTGATGAGGACGATCGACCAAAATATATCAATACGGCAAACACGCCTCTATATAATAAAAGCCGCTTGATCTTTAATTATCATCGCGTGAAATCGATCGCTAGAAAAAGCGGTTATGCGATTTTGTGTGAAGGCGCGATGGATGTTTTAGGTCTAGAAAAGGCAGAAATCCATGAAGGACTCGCCTGTTTAGGAACGGCGATGAGCGATGAGCAGCTGAATATGCTAGAAAAACTTAGGGTCCCGATCCGCGTGTGGTACGATCAAGATCAAGCGGGGAAAAAGGCGACCTACCACTTTGGAAAGCTTGCGATGGCACATGGGATCCCTTTTACGATCGTCAAAAACGAAAAAGGGAAAGATCCTGACGAGATCTTTTGTCAATATGGGCAAGAGGAAGTTCGCCGAAGCGTGGAATCGACGATTCCATACGTCGAGTTTTTATTTTCCTATTTACCCGATGTGTACAATCTTTCTAATTATGAGGAGAAAAAACAGTTTGCTAATGAGATCAAGGATGTTGTTTTGACTTTATCCGATCCAATCGAACAGCGGATGTTTTTTGAGCAGCTCAAATCGATTACGGGTTTTGATTTTCTGCCTATGCTCACCCAGCCCGCTACTTCGAAACGAAAAGATCGGCAAACAAAAAAACAAACGTGCTATATCCCTCTTTTAACGGATGGAAGAAAAAAAGCGGAAAGTTATGCCTTGTTTTCCATGCTTCATTCTAAACAAGCCTCCAAGCGCTTTAAAGAAGAGATTGGGTTTTTTAAAGAAGAGAAGTACCGCTCTCTTTCTCTATATATTTATGAATATTACCGAACCAAAGATGTCATGGACGAAAACGAACTGCTCCTTCTTTTGGAAGATGAGCAGCTTCAAAATGAACTCGTCTCTTTAATGGAAATCGACGATTCGCTCTATAGCGAGGAAGCCTTTGAAGATTGTCTTTGGAAAATCAAAGAATGTGCGATCTCTGAACAGATCGAACTCTTGAATCATGAGATCTCGCTTCTTCTCGACCCTTTGAAAAAGGTCGAATTTGCGATGAAGAAGAAGCGGTTGATCGAAGCGCGCAATGAGATCAGACATCGAAAGGAAGGTTGACGAGATGGCAGCTCAAGATTTAAGTTTAAAAAAGAAAAAATTTACTTCGCTCGAAGAAGCGAAAGCGTTTCTCGAAATGGCGAAAGCCCAAAACGAAGATATTCCCCAACAAGAGTTGATGGATTCACTTTCCAATCTAGGATTGGACGACGATACGACAGATGAACTATTCAACTGGTGCGAAGAAAACGGAGTCAATCTTGTCGTCGACAGCGACGAATACGAACTCGAAGGAGATGACGACCTCTCTGACGATCTAGATGATGAAAACTCCATCGAAGATGAGATTTCTCAACTTGAACAAACATTCGCCAATGCTTCGCACACCAAGATCAACGATCCTGTCAAAATGTATTTGAAAGAAATCGGGCAGATCCCGCTCCTCGATCCAAAAGAAGAGCCCAAGATCGCAAAACGCATCCAAGATGGAAGCGAAGCGCGGAAAATGCTGGCCGAAAATCCGGATCTTGATGAAGAAAAGAAAAAAGAACTAGACCGGATCGCGGAAGATGGAGAACAAGCCAAACAGCTCTTGATCTCCTCGAACCTTCGTCTTGTCGTCTCGATCGCTAAAAAATATGTAGGTCGAGGAATGTTGTTTCTCGATCTGATCCAAGAAGGAAATTGCGGCTTGATCAAAGCCGTAGAAAAATTCGACTATACGAAAGGTTTCAAGTTTTCGACCTACGCGACTTGGTGGATTCGTCAGTCGATCACGCGCGCGATCGCCGATCAGGCTCGAACGATCCGTATTCCTGTCCATATGGTGGAAACGATCAATAAACTGACACGCATTCAGCGACAGCTTGTCCAAGATCTTGGACGTGATCCGCTCCCCGAAGAGATCGCCGAAAAAATGGAAGGGATCACAGCGGATAAAGTGCGAGAGATCCAAAAGATCGCTCTCGATCCAGTTTCTTTAGAAACGCCGATCGGGGAAGAGGACGATTCTCATCTTGGCGATTTTATCGAAGATAAGGAAACGCTCTCACCAGATGATTATACGAACAATCAGCTACTCAAAGACGAGATCAACAACGTTCTTCAAGGCTTGACGGAAAGAGAAGAAAAAGTGCTTCGCTTGCGTTTTGGGCTTTTAGACGGACGCACACGGACATTGGAGGAAGTAGGAAAAGAATTCAATGTCACTCGTGAGCGGATTCGTCAAATCGAAGCAAAAGCGCTTAGAAAGCTCAAACATCCAAATCGTTCGAAGCGTTTAAAAGATTTCGTGAAGTCATGATCAAGCTTTCAAAACGTCTTCAAGCGATTTATGATCTAGCAAACGGAAATGTGATCGCGGATATTGGATGCGATCACGGGTATATTCCGCTAAAGCTCGATCAAAAGAAACATAAAAAAGTCTACGCATGCGATGTAGCCCAAGGGCCTTTGTCCAGAGCGCAAGCGTTATTTGAAAAGGAAAACGCCAAAATCGATACGATCTTGATGGATGGCATTTCCGCTTTACCTGAGGATGTGGATCAAGTGATCATCGCGGGCATGGGGGGGAAGCTGATCGAGTCGATCCTTGAAAAAGGAAAGGACAAGCTCGTCAATGTCGATTCTTTGATCCTTTCTCCGCATCGAAATGCGGAATCGCTTCGTTCTTACTTGATCAAGAATCACTTCAGGATTGAAAAGGAGCGCTTAGTATTCGAAGAGGATCATGCGTATTGGATCATGTATTGCCGAAAGGGAAGCCAGACACTTTCGGATTGGCAGGTCTGGTATGGGGCCCATGTGAAGGAAGACGACGATTATCGAAAGTATCTGAAAATAGAAAAATACAAGTGGGAAGATCTTCAAAACAAGGTTCCCGCTTCAAGATTCGAGGAAGGAAAAGCCAGGTTGAAATGGCTGGATTCCAAGATCTCACAAAGCTGAAGAAATCCTTCAGCTTTTCTTTATAATCGTAAAAAACGCTTTCAAATATAACGGAAAAGAATTATAATAAGGAATGTATGAATTATGTATAGACATACCGAAGGAGGAAAAACTTTAATGGCTAAACATTTTCAGTCTATGGACGGTAATACGGCTACTGCCCATAACGCATATGCTCTTGCTGAAATGAGCTGTATCTACCCAATCACTCCATCATCGCCAATGGCAGAAGTCATGGACGTTTGGGCAAGTCAAGGAAGAAAAAATGCCTATGGTGAAGTTGTGAAGATCGCAGAACTTCAATCAGAAGCAGGTGCTTCGGGTGCCGTTCATGGTGCTGCCCAAGCTGGTGTTCTTCCAACGACATTCACAGCATCGCAAGGTCTATTGTTGATGATTCCAAACATCTATAAATGGGTCGGCGAAAATCTTCCAGTTGTATTGCACGTAGCCGCTCGTTCTTTGGCGAGCCGTTCGTTGAATATTTTTGGTGATCACGAAGACGTATATGCAGTTCGTCAAACTGGCATTCCTATGCTTTCTTCTCATTCTGTTCAAGAAGCGATGGATCTTGCCGGCATTGCTCACTTAGCAGCAATCAAATGTCACGTACCTTTCTTGCATTTCCACGATGGTTTCCGTACTTCACATGAAGTGGACAAAATCGAAGTGTTCGATACGGAAAAGTATAAAGAATTGATCGATTGGGAAGCATTAGACGCATTCCGCAAAAACGCGATGCAGCCACACACCAATCCAGTAACACGTGGTGCAAACGAAAACGACGATATCTTCTTCCAAGGCGTGGAAGCTCGCAACAAACATTACGAAAATATCCCAGATGTCGTTGCGGATTATATGAAGCAGATCTCTGAGATCACAGGTCGCGACTACAAACCTTTCAATTATGTAGGTGCTCCAGATGCAGAGCGCGTCATCGTAGCGATGGGTTCTGTTACTGAAACAGCGACAGAAGTCGTAGAAGATCTTATGAAGAACGGAGAAAAGATCGGTTTGATCAAAGTTCATCTCTACCGTCCTTTCTCGACAAAATACTTGACAGACGTTCTTCCAAAAACTGTAAAGAAGATCGCTGTTCTTGACCGCACGAAAGAAGGCGGCGCTTCTGGAGATCCTCTCTACTTAGATGTCCTTGCTTCTTTGAAAGACAAAGATATCGAGATCGTGGGCGGACGGTATGGTCTTGGAAGCCACGATACTGAACCAAACCAAATCAAAGCGGTCTTTGATGAATTGAAGAAAGATGAACCAAAGAACGGCTTTACAGTTGGTATTGAAGACGATGTTACATTCACTTCGCTTCCAATCGACAAATCGTATAAGATCGACAGCGATGCGACAGAATGCTTGTTCTGGGGACTTGGTTCCGATGGAACTGTTTCGGCGAACAAATCTTCGATCAAGATCATCGGCGACAACACGGATATGTTTGCACAAGGATATTACGCTTACGACTCGAAAAAAGCCGGCGGTGTAACTCGTTCTCACTTGCGTTTCGGAAATAGTCCGATCCACTCGACTTATTACATCAACAACGCTGACTTCATTTCTTGCTCGCTCGATTCCTATATGTTCAAATACGATTTGGCCCGCAACTTGAAGCAAGGCGGAACGTTCTTGTTGAACACGACATTCACACCAGAAGAAATCGTAAAACATATGCCAAATCGCTTGAAGAAAGAATTGGCAGATAAAGATGCGAAATTCTATATCATCGACGCGACGAAGATCGCAGAAAACATTGGAATGGGACGTCGCACAAACACGATCCTACAATCCGCATTCTTTGCCTTGAATCCACAAATCATGCCATTAGATAAAGCTGTTGAGCTTATGAAAGCCGCCGCTAAAAAATCATATGGCAAAAAAGGTGACGCGGTTGTAGAACTCAACTACAAAGCGATCGATGCTGGTAAAGATGGATTGGTAGAGATCCCTGTCGACAAAGCTTGGTCTGATCTACCAGTAAGCTCGCTCCGTAAAGAAACTGGCGATCCATATTGGGATGAATACGCAGCTCGTATCAACCACCTTGAAGGATATGACATGCCAGTAAGCGCATTCACGAAAAATGGAGTGCTCGATGGGACGATGCAGAATGGTATCGCGTTCAAAGAAAAACGTACGATCGCCACGAACGTTCCTCAATGGAACCCAGACAACTGTATCCAATGCGGATTCTGTTCGTTCGTTTGTCCGCATGCGACGATCCGTACTTTCGCATTGACTCCAGAAGAAATCGCGAACGCTCCAAAAGAATTTGAAGGATTCGCTACGCTTCCATTGATGGGTAAACCAAACACGGATCTTCGTTTCCGCGTGCAAGTTTCTCCAAGCAACTGCGTAGGTTGCGGACTTTGCGCGAACGAATGTCCAGGAAAAGCCGGCAAGAAAGCACTCACGATGGTGGATGTCAACTCGCAGCTTTACCTTGATCCTCTTGCGGATTACCTTTATAAAGAAACAGAATATAAAACGGATCTCTTCCCTAAGACTACGATCAAAGGAAGCCAGTTCCAAATGCCATATTTCGAAGTTCCTGGATCTTGCCCAGGATGTGGTGAAACTCCATACTATCGTTTAGCTTCGCAATTATTCGGTAAAGATATGCAGATCGCAAACGCGACTGGATGTTCTTCGATCTATTGCGGTGCTAACCCATCCACTCCTTTCGTTAAGGATAAAGATGGAAACGGAACAGCATGGGCGAACTCTTTGTTCGAAGACAACGCTGAATTCGGATATGGTATGGCTCTAGCCAATAACTACACCGCAAGCAAAGTCTACAAGATCATGGAAGACAACTTGGATAAAGTGACTCCAGAATTGAAAGATCTCTTCGAACAATATCTTGCGGCTGGAAACGACCGTGAAAAACAACGCGAACTTGCTCCAAAAATCAAGGAACTCGTAGCGACAGCTGATGTTGAAGAAGATGTCAAGACTTTGGCAGAATACGACCTCGTTCATAAATCCAACTGGATCATCGGTGGTGACGGATGGGCTTATGACATCGGTTACGGTGGATTGGATCACGTTCTAGCCAACAATGTCAATGTAAACGTTCTCGTTCTTGATACGGAAGTTTACTCGAATACAGGTGGTCAATCTTCTAAATCTTCGCAGCGTTCGTCTGTAGCGAAATTCGCGGCTGGGGGTAAAACAACAGCGAAGAAAGATCTTGGTCAGATCGCCATGACTTATGGTCATGTATATGTAGCTCAAGTATGTATGGGCGCAGATAAGATGCAGACATTAAAAGCGTTCCAAGAAGCGGAAAGCTATGATGGACCATCTTTGATCATCGCTTATGCACCATGCGTTGAGCACGGTATTAAAGGCGGACTTGGAAACCATCAACAAGTACAACGCGAAGCGGTAGAATGCGGATATGTTGACTTGTATCGTTACGATCCAAGAAAAGAACAACCATTGACGATCGATTCTAAGAAAGAACCAAACTATGACAAGATGGAAGAATTCATGCTTAAAGAAGCACGTTTCGCTCAACTTGTTAAGTTAAAGGGTCCTGAAGCTTCTGAAAAGATGTTTGAAAAAGCGAAAGCGGATGCGAAAGCACGTCGTAAACGCCTTCAAGCGATCGAAAAAGAAGGAATCTAACCGAACAGACTAAAGAGACAGGTGATCCTGTCTCTTTTTTGACTTTTTAGAGCAATCGAAGTAAAATGAATGTTATGAAAATGAAATTACTTTTTGATTGTGATGATACTTTATACGATTTGTCCTGGCCATTCGAAATGAGCGTAGAGAGAATGTTCGATCCAGCGCTTTTAAGAAATACAGATCGAGACCAGTTTTACGCGGATTATCGAAAAGCGGGTGATGTGATCTTCGACCAAGTTCAAAATGGAACGATTTCGATCGATGAATCGGGTATTTATCGAATTAAAGAAGCTTGCAAAAAACATGGGATTCCCATCGATGATAAGAAAGCGCAAGACTTTCAAAACATGTACCGCAATTATCAATCCAACATTACCATGACAGATGATTTAAAAGCGTATTTGATCGATTCCGACGCGATGATAGGCGTTCTGACAAATGGAGAACATAGCCATCAATACGCAAAACTCAGCGCTTTAGGCGTATTTGATTTCATCCCATCGACTCGGATCTTCACGAGCGGTAAGATCGGATATGCAAAGCCAGATCCTCGCTCCTTTGAACATGTCATGAAAACGTTCAACGATGACGCGATCAACTGGTATTATATTGGCGATCATTATCGAAACGATATGGTAGGAGCCAAAAAAGCCGGAATGAAGACGATCCATTTCAATCGACATCATCAAGAAGAAGGCGACGCGAGCGATTATGTCGTCTATACTGAAAAAGAATTGATCGACCTATTAAAAGAACTCTCAGCTTAAGCGAGAGTTCTTTCTATATTTCAAGGGAGTCATGCCCTTGGCTTCTTTAAATTGACGAATAAAATAAGAGACGTTCTGAAATCCGCACTCCAAACCAACGTCTAAAACCGAACGATCGGTCTCCTTCAATAGTTGTGCCGCCTTTTCGATCCGGTATTGAATCAAATAGTGGATCGGAGAATCGTGATGAAGCCGCTTGAACAGCATATTCACATACGATTGATTCGATGAGATCAAGTTCGCAAGATCGCTAAGCCGGATCTCTTCTTGATAATGCTCTTCGATATATAAGATCATCGACTTATACTTTTCGATACTTTCATATTCTTCACCCAATTGTCTCGATTCTTTTTCGATAAAAAGATTCAATTCATAAAAATTCAAAAACAAAGTATAGAGAGCGAGCTTCACCTCGTAATAAGCATAGGGTGTATTTTTATGCATGACCCTGATCATATTGAGGATCAAATCGTGAATGAGACTATATCCAAGACGATCTTCCTTGATCAAAAGCGGAAATCCGATCTTTTTCTGCAAATAAGGAGCGATGATATCCGTATCGAACGCATCCGCAAGAGAGGCTTGAAACAGTTTAGGGTCAAAGATGATCGCATGATGGATCGTGTCGGGACCGACCCCTTGAAGTTGATGGAGCTCTTCGGCATCGATCATGCAAATATCGTTTTCGCGTAAAAGGATCGTATCGAAATTGTGTTCTAAATACAATTCTCCTTTTTCCACATAAAGGATCTCGCATTCGGGATGCCAATGACGAGCCACAAAAAAAGAATCATTCACAAGAACGAGGGGATCGTTTCGAGAATCAAAATATAAATACTGGATCGGTTTTTCGGGCGTTCCATGCACGGCTTTTTCTTTTAACTGCAAATAATCGTTCTTCATAATCTTATATTCATTATACATGAAAAATCAGCCGTATCTTTGACCATATACTCACGATTTGTCAAGAAATTGTAAAAGAGATGTAAAAGATTATAAAATTTTCTATAATAGGGATAAACTTTTTGAGACTGAGGAGCAAAACAATGAATATCAATACACTTATCCTTATATTGACATTGATGAGCGGTATCGCTCTTTTCCTTTATGGAATGATGGTCATGGGAGATGGACTCAAACAAATGGCCGGGAACAAATTAGAATTGATCCTGTACAAATTGACCAACACTCCGCTGAAAGGACTTATGTTAGGAGCAGCCGTTACGGCCATCATTCAATCCTCTTCCGCCACGACAGTCATGGTCGTCGGATTCGTCAATGCAGGGATGATGAAAGTCACCCAAGCGATCGGAATCATCATGGGAGCCAATATCGGAACGAGCATCACAGGCTGGATCTTATGCTTATCCTACATCGATGGAAAACAAGGGATCGCGCAATTGCTTAGCACCGCCACGTTGTCTGCGATCGTGGCAATCGTTGGTATCATATTCCGGATGTTTTTAAAAAAAGATTGGCAACATGCCCTAGGCAATATCATGCTAGGCTTTGCGATCTTGATGATCGGCATGCAGACAATGTCAGGCTCAGTAGCGCCATTAAAAGAATCGGAAGTGTTCATCAACGCACTGACTTCTTTCAACAACCCGATCTTGGGAATCGGTTTTGGGATCTTGCTGACGGCGATCATCCAATCCGCCTCGGCTGGAGTCGGAATCCTTCAAGCGCTCTCAGTGACTGGGGCGATCACCTTTGGTTCTGCCTTTCCAATGATCATGGGAATTGGGGTCGGAGCCGCTTGTCCGGTTTTGTTGTCGGCGATCGGAACCAATAAATTTGGTAAACGGACAGCCTTGGTCTATTTAGTCAACGACATGTGCGCCA
Source organism: Dubosiella newyorkensis (assembly GCF_001945605.1). Taxonomy (GTDB): domain Bacteria; phylum Bacillota_I; class Bacilli_A; order Erysipelotrichales; family Erysipelotrichaceae; genus Dubosiella; species Dubosiella newyorkensis. The sequence continues at coordinate 49,410 of NZ_MPKA01000086.1, forward strand.
TGATCATAGGCACGATCTTGTTTTATTCAGCCAACGCTCTTCTTCATTTCGATTTCTTGAATATGAGTATGAGTCCTGTGTCGATCGCGCTGATGAATACAGTCTATCGTGTCTGCGCGATGCTGATCCTGCTGCCATTTGTCAAAGTGATCGAAAAGATCGTGACCTTTCTTGTGCCAGGCAAAGAAGAGGAAGATGACGAAGATGAAGACTTTGAGCTTCTAGAAGAGCGCTTTCTTGCCTATCCAGCTATCGCGATCAACCAGTGTCATCGTTCAATCGTGATGATGGCGAAAAGCTGCCGCAAAAATTTGTTCCGTTCTTTAGCTTTGTACGGTGATTATTCCGAAAAGACATTCAACAAGATCAAAAACCGCGAAAAGAAAGTCGACAAATACGAAGACAAGATTGAAGATTACTTGATTTCCTTGACTGGAAAAACATTGACCGAGATCCAGTCTCGGGATGTTTCCGAATATCTTCATTGTATCAGCGATTTTGAGCGCACTGGCGATTATGCCTATCATATCGCCAAGATCAATAAAGAACTTCACGAAAAGGATGTCCATTTTTCTTCCCAAGCCGAATATGAAGTTTCCGTCGTAGAAACAGCGACCAAAGATATTCTTCAAACCGCGATCGATGCTTTTGAAAATCAAAACTTGACTGCTGCTAAACACGTAGAGCCTTTAAAGGATCTCATTAGCATTTTATGCGACGAATTGAAGATGCGTCATATCCAGCGCTTGCGGGATGGGATCTGTTCGCTTGATCAAGGAATGTATTTTGCCGAACTGCTCAACAATCTAGAACGCACAGCAGACCATTGCTCCAATGTCGCTGTATGCTTGATCGAAATGGCTTCCTCCGATTACAATTCACATGAATATTTAAGCCAATATCGACGTGAAAAAACCGGAGAATACGCGACCTATTTTAAAGAATACGATCAAAAATATCGAGTATAAGTCAATGACCAAGAAGTGTTTTTCTTGGTCCTTTCTATGTTACAATGATAAATCGGAGGTAGATTTATGTTGATCGCAACGATACAAAATTTAGAGAATCTAGCTGCTTTCAAAAAGAGCGGAGGCGATGGTGTGCTTGTTGCTCTTGAACCTTTTTCGATCCGAAACGAATCGGTGATCGAAAAAGAGCAGCTGATCGAGTGGAAAGATCAATGCCGTGCTTTGGATCTTCGTTTATTTGTGAATATGATGCGAATGATCCATGAAGAAGATCTCGACGCATTGGCTCACTTCCTGCGGTATTTAAAAGAAATCGACATTGATGGGATCTATTATGCGGATGAAGGGGTCTATGAGCTTGCTAGAGAGATCGGCATTGAGGATCGGCTGATCTATCAGCCAGAAACGCTTGTCACTAGCTGGGCGGACGTGCAATTTTATAAACAGTTAGGAATTCAAAGCATTTGTCTTGCCCATGAACTTTCGCTCGAAGAGATCGAAGAGATCGCGCAAAAAGAACAAGACATCGAGATTTTGATCGATGGCTATTTTTCGATCCTTTATTCTCGAAGGCATTTGATCAAGAACTATATGCATCACTTAGAAAAAAAGACCGATCAAAAAAGGTTCGATCTAATCGAAAATACACGTGAGGAGCGGCTTCCCGTTCTCGAAGAAGAAAGCGGGACCTTCGTTTTTTCCCCAAGACCGATCCAGTCGTACAACCAAATTCAAGATCTTCAAAAAGCGGGCGTGCATCGTTTTAGGATCGATTCGATCTTTTCAACCGATGCGGAAACGATCGAAAAAGTGCAGATCTATAAAAAATTACTCGATGGGGAACGTATCGAAGCCAATCTTGAATCGCAAATTGGCTCAGATCGATGGTATCATGAGCAAACTGTACGCAAAAAAGGAGATAAAGCATGCAAAAAATAGAACTGTTGGCGCCTGCTGGCAATTTAGAAAAAGCGAAAACAGCTATACGATATGGAGCGGATGCCGTCTATATTGGCGGTAAACAATTTTCTTTGCGATCAAGAGCCAGCAATTTTTCTTTAGCGGATATCCAAGAATTGACGGATTTTGCGCATCGGCATGGAAGCAAGGTCCATGTGACGGTCAACATTCTTCCGCATAACGAAGACCTTGAAGGATTGAAAGAGTATTTGCTTGCCTTGGAAGAGGCTCAGATCGATGCGATCATCGTCGCTTCTCCTTATCTCATGAAGCTGGCAAAATCGCTTCCTGTCTCGTATCAAGTTCATGTTTCGACCCAGCACTCCTCGACAAATTCAGCTTCAGTCCGTTTCTGGCAAAAAGAAGGGATGGATCGAGTCGTTTTAGGAAGAGAGTGCACCCTCGAAGAGATCGAAGCGATCGCTCAGCATTCTACGCTTCCTTTAGAAGTATTCATTCATGGAGGAATGTGTATCGCCTATTCGGGAAGATGTGTTTTGAGCAATCATTTAACGATGCGGGACGCGAATCGGGGCGGCTGCGCGCAAAGCTGCCGCTGGAAATATCATTTGATGGATCAGGAACAAGAAGTCTCAGATCCTGATGATCTGTTTTCAATGTCTTCGAAAGATCTGCAGGCGATCCCTTATGTACAAAAACTCATAGAACTTGGAATTGCTTCTTTGAAGATCGAAGGGCGGATGAAATCCGCATACTATTTGGCGACGGTCGTCAGCAGCTATCGGCGGTTGATCGATACGATCTATGAAAAGGGAAGCGTGAGCGCAGAAGAAATGAAGGCGATCGAAAAGGAGATCCGGAAGGCGGAAAATCGTCAAACGGGTCCTGGTTTCTTAAATGGGATCCCGGATGATTCGGTACAGCTTTATCGAGATCATGACGAGATCGTCACTCAAGAATATGTAGCGGATGTGATCGGGTATGATCCGATCACAAAGACGGCCAAGCTTTTGGTTCGCAATTATTTCCAACCGCATTCTGTTTTGGAGATCTTCGGGCCTAAGATCATCAGTACGCCTGTCAAGATCGAAGAAGTTTTCGATGAAGAGGAAACTTTGTTGGAAGTCTGTAATAAACCGATGGAAATCGTGTATACTAAATGGGATGGACCTATCGAGATCGGCGCGATGGTCCGTAAGATCAAAGAATAAGGATAGGTGAATACACTGTGAAATTAAGCAATAGTTTTTTTTATACATTGCGTGAAGACGCGAAAGACGAGGATTCGATTTCGAGCAATCTTCTAGTTCGAGCAGGAATGATCAAAAAATCATCCAACGGAATGTATATGATCATGCCAATGGGAAAAAAGGTGCTTTCGAAGATCGAAGGGATCGTTCGTGAAGAGATGGATGCCAAAGGCGCACAAGAATTGTTGATGCCAGCTCTCATTCCTGAAGATGTTTATATCCAATCGGGAAGAAGGGACGCGTTTGGAGCGAATATGTTCTCGATGTACGACCGCTATCAAAAACGGTACGTCCTTGGGCCGACGCATGAAGAGCTGTTCGCGATCGCGGCCAGCATGGATGGAAAATCGTACAAAGATTTTCCTTATAATTTGTATCAGATCCAAACAAAGTTCCGCGATGAGACTCGGCCTCGTTATGGCTTGATCCGAGTCCGTGAATTTATCATGAAAGACGCATATACATTCGATATCGACGAGGCGGGTCTCGATGTTCAATACCAAAAAATGTATGAGGCGTATTGTTCGATCTTTGATCGTCTGCATTTGAATTATAAGATCGTCAAGGCCGATACAGGCGCGATGGGTGGTCTTCTTTCTGAAGAGTATCAAGCGATCTCAAATATTGGCGAGGACATCGTGGTTGGTTGCGAGAATTGCGATTTTTCCAGCAATTTAGAGATTACAGAGGTCGTGGATACTTTGGAAGAAGATCAAAGCCCAATGCTAGAAATCGAGTTGAAGGAAACACCGAATGCCAAGACGATCGAAGAAGTGGCCGCTTTCTTTGGCAAAGAGCCTAAAGATTTTGTGAAGACGCTTTTATATGAGGCGGATGGCAAGATCGTCGCTTTCTGCATTCCAGGGAATCGGGAATTGAATGAGACGAAAGCGCAAAAAATATTGAAGGCGAATTCGATGGAAATGGCGAATTTTGAAGATGTGGAAAAAGCGACAGGCGCGAAAGTTGGTTTTGCTGGACCTGTTGGACTTGATGTGCCTGTGTATTTGGATCGTCAAGTGCTGAAGATGAAAAACTTTATCGTTGGTGCCAATAAGACAGATCATCATTTGATCAATGTGAATGTGAAAGATTTTGAACCGGTCGAAGTCGCCGATCTGACGCAAGTGATGGAAGGGGATATTTGTCCGAATTGTCATCAAAAGCTTGTTTTCCATCGAGGCATCGAGGTCGGAAATCTTTTCAAATTGGGTACGAAGTACTCCAAGACGATGAATTTAATGTATACAGATGAGAATAATGTTCTCAAGCCTGTCTGGATGGGTTCTTATGGGATTGGCTTGGAGCGCTGTATGGCGGCTGTGGTCGAGCAGCACCACGATGAGCATGGGATCATTTGGCCAAAGGAAATCGCACCATTCAAGCTTGCGATCGTTCCCATTTCTTTAAAAGATAACGAGCAAGTGGGAGCGATGGAGTCTTTGTATTCGTATTGTCAAGAGAACAAGTTTGACGTGCTTCTTGATGATCGAAATGAACGTCCTGGCGTTAAATTCAAAGATATGGAGCTGATTGGAATTCCATACCGGATCACGATCGGAAAAGGGATCAAGTCTGGATTGGTCGAATGGGTCGATCGTGCCACGAAACAGAAGGAAGAAATTTCTTTGGAAGATGCGAAGACGCGGATCCAGCAATTATATCAGTAAGAATGAGAGCACGATTGTTTCGTGTTCTTTTTTCTTGATCATATGCCTTTGAAATATAGACATTTTTGTGGCATAATACATATTGGCTGAATCACGAATTTGGAAAAGATGAAAACTTTTGTCTCACTTTCATAAAGTCGATTTTACTTTTCATTTTTTTTCATGTATCATAAGCCGTATATGGGAGGAGAGTTAAGAATGCAGAATAAAATTCATATTGGAAGTAGTCAGGTCATCCTCAACTACAATCGCGCATACCCGAGAAATCGAGAATCCCTTTTGGGATCTGAGCCTTTTAAACGATTTTTAAGGCATGTGATCGAAACATCGAAACAGAATAACGCGAAGTTATTCGATTATGTAACGATGAATGGAAAGTTCACGATTGAGGAAGCGACGGATAACTTTACAACTTTTTTGCGCATCTTAGCCATTTTTAGGATCGATGAAGTCGATAGTGAATATTTGAATGATCGAGTTTCGCTTTTGGCTTTCGTGAATATGGTCTACGATTCTTGGCGTTCTTTGCAGCGTTTCGGATATATGTATTCGGAGAAGACCAATGATTTTGGGATCAATACTTTAGTGAAGCGCGACAGCGATCTGAACGATTTGATCTTGAGAACGTATCGTTTGTTTGAAGAGAAGATCCAAGAGCGTCCAAATTTGGTGTATCGTCAAGTCCAAGCAGGAACGAACGCATGTTTCTCGGTGCATCATGTCAAGGACTCGTTCGCGAAAGAATATGAAAAGTTGAGCGATATTCCGGTGATCGATACGGTGATGCTTCGAACACCGATGATCTTGCATCCAAAATCAAGTAAACGGACGGGAATGTTTGAAGAGACAGACCACAACCCGATCGATTCGTTCCACTATGATCCAGAAGATTGGTTCTGCTTCCCAATGAAGGTGGGCAAGCTTTTGTGTTTTGTCTACTTTAATTCGAAATATATGGCTTCGGCGATCTCGCTGGCCAACTTATTTGAATTGGCGACTTTTGAAGAATCGAAGGAAAAACCGGATCTGATCGTTTTATATGGTAACGAAGACAACAAGAATCAGACAGTTTTCTATCACGATACAAAGAACAATATTTGGCTCGGTTCGATCTCGGATCATCCTAGAGTTGAATATTTTGGCTATATGAAAAAGATGGCTTTGACGCTTCACAATTTAGCGATGATGCATCAAGGCTGGTTGCCGATCCATGGCGCTTTTGTCAAGATCACGCTCAATGATGGTCGTACAAAAGGGATCATGTTGATGGGTGATTCGGGTGCTGGAAAATCCGAGTCGATCGAAGCGATGAAAGTCGTAGGTAAAGATGTCATCAAAGATGTAGAAGTTATTTTTGACGATATGGGTACGATCCATATCGAAGATGGTGTTCCATATGGTCAAGGCACGGAAATTGGCGCGTTCATTCGTTTGGATGATCTGGATCCAGGAACTCCATATCGGGATATGGACCGTTCGATCTTCATGGCGCCGGAAAATCCAAACGCCCGCATGATCGTACCGGCATCTCCTTATCAAGATGTCATTACGAATCATAAGATCGATCTCTTCGCTTACGCCAACAACTATACAGATGAGTATGGCTTGAAGGAATTGAGCGTGGACGAAGTCAAAGAGACTTGTAAAATGGGAAAACGGATGGCGCTAGGAACGACGCAGGAAGTGGGTATTTCGACAACGTATTTTGCCAATCCGTTCGGTCCTATGCAGCAGCAAGATGTTTGCGAGCCTCTGATCGACGATGTTTTCCAATCGCTCAAAGACAATGGTGTCTTCGTGGGCGAGATCTATACCCATTTAGGATTCGATAAATTGAATCGTCAAGGACTGCACGAAGCAGCTACAGAGCTTCTTGAGTTCATTCGGAAAGATTAAAGAATACAAGCTGCCTTTTTGGCGGCTTTTCTTATGTAGGAAAGAAGGAGTTGTGATATAATACTTGATACTTAAGAAAGGAGGGCAAGGATGCCTGAATATTATAATGCCTATTCTCCGGCGCAAGAGAAGAGAAACGGCTTGATCAAAACGTTTTCTTGGATGTTTTTTGGCCTTCTCATAACGGCTGCGACTTCTTATATATTGTATGCGACAGGATTGTTCTATACGCTTTTATCAGGGCCGATCCCGTTATTGTTGGTGATCGCCCAATTTGGGATCGTGATCGCGTTTTCGAGTTCGATGCAGCGAGCGAGCGCCTCGACAATGAAGCTTTTATTTATCGCGTATGCGATCACGTTAGGTGTGAGCATGACCTCGATCTGTGTTGTTTATGGATTAGGGACTGTATCGATCGCGTTCTTGGTGAGCGCCGTCTATTTCGCGTGTCTAGTGATCATTGGTTTTACGACAAAAAAAGATCTCAGCAAGATTGGTACGCTTTGCATCGCTGGCTTGATCGCTTTGATCCTTTCACAAGCGATCATGCTGCTCTTTAGAGTGCCAGGAACAACACGTTTGTTGAGCATCGTTGGTTTGTTGATCTTCACGGGTTTAACGGCTTGGGATGTGCAAAGAGCGAATCAGCTGATGAACAATACGATCGGCGAGACGCAAGAGAAGTTCGCGATCTTCATGGCTTTGGAACTGTATTTAGACTTTATCAATATTTTCTTATATATCGTTCGTTTGATCGGTTCCAACAGCAACCGCAACTAACAAGAACCTCCCTTGAAAGGGAGGTTTCTTTTTTGAAAAAAGTATTGATTTTCATTAAAAAAGATGTTTTAATATATAAGTAATCGGTTCCGTAGCCAAGTGGTAAGGCAATAGACTGCAACTCTGTGATCATCGGTTCAAATCCGATCGGAACCTCCAATTCGGGGTCGTGGCGAAATAGGCAGACGCAACGGACTTAAAATCCGTTGGGAGTTAATCCCGTGTGGGTTCAAGTCCCACCGTCCCCACCATTTGAAAATCAGTCCTTGAAAGAGGACTTTTTTTATGTGTTCTTCTTTGTTTCGAATAATAGCTTTTCATATCCGAGCGCACATTTTGCAATAAAATCACATAATATCGAGAAATATATTATTTAAGTAAATATAAAGTAAATAGTTGAAATCCTATGTTCTAAACAGTATCATACTTTTATAGAAAGAGGAAAACTATGAAACTACATACTTTCGTCTCGAACATGAAAAGCAGCGACCCAAAGGCGTTCGAACATTTTATCCAAACCTTTTCGACTCCACTTTTTGTCCATGTACGACAGTTTGTAGAAGATGAAGAACAAACTGGAAGCTATGTCAAAATGATCCTTTCAAAATGGCTGAAAGAAATCCATACTCTAGAAAGAGAAGACGATATTCGGGATTCTTTGATCCAACTCGTCTATGAAAACGTTCCAGAAACGATGATCGCTCGAGCTTTTGATCCAGCGATCGATAGCGATTTCGATAAACTTCAACTCAACTTCGCAACATTATCGTATCTACAAAAACAAATCTTGCTCCTGTCGATGTATGAAGAGAAAGATGACCTTGAAATTGCGGTGTTTCTAAAAAAAAGCCTCAAGAAAATTCGTCAAGAAAAAAAAGCAGCTCTTCAGAATTTTGATCATGAAGAGGATATCAAATACTATTTTCAGCAATATGTTCAATCTTTGCATATTCCAAAGAGCTTTTTGAATTCAATCGAACAAGAAGCTTGCATCCTCTATCAAAAAAAACCAGAACCTTCCCGGCTCCGGTTTAGAATCAGTCAATTGTTCCAGTTCTTCTTCTGAACGATTGACTTTTTTTATTCAAACATTTCCCAGACGTTTTCAGCTGAATGGTTATTCTCCATCTCCATAGACGATAGCTTGTTTTTCCAAGCGTTTTGATCAAACGTCTGTGGGCTACTTTCCTCATGCAAATTCATGATAAATTCTTGCGTGAGCACGTTGGCTTGAGAGCGGCGCTTGATCCGAAGCACTAATTCCAAAAAATCCGAAGTATTCATAACCATTCCTCCTCATTTCCATTTTAATATAGAAAAAACCATACCAGAAAGCAAGAAAAAAAGCCCCGAAGGACTTTTTTTCTAAGAAAGTTTTAAGAAAGGGAATTTGATTATGAAGTGAGCTCTTATTCAGCTCATCGTTATTTAAACATATCCACAAGAAACTATCCATTCTAACGCTCTAAAATTTGATACAATATTTTTGAAAAGAGGATAAGAACATGGATAAGAATATTCAAAAAAGAAACGAGCTTCTTGCTCAAACTGTGATCCACGGACTCGAAAGCAGAAATATGGATGGCTATTATGCAAAAAATAAAGAAGAGGCCTTAAAGATCGCTCTGGAATTGATCCCGGAAGAAAGTGTCGTCACGATGGGAGGGGGAATGAGCGTAGAAGAGATCGGACTTAAAGAAGCCCTTCAAAATGGAAACTTTACATTTTTAGATCGCAGCAAAGCCGAAGATCCCCGCAAAATGATGCTCGAAGGCTATGACGCAGATTATTTTCTATCTAGCGCGAATGCGATCACTAACGATGGCATCCTCGTGAATATCGATGGCAATGCCAACCGAGTTTCAATGATCGCTCAAGGACCAAAACATGTCTTGTTTATCGTCGGAATGAACAAAATTTGCGATGATATCGATGGCGCGATGAAACGCGCCCGCAATGTGGCCGCGCCTATTAATGCTCAACGATTTGATATCAAGACTCCATGTAAAAAAACAGGAACTTGCCTCAACTGCAAAAGCCCGGATACGATCTGCTGCCAGTTCTTAGTCACACGCTTTTCAAGACATCCTCATCGCATCAAAGTCATCTTGGTCAACGACGACCTTGGATTCTAAGAGTCTATGCTGAAAATCATTCGATTTTCAGCTTTTTTATTGACAAAACGGCCAAGTGTATTTAATGTATATATTGTATATACACATTAAAAATAGGAGACGTCGAAATATGGATATCATCATCACGATGCGATCGGACAAACCGATCTATGAGCAAATCGAATCCCAGCTTAAAGAAATGATCGTCAGCCAAAAGCTGAAAGCAGGCGATCCGATCCCGAGCATGCGCGCTCTTGCCAAAGATCTGCACATTTCTTTGATCACTGTCAAAAAAGCGTATGAAAACTTGAGCCGAGATGGCTTGATCGAAACAATCGTAGGAAAAGGTTCCTTTGTCGCTTCCCTCAATACCGAACAACTTAAAGAAGAAAAGCAGCGCGAAATCGAAGCCTTACTTTCAAAAGCTTGCCAAGAAGCAAAGGCGACAGGTATACGAAAAGATACGCTCAAAGAATTGATCGATATCCTTTATGAAGGAGAACTACTATGACTTCTGCCCTACAAGTACACCATTTAACAAAAAAATATCCCACCTTTACATTGCAGGATCTCTCTTTTGATCTTCCGCAAGGAACAATCATCGGCCTTATCGGAGAAAACGGAGCGGGGAAAAGCACCCTCATCCGCTGTCTTTTACAAATGAGCAAACCGGACCAAGGAGAAATCGAACCACCGATCAAAGATTTCAATCAACTCAGCTATATTCCGGATAGCTGCGTATTTCCAGAAATCTTGACGATCGAACAGCTCGAACAAGACTTCGCAAGTATTTATAAGCATTGGGAAAGTGCCAAATTCTGGGATATGGTCAAACGATTCAAATTGCCTCATAAACAAAAACTCAAAACGTTCTCGAAAGGCATGAAAGTCAAGCTCGCTTTCTGTGTCGCGTTTTCCCATCATGCGAAATTGCTCATTCTCGATGAAGCGACTTCTGGACTTGATCCACTTATTCGCGACGAGATCCTCGATCTGCTTTTGGAATTTATCCAAAAGGAGGATCATACCGTCCTTTTTAGCACCCATATCACAAGCGATCTAGAAAAAGTCGCGGATTATATATTGTATATCCATGAAGGCAAAAAGATGTTCATGGACACAAAGGATGATCTCATGGAAAAGTATGTTATCATGCACTGCACCCAAGACGAATATCAAAAGCTACCTAGCTCGAAGATCGTCCGCGTGATCAAGCAACCGTATCAAATGGACGTGCTTGTCGAGAAAAAAGAAGCCGAATACACTTTTGATACGCCAACTCTTGAAGATTTGATGCGTATGTATTCGAAAGGAGAAAAACGATGAAAGGACTTTTAAGAAAAGATCTACAGCTCATTTGGGCGAGCTGGCCGATCTTGCTCATGATCTTGATTGGAGGAACAGCCATCTCGATCTATGTGAAAGAACCAACAATGGATATTTGTTTTGTGACGCTTCTTCTTGTTTTTCAAACGGTCGCAACAGTCATGAACGATCAAACTTCAGGATGGTATCCATGGGAGCTTTCTTTGCCTGTGTCGCGAAAGAACATGATCTATGAAAAATATATTCTAGCGATGCTAATCTTAGCGTTTGGCCTCATTCTTGCGCTTGCGATCTATTATGGGGTCAGCGCGATCACCAATATCGCTCCAGACCGGTTTTCGCTAGAAATCAATCTCTCGATCTTATTGATTTTTTTTGGTTGCGGGGTCGCGCCTGCTATATTGTTGTCATTTTATAAAAAAGAAACGGGCCCGATCGCGATGATCGTGGCCGCTCTGCTTCCGATCGCTATCATCCTCATCATCATGAATACCGTATCAGATGCGAATATCAAAGAGGTATTCATGGGCATTGGAGCCATCAGTATGCTTATCTACTTCACGTTGATGTTCCTGAGTCCAAAGATCGTGACCAACTGGCTCGATCGATCGTTATAAATGAAAAGAAGGCTCGCGCCTTCTTTTTTTATCCATTCTTTTGCGCCATTTTTTGGCGATACAAATTTCTTCGATCTTGTGGCGTCAATCCTTTTTTGCGGATTCGGATCGCGTCTGGTGTGACTTCGACAAGCTCGTCGTCGTTGATCCATTCCAGAGCTTCCTCCAACGAGAACACTCTAGGTGGCGTCAAAAGCATCGCCTCGTCCCGACCACTGCTTCTTATCGCCGTAAGCTTCTTGTTTTTGAGCGGATTAACATCCAAGTCAATATTTTTTGCCGACTCACCGATGATCATTCCTTCATAAACAGGTGTTTGTGGCGATACGAATAAAGATCCACGCTCCTGCAAGTTCCAGAGCGCGTATGTCATCGCCTCTCCTGTCTCGGTGGAAATCATCGCTCCCTGCATGCGCTGGGTGATCTCGCCTTTATAAGGTTCGTATCCACTGATCCTTCTAACAAGCGTTCCTTCGCCATGCGTATCGTTGATAAATTGATTTCTGAATCCTAAAAGTCCACGAGTAGGCGCCGTATAGGTGATCTTGACATAGCCGTTTTCTTCTTCCATATCTTGCATGACCCCTTTACGCAGGTTGAGCTGGTTGATGATCGTTCCTTGATATTCAGCAGGCGCTAGGCACACCACTTCTTCAACAGGTTCGACCTTATGTCCATTCTCATCGACATGCAAGATGACTTCTGGCTTCGATACGGCAAGCTCATACCCTTCACGACGCATATTTTCGATCAAGATCGAAATATGAAGCTCGCCACGTCCACTGATCTTGAAACAATCCGCGCTATCTGTTGGTTCGACCTTCAATCCAACATTGACCTCGAGTTCTTTTTCGAGCCTTTCTTTGATGTTTCTTGATGTAACGTATTTACCAGACTGGCCCGCGAATGGAGAGGTGTTGACATGGAAGTTCATCGATAAGGTCGGCTCTTCGATCGCAATATGTTCCATAGGCTCGATCGAATCAACAGCGCAGATCGTATCGCCAATAGAAATATCTGGCATTCCCGCGATCACGACAATATCTCCAGAATGCGCTTCTTTGACACTTGTTCTCGACAAGCCCTTATAAACGAACAAATTTGAGATTGTCTCTTTTTTCTGCAAACCTTCTTGATTGCAGCGAACATAAGTTTCGCCTTGTTTCAAGACACCATCATAGATCCTTCCGATCCCTAAACGACCGATATATTCATCATAAGCTAGGGCGGAAACTTGCATTTTTGCTGGTTCCGCATCTAGATCAGGGTATACATCGCAATGCTTCAAGATCGTATCGAACAAAGGATCGATATTGTCGCTAGGCGTATCTAGATCGTATTGAACGATGCCTTCGCGCGCGATTCCATATAAGATCGGAAAATCGAGCTGCTCATCGCTCGCGTTGAGATCCAAAAACAAATCATACACTTCATCCACGACTTCTTCTGCTCTTTGATCCTTTTTGTCGATCTTATTGATCAAAAGGATCGGCCTAAGACCGATTTCCAACGCTTTCGACAAAACGAACCGCGTTTGAGGCATAGGGCCTTCGCTTGCGTCCACGAGCAAAATCACCGTATCCACTGTCTTGATGATTCTCTCCACTTCGCTGGAAAAATCCGCGTGTCCTGGAGTGTCGACAATGTTGATCTTGACACCATCGTGAATGACTGAACAGTTTTTCGAATAGATCGTGATCCCGCGCTCGCGCTCTAGATCATTGGAGTCCATCACACAATCGACAACTTGTTCATTATCGCGAAACACATCGCTTTGACGCAAAAAGGCATCGACCAAAGTCGATTTACCCGCATCGACATGCGCGATAACCGCTATATTTAAAATTTTTTCTTGATCCGACATCGTATCCTCGCTTTCAAAAAATTCATTGACATTATAAGCCCACACCTTTAAAAACACAAACAAACCAATTCTTATCCTTTACGAATTGTTGATTATAGTATAATGTATACGGTTGAAAAGGAGATTTAATTATGAATGTACGTTATTTTAAAGAATATTCTAGCTTTCTAAATCGAGACATGGAATTTAAGATGTATGGACATGCGGGAACGCTTTGTCTTGTTCTGCCTTGTCAAGATGGTCGCTTTTTTGAGTGGGAAGACCGACATATGTACGATCAAGTATCCGATCTGATCGAGCAAGGACGGATCCAGTTTGTGAGCGTCGACTCAGTCGATCTAGAAAGCTGGTCAAGCTATGGCGATTCTCCTTCACGCATGCAGATGCAAGAAAACTATGTCCAATATATTATGAATGAGCTTATTCCAAGCGCTCTTTATAAAGCGGGTAAACCACAAGACGAGGCGATGATGGTCTTGGGAGCGAGCATGGGCGCCTTTCACGCCGGCAATTTCTTTTTCCGCTATCCTGGCCGTTTTAAACAAGTATTGGCTCTTAGCGGACTATATGATATGAGTCGCTATTTTTATGATGGAAATATCGATTTCAACGCGTACCAGAACAATCCTTGCGGATATTTATCGCAGATGGATCCAGCGCATCCTTATATTCCTCAATATAATGAGGCGCAAGCGATCTTTGTGGTTGGACAAGGCGCATGGGAGCACGAATGCGCCGACGATCTTAGAAAGCTGGCCGGCCTTTGTTTTCACAAAGGGATCCATATCCAAACGGATTTTTGGGGATTTGATGTTCCTCACGATTGGCCAAGCTGGGAAAGACAGATCAAAGAATATTTGCCAAGAATGTGTTAGACGATCCAAAGACGATCGTCTTTTTTATTTTTTCAGTTAGGCAAGAGGGAAGCGTTCTTTTTCTTGATGTATTACTATTTTTTTAGAAATGAAGAATCGAAATGCTGATCAATCTATTATTAATGCTGTTCTTGATTTGGTTTATTATCCATAATTTTATCAAGGCCCATACGTTCACTTCTTTTTCCGTATGGCATGATTCTTTCGTTCCAATCTATTCACTTGTCCTCTTTTTCATCACGATGAAGTGGGATCGTGCCAACTTGATCTTGTTGGCGATCCTTACACCAGTGGCTTTGCTTCTTGGCTGGTATGAGACGCGAGGCATAGAGATCAAGAAAGAAAAGTCGCACAAAAACAAGACGGAATATGAATATATGATCAAACGCGGAACACCCTATGCTGTAGGATGGACGCTAACTTTTGTTTTAGGGATCGCCTTGCATGCATGGTTCGCCAAAGAAAAGATCTTAAACATGTTTTCCGAAGCGATCTGGGATAATTTGATCGAAGAGCTCAATCCTTTCGCCATTTTTTCTACCTCACATACGTGGTATATATGGCTTTTGAGCGGTCTTTCTTCGACCACATTCATTTCGGTGATCAAATATTCGATCTCTCGATATTTAAAACATAAAAAAGAAAAAACACTGTAGCGGAAAGGAGAAAGTATGGAAACGATATATGAACGGCTAAGATCGATTGCCAAAAGCGATCCAGACCAACTCGCTTTGTTGACGAGCGATAGATCGCTGACCTATCGCGACATGATCGATCAAGTGGATGAGCTCGCTCAAAAGATTCCTTTCAGTCATCAAAAAGTGGGAGTCATCTTAGAGCATGGGATCGATATGATCTTTGTCTTGTTCGCGCTTTTAAAAAATGGAAATTGTTATGTGCCAGCCGAACCTAGCTTTCCGATCGAACGCGTCAAAACGATGATGGAAGAAGCGAATGTCAAGACGATCATCACCCAGACAAAATTCAATGAACGATTCAAAGGAATGGACCTGACCGATCTTGACGATTTAAAAAAAAGTGAAGCGGATGGAAGTGATCCTATGTGGATCAAAAGTGAAGATCCAGCCTATATTTTATATACTTCCGGAAGCACAGGGAGACCGAAAGGTGTTTGTGTGACCCCAAAAAATGTGCTGCATTATATATGGGCGTTTGAACATGAATTTCATATTGGTCCAGGCGATCGGATGCTTCAATATTCTGTCTGTTCTTTTGATATTTTTGTGGAAGAGGTGTTCGCATCTTTGCTCAATGGTGCTTGCCTTGTCATTCCGAACGAAGCGGAAAAGAAGGACTTGTCTTCTTTGATGGATTTCGTTGAAAAAAACGCGGTTACGATCATTAGTGGTTTTCCTTATCTTCTTGAGGAGATGAATCACTTGCCTTCGATTCCTTGTTCTTTGCGTCTATTGATCAGTGGAGGCGATGTGCTTCGAGGAAGCTATATCGATCATCTTCTTGATCAAGTTGTGATCTATAACACATACGGGCCTTCGGAAACGACGGTCTGCGCTTCTTATTTTAAAGTCAATGGAAGCAAAGTGCTTGAGGATGGGACTTACCCGATCGGTAAAGCGGTTTTAGGAAGCCATATCGATCTTTGGAATGATCAGGACCATCCTGTAAAGGATGGAGAAGTCGGGGAAATCATTATTTCAGGCGATGGCGTATCGTTAGGCTATATTGGAAATCATTCACAAGAAAACAAAGCGTTCGAGAAAAAAGGAGGAACGACTTACTACCATTCGGGCGATCTTGGATACAAGCTCAAGGATGGAAATCTTGCGTTTTTACGTCGCAAAGACGATCAAGTCATGATCTTAGGAAAACGAGTGGAAGTGATGGAAGTCGAAGCGAAGCTCAATCAAATCGATACGATCGAAGAAGCGATCGTCAGAGTCTATCAAGATGAAGAACATTTATCGTATATGATCGCTTATTTTGTTCCTAAAACGAAGTGTTCTCTATCGAAGATCGTCGAACAATTGAGCGAGTCGCTGACTTACTTTATGATCCCTTCTTATTTTGTTCAAATGAAATCGTTGCCTAGAAACGCGAATGGAAAGATCGATGATGGGCTTTTGCCAGTTGTTTTGAAAGTGGGCCACCTGGATGTCTGAAGTCAACATCGAACAAGCGTCTTTGCAGGATCTTGATCTGTTGATGCATTGGCGGATGATCGTATTGAAAGAAGTATTTTCGCTCGATGCGCATGAAGATCTTACTGAATTGTATCTTCAAAATAAACAGTATTATGAAAAAACACTCTCGGATAATACTCATATTGCTTGTTTTGCCAAAAAGGAAGGAAAGATCGTCGGGTGTGGTGGCATTTGTTTATATTCTGAAATGCCTTCTCCTGACAATTTGAATGGACTGTGTGGCTATTTGATGAATATTTATGTTTGTCCTGATATGAGACGCCAAAAGATCGGAGAGGCGATCGTCCATTTTTTGATCGAGCAGGCAAGATTAAGAGAGGTCAAAAAGATCACTCTCGAAAGCAGTGAAAGGGGAAGGAAGCTGTATCAAACGATCGGTTTTATCGAAGAACAAGATATGATGATCTTGAAAGATTCACAATAATGTTCGCATCAATTTTCTCTTAAGCGCTTGAAGTCCTTTAAAAATAGAAATGTTATTTCAAAGTCGATCCCGTGTCTTGTGAAGCAAAAACAAAGAGATACAATAAGTCTAGTGTTTGAGGAGAAGAGGATGAAAACAATACAAGTAGGAATCATTGGAAATGGCAAAAGCGCCAATCGCTAACATGCGCCATTTCTTCTAGATCGACCAGAAAAATTCAAGATCCGTACGATATAGCGGCGAGATCCTAGCCACGATTCGTGGCCTAAGATCAAGGGAGTCAAATATGTTTGTAATCTAAATGAGATGCTTCAAGATCCGCAAATCGATCTAGTAATCGTGGCTACAAGGCATGATTCGCATTTTGAATTTGCAAAAAAAGCGCTGATGGCCGGAAAACACGCGTTGGTAGAAAAGCCATTTGTGATGAGCGAAGCAGAAGCTCGTAAATTGTTCGCTCTTGCCAAAGATAAAGGGGTCATGCTTCAAGCATACCAGAATCGTCGGTTTGATTCGGTTTTTTTAACGCTTAAAAAGGTGATCGAAAGCGGAAAACTAGGAACGCTTTTGGAAATCGAGTCGCATTATGATTATTATCGTCCCGAAGTGTCAGAGAAGATGGACGCTTATTCGCGGCTGAATTCGTATGTATATGGTTATGCCTGCCATACGATCGATCATATCATCGCCTTATTTGGAAGTCCAAAACGGGTGGTCTATGATGTTCGATCCACTTTAGGTAAAGTAAAATAAACGATTATTTTGACATCGATTTTTTCTACGAAGAACCGTTGAAAGTTTCGATCAAATCTAGTTATTTCCGCGTGAAGGCTCGTTTCAAATTTGTCTCGTATGGAATGCTGATCTGGTATGACAAGAATGATACGTATCATGAAGAAAAAGTCGTTTCTGTCGATGGCAATTACGCACAGTTTTATGAAGCGATCTATGAGTCACTGGTCAACGGTGCAGAACCGCTCGTTAAAGAATGGCAGACGATCGAACTTATGCATCAATTGGAAGCGGCTTGTGAAAGCTTGGAACAACAGTTCGATTAAGTCGTTCCACTTTTAAATGTTAAGATCGCTTCTTCTAGCTTTTTCAAAAAACATCCAGCTTGCTTTCCATCCATTTGGGTATGGTGGAATTGAAAAGAGATCGTCAATAATGCTTGGGGACCATCAATCCGATATTTTCCCCAGATCAAAAACGGATTGTTGAAAATCCCGCTGTTCATTCCGATTGCTCCATCGAGTTCTACATCTACGATTGCCGAGGTGCCGATCACCATACATTGTAAAGAGAGGTCCTGATCTTTGCAGGTTCTATAAGCTTTTTGTGTAGAGTGCAAATAATTGGCATTGAATTGTTT
This sequence comes from Dubosiella newyorkensis, assembly GCF_001945605.1. Taxonomy (GTDB): domain Bacteria; phylum Bacillota_I; class Bacilli_A; order Erysipelotrichales; family Erysipelotrichaceae; genus Dubosiella; species Dubosiella newyorkensis. The sequence goes on from NZ_MPKA01000086.1 coordinate 67,670, forward strand.
GAGATCTTCGGTATAGCGGATATCGCATGAACTGATTTCTCCTTTTTTGTTTGCGACGATCGTGTTGATCGCAAGCTGGTCGAATTTGTATAGTCGTCCTTCTAGTGGAAGAAGCTCAAACTCTTTGATGGAAGAAGCGGCTTGTCCAATACAATACAGCATAAGCATGTTTAATTTCATGTTGAATCGTTTCGATGCTTGAATGATAGGCATAATATCGTATGTTTTGAAAAAGGTCACCATTGGATTTGGAGCATTCATCCACAGTTCGAATGCCGCAGCTCTTGTGGTTGTCTTTGGATCGATTTCTTTTCTACTCATATTTATTCCTTTCTTTCTTTTTGTCATTTACAGGCAAGACGAAGTGTTGCGTTGGATAGTCAAACTCAATGGAGCATTCTCGTTCCATGAAACCAAGTTTTATGAATTCTTCGCGGTATCCAGTATCGGCTGGATCGTATTTCCGAAATGTCGAGATCCAGATTTCTTGATTTGGACAATAGGTTTCTTTCAACGCGTTTAAAAAAAGCTGGGTGAGCTGGCTATTCCGATATTGAGGATGAATGCCTAGAAAGTCGATCCAGCAAGGATGAGAACGAAACACTAAAGCACCGATCAATTCATGTTCATGTTCGATCAAAAGCGCTCGTTTTTGTTCGATCGCAATTTCTAGCTGAACTCGGTATTCGACTTCATTTAAACTAGGATATCCGTCCACAACTAGATGAAGCAAGGTGATCCAAGATGGAATATCGGATTTTTTTGCGTGTCGAATCGTGGCTTTGGACAATATGAAATCATCATACATGTCCTGAACGTTCATTCGTAGCTGCAAAGGATAGTATTGCTTCTGTTTTCGAAATTTGGCTGGTGGTATTTTATACATTTTTCTGAATCGATTCGTAAAGGTACGCTGGCTCTCATAGCCGCTCCATAGTGCGATTTCCATGATGGGTCGCTGAGTTTGTGCTAGAGATCTTGCCGCTTCGCTTAGGCGGCGTCGAAGAATATAGGTATGGATAGATAATCCGATGGTTTTCGTAAATAGGCGATGTAAATAGTATTTTGAATAATGCATGGAGGCGGCGAGCGTATCCAGATCGATATTTTCATGGAGATGGTCTTCGATATACTCGATGATTTTCTGAACAATATTTACATTTTGAGCCATTTCAGATCCTCCTTTCTTTTTTATTTTACCAAGATAGAACAGAATCGTTTTCACTTAGATTGCGGTCTTAGAAGAAAACATCACGCTTTTTGAAGAAAAAGGGTGGTGTTTTTCATATTCTTGAATGATAGATAGAGTATGGAAAGGTGCAATACAGACTAGAGAATAAAATGTGTTGACATTGTCAACGCATAGAGGTATATATGAGTTGATAAAGTCAACTCATATATTGGAGGGAATACGATGAATGAAGATTTGATAAAAAAAATACGCCGGTTTAACCGGTACTACACTATCTGGTTGGACGTTTTGAATAAAGAGTATTTGGGAATGAGTTTCTCATGGCCTGAATCGAGAGTGTTATTTGACATCTATAAGAACCAAGGAATCAATGCCACTGAATTATGTGAGCATTTAAACATGGATAAAAGCTATGTAAGCAGAATTCTCGCAAAACTTGAAAAAAAAGGATTTATAACGAGAAAACTTGTTTCGGGGAGCAAGGGAATTAAAAAATTGTATTTAACTAAAACAGGAAGTGAAGAAGCGAAAAAAATAGACTGGAATGGTGATCAACAAATTAGTGAAAAATTAAAAAATATAGATCAAGAAGATTGTGATCGATTATGTGAAGCCATGGAACGGATTGAACATATATTGTGTAAAAATGATGAAAAATAAATTGAACTTTAGGAGGAACTGTTATGAAGATCGAAATAGTTTTAGCTTATAGGCATCCACAAGATATACGTGCTCTATTTTCAGAATATACAAATCTGTTAATTGCGAATGATCGTTCGTTTCAGAAGTATCTTGATATTCAGCGCTATGAAGAAGAAATAAATCATTTAGAAAAAAAATACGGTATGCCCTTTGGAAGATTGTATTTGGCGTATTGTGATGGAGAAGTTGCAGGTTGTATTGGATTGAAAGGTATAGATCAAAAGAACTGTGAAATGAAACGCCTTTATGTAAGACCACCATTTAGAGGAAAAAATATTGGCAAATTGCTTATACAAAAAATCATAACTGACGCAAAAGAAATTGGTTATTCTTATATGTTGTTAGACACTCTTCCTTTTTTAGAAAAGGCGATTAATGTGTATAAACAATTTGGATTCTACACGATAGATTGTTATAACAACAGTCCTATGAGTACATCGATCTACATGAGATTGGATTTATGATTTATATTCTATTTTTAGAAATTGCAGATTGAGCTGAATTCGTTAAATACGAGAGCGATACTCTTTTTTGAATGTGAAATTGTTTTTAATTTTCAACCATTCACCGAACATTTGGGCACCATGGTAAACATCATGATGCCTTTTTTTTGGAAACAAAAAAGAAGGAACCATTATGATCAGCCCCCTGTCAAGTAGACACGGGAAATAATTTACTGGAGATCCGCCTCTTTAATAGCACTTGCTATTAAAGAGGCCTTTTTTTTATCTATACCTTCCCAGTATTTTTTGATTCGTTTATTCTCTTTGATTGGATACAGTACCGGTTCATCGGTTGCTTTTTACAGCTTCTCTTACTTCAGATGCAGTAAGACCGTGAAAACGTTCTTGTGGATATTCATTCATATAATAGTGGATTTAGTATTAATGGTGCATCCCTTAAACCTCTGAAAATTCAAGTGGTAGAATGTCATAAGAAGAACAATTTGAATTCCAGAATGAGGAGGAATGAAAAATGGCAAAACATTATGACAGAGAATTTAAAGAACAGGTGATTCAGTATGTACTCGATCATCCTGATCTTCCCTACACGCAGATCGCCAAACAGTTCGGAGTCCATGACACAACAATTGGAGGATGGGTAAAAAGCTATAAAGAGCATGACGATCAAGTCATTGTTCGAGGGTCTGGCAACTACAGCAGCGATGAAGCCAAAGAGATCGCTCATCTTAAAAAAGAGCTCAAAGACACGCAGGACGCACTGAATGTATTAAAAAAAGCGATCAGTATACTCGGCAAATAACAGCTCGTATCCTCTATCGATCGGTTCGGGAATACAAAGAGAAACATCCCAAAGCATCGGTAGCGGGTATACTGGCAAAACGGGATAAGAGCACTTCCGGCTACTACAAGCATTTGAGATCCAAACCATCCAAGACAAAAGTCCGGCGGGAAAAAACAAAAAAAGCAATCGTCAAGATCTACAACGATTCGCACCAGATCTATGGCTCTCCCAAGATTGCCGTGATCCTCCACAAGCATGGAATCCAAGGATGCCAGAAGTATGTCTATTCGATCATGAAAGAAGCCAATATCAAACCGAAATATCTGAAACACAAGATAAAAACGACCATATCTAAAGGAAATGATCGAAAACTTCACAATCTTCTGAAAAGACAATTCAATCCAAAAGATCTAGAGCGCGTATGGTGTACCGATATCACCTACATCTGGACAGAAGAAGGATTTGACTATCTGACCAGCGTGATGGATCTGTATTCCAGAAAAATAGTCGGGTGGGTGATGACTCGAAATATGGAAGCCGCAAAAGTTCTGGAGTGTATAGAAATAGCCAAAAGAAGACGAGGAATCAAAAAGCCATTGGTGATCCACAGCGATCAAGGAGTGCAGTACACAAGCGAAGAATACAAAAACAAGACAGAAGGAATGGAAAGATCGTATTCGAGAAAAGGCAATCCATGGGACAACGCCTGCATCGAAAGCTTTCATTCACTGATCAAGAGAGAATGGATCAACTTCTACCATTTCGAAACGATGAAAGAAGCGAAGAAAGCCGTATTCGAATATATAGAAGGATTCTACAATACGATCCGGATCATCAATGGAGCGTATATCAAAGAGGGAAATACTATCAAATATCGCCTTCCATATCATATTTTGGTCGGAACACAAATGCTGGAATATGATCGATCTTTTTTAGGGGCCCGATTGTTCATGAACCAGTTCAATGGCAATTTGATCGTTTCTGGGGCTTTTGGGCTCTTTCAAAAGAAGGCTATCGTACAAGTGGGCAGCTATGCGCGAGATTCGCTAGGCGAAGATATGGAACTTGTCATGAAGCTCCATGCCTATTTTCGGCAAAATCAGCTTCCGTATACGATCGAATACGTGCCGCAAGCGGTATGCTGGACTCAAGTGCCGACTTCAGTCAAAAATATTTTCACCCAGCGAAGGCGGTGGCATGTTGGATTGATCCAATGCTTGAACAAGTATCGAAGAATGCTTTTTCGCTGCGCTTTGGTCCGCTTGGCTGGTTCTCGTACCCTTATTATTTGTTTTATGAATACTTGGCCCCGATCATTGAAGTGATCGGTGTTGTCGTGACTTTGTTGACACTTGTTATCAATATCATCAACATTCCGTATACGATCGTTTTTTTCTTTGTGTATTTTGTTTTTGGGATCATCATGGGCATCAGCGCTTTTTTAGCGAGGATCTATTCCCAGAACGTCTATCTTTCAAGACGCGATATTTTTCGAGCGATTGTTTTGGCTTTCGTGGAAGTGTTCTTCACCCAGTTCGTCATATTGTCCGCGAGGATCAGCGTGCTCTTCTTGATCTGCAAGAAAAAGCTAGAATGGGGAACGATCCAGCGCAACGGTTTTGGCGAAGAGCGATAAGATTTGCAAAATATACATTAAACTGTATAATAGAAGCCATAAAGGAACACGGTCATCGCATCGGATTTGAACGACCGTAAATTGGGTGGACCTATGGAGATTCATGATCTGTTATACAGCAAGAATGGGCTTTCAACGAAAATATTAGCCAAACGTATGCTTTGTTTTGAGGAAGGAGAGAGGATCCCGACTGTCAGCGAATGGAACAAGGAGATCCATTTAGCAAGAGGCACCGTGCAAAACGCGCTCAAGCTCCTTCAAAGCTGCGGAGCTGTCGTTTTAGAGGCGCATGGACAATCAGGGACGCTGTTGAAAAAGAAGGATATGGCAAAGCTCTTAGAGATCTCGGGGATCACGCAAATCTTAGGTGTGATGCCTTTGCCTTATTCAAAACGGTATGAAGGATTGGCGACTGGCTTGGTGGCGAATGTCGAAAATCGGTATGATATTCCTGTTTCGCTCGCTTTTATGCGCGGATCTAAAAATCGGGTATCTATGGTGCTTTGCGACCGGTACGATTTCGCGATCATTTCAAGATATGCCGCCGAAAAAATGATTGAGGACGGTTTAGAAATCGAGATCGTCAAAAGCTTAGGGATGTTTTCCTATTTATCCAAGCATGTGCTAATGTTTCATGATCCGTATGTCGGCAGCATAGAAGATGGGATGAAGATCGGTGTCGATGGCTCTTCGGTCGATCAAAAGAAGATGAGCGAGATCGCTTGCCGAAATAAATCGGTTCAGTACGTGGAAGTCGAATATACGCAAGTGGTGAAGAAAGTCATTTCTGGCGAAATCGACGCGGCCGTATGGAATATGGACGAAATCCAGGAAAAGCTTTACTCGATGAATTATATTCCGCTCTCGATCGATGACGACAAAGATACCGAAGCGGTGATCGTCACCCATCGCACGCGTCAAGAAGTGGCGAAGATCCTGGATGATTTGATCCAGACGGATTTTGTCCGCAAAAATCAGCAGCTCGTCATTGAGGGCAAGATGATCCCCAGTTATTGAGACAGGAATTCCTGTCTTTTTTTTTTGGAAGCGCTAAACTTGACATAGAAAGGGTATATCCTTATGATTTACCTGTAAATATAAATTATTTTGTATATTTTAGAACGGAGAGAGAAAAGGAGGCTTTATTTTTTTTAACACAAATATACAAAATATTATATATTGGTTATTTTATATGAAGGAGGTACCTATGGATCATTTAGAACTTCTACAATCCTCAGGTTTGATCGCGCAAGAAACATGCTTGAAAGCAAAAAAAGTCGAAATCGAGTGTATCCAACGTTTTGGAAACTCTGAAAAGACCGAAATGTTTATCACCCATTACGCTCTCGCCTTAGAACGACATCAAAAAGGCGAAATTATTCCTGGACTTCAAAAAGAAGCCGTCGCTGAAATTTATAGTCATCCTGATCTCGAGGCTTGTCGTCAATTTTTAGACGAGCTCGAATTACTGAGCGGATCGGATCTTTCTTCGATCGAAGAAGAATTCATCTTGATCCATCTTTTGAATCTCATCAACGAAAAAAACAATAAATAAGAGGAGTGCTTATGTTCAACTATATCATTGCCGCATTGATCGGCGCGATGTCTGCCGTATTGGCAAACCGGAATATTGCCGTCTATAACGATGGCTTCCGACCTGTCTATACAGAATATCTCAATGGAAATATGGACCGCAAAACTCTGGCCACTACTTCGTTTGCGGTCAGCATCGGTCTAGTCATCGGATTTGCTTTCACGAATTCGATCGCGATGGGGATCGTCATCATCCATACATATTTATTGATGGGCGATATCATCGGAACATGGTTCCCGGACAATAAAAAAGGATTGATCCTTTCTGCAATCGTCGGGGCTCTGTGGGGAATCGCCGTCGTAACCTTCATGTCGTCGATCCAAGCCTTCTTCGCGATGTTCCCAGTCAACTTCCTGCCACAACTTGCCGGCGTGGCGGACTATGTTGTCGCGACATTCGCTGTGTTCCCGGCATTGGTGGTCGCTTATCAAAATGGAGTCAAAAAAGGGATCATTACAGCAATCGTGACATTGGTTGGCTATATGCTTGTCGCGCGCTTCGGTGTATTTCAGATCGGGGATTTCACGCTTGCTCTCAACGCGCCAGGTATGGCGATGCTGATTGGCACGATCGTCATGATAGTCTTTGCCGTCAAGACAAAAACAGATGCGCAGGGCGCGGATCTTACGAATATTTTTAGCGCCAACATCGATGTGATCAAGAAAAACTGGTTCTATTTCGCGATCATGGGTGGACTTCTAGCGTGCGCGGCCTCGCAATGCTATTTGACGACAGATGTGATTTCGGGTCCTCTTGCGTTGAAAGGATCGTTTGCGGAAGCGGCTTTGGTCGCGATGGTCAGAGCGATCGGCTACATTCCTTTAGTGTATACGACAGCGATCGTTACAGGTGTCTTCTCGCCAGCCGGTTCTTATTTTAGTATCGCAGGTGGATTATTCGTAGCGGCCATGGGTCTAAGCATGCCAATGGAACCGATCGTAGCCTTCTTAGTTGGAGCGCTGATCATGGGTTTAGAAATCGTTTTGCTTGGCACGATTGGAAGCTTGCTGGATAAATTCCCGGCCTTAAGAGAACTAGGCGATCATATTCGCGACGCGATGTCAAAGATCCTAGAGCTCGCCCTTCTAGTTGGAGGATTCACTTCGTCTTTTGCGATCATGAATGAAGTAGGCCTCGGCTCTCTTGGCCCGATGGCGGTCATGATCATTTGGATGCTGAATAAATCGGCGAAAAAGCCGATGCTCATACCATTAGCCGTTGGTCCTGTTGTCGCGATCCTTTTAGGAATCGTCGCCAATTTGATCAAGATCTTAGGTCTAGCTGTGATCGTATAAAACAAGCTTAATGAAAAGAACAATAGAATAGGAGAAAAAAAAGATGTTAAAAATCGTAGTAGGCGGTGCCTTGAATAAAAACGAAAACGCGGAATTGATCGAAAAATATGGAAATGGACAAGTCGAAGTCAAAGTCATGGGAGACTTGCAGGCAGCGATGGCTTTAAAAAACGGACAAGCCGATTATTATTTTGGATCTTGTCAAACTGGCGCTGGAGGCGCTTTGTCGATGGCGATCGCTCTGAATGGAATGAGCAAGTGCGTTCCAGTGGCGATGGTCGGAAAAGTGCTGAGCGATGAAGAAATCGAGCAAGCGATCAAGGATGGAAAAACGGCGTTTGGATTCGTACCTGAAGCGGCTGCTTCGGTGATTCCTGTGATCATGGATGTGCTGTTGAAATGAGCCGGGTCAAAAATTACGCCAAAAAGACGCTTCTAGCAACACTTGATCCAGGGCATTCGATCGATCATCTTTTCATGAACGCCCTGGATTCGATCGAAGAAGACAACGACATTCAATATATGGGTGTCAAAAATGTCCGCCAGATCCCCACCTCCTTCATTCAAACGCTCATAGACAACGGGTTCGCGCTTCATACTTATGATGGCCACAGCCACAATGGTAGAGCCATCGATTACGCAAGGATCAATCCGATCACTGGAAAATGGATGACAGGCTCTTCGAGCGGAAGCGCGATCAATGTCTTTTATGGCATCAACGATCTAGGGATCGGGACGGATGGTGGCGGATCGGTTCTAGCTCCCGCTCTTGCCGTCAACTGTTTTGGCTTTATTAGTCCACTACTGGCGGAAGAGAAGATGAAACGATTCACGAAAAAATCAACCGATGGGATCGAGTTTTATCCATCGCTTGGCTTTATCTCGAACTCTTGGAAGACGATGGTCAAGGCGATCGAAGCCACTTTGCCACTTCCTAAAGCTCAAAAGCCGATCCTCCTTCACGCGCCAGAAGGCTTGATCGACTCTTTGCCAAAGGAAAGCAAAAATGTGCTACAAAAATCAGGATTGAAATTTGAAACAGTAAAGATACCATGTTTTGAAGATGAGAGGCAGCCAATGATCGAATTTTTATCCAAAGAGCTGCAAGAATGCGATGTGTTCTTGAACTTCGAAAACAAAGTCGATTTTTATGGACTTGGCGATAGCGTGCTTGGTCATTTTGATCAAGAAACAAAGGCGTTCCAAAACAAAAGTGGCAAAACGCTCATTCGTGTAGCCAATATGGTCAAAGCGACAGCCTTATGCGTTCCTGCTTTCGAGCTATCTAGCGGCTTTACTCTTTATTGTTCTTCCTCGCTTGAGAAGATCGCGGATCTATTGAAGATCGCAAACACTTTACGGGTGAAAGAAGACGAGCTGATCCAACGCTATTTTCGTGATACAGCTCCTTATTTTGAACAAGGTTTGATATGGAACCATTAGAAGGGTATACATTGATGCATGAACATATGCATCTCGATCTATCTTACGTCAAGCACGATCCAGATACTTGTCTAGACTGCTTTGAACAAACACTAAAAGAACTGCAAGAACTCTACGCCAAAGGCGTGCGTCGGATTTTAGAAGTCAGCAATATCGGAATGGGGCGGGATCTTGCGTGGATCCAAAAGCTCGAAAAACGATCGGGAATCCAGATCGTGACTTCTACCGGATTTTATAAAGAGCCATTTCTTCCAGATCTAAGCGTGGAGGAAATGGCGGCCTTGATGATCGAGGATCTAAAGAGTCAAAAAGCGCAAGTCATTGGCGAAATTGGAACATCGTATCAAAAATGGAAAGAACAAGAACGCAAAGTGTTCGAGGCAGCCGTTTTGGCGCATCAAGAAACAGGCGCGCTGATCACGACGCATACGACCTTAGGAACGCTTGGTCTTGAACAAGCGCGCTATTTGATCGAGAACGGTGTGGATCCAGATCGGATCATCATTGGACATATGGATCTGAGCAACGATTTGCATACGATCTTAGACGTGCTCGCTCTTGGTGTCAATATTGGATTCGATACGATCGGGAAAACGAATTACTTGCTGGATGAAAGGCGTGTCGAGCTTCTTTGCGAGCTCGAGAAAAGAGGGCTGATCGATCATGTCGTTCTTTCGATGGATATCACGCGTAAAACGCAGCTCAAAGATTTTAAAGGAAAGGGATACGCCTATTTGCTCGATACGTTCGTGCCATTGCTTAGAAAGGCGAATATGAAGGAAACATCGATCCAACAGATGCTCAAACAAACACCAAACCGTTTATTAGGAGGTAAGCTATGAAAACGTATCCGCTCGAAAGCATATCGCTAAAACAAGCCAAAGAATTTCAATTCAAGATGGTCGACGCGATCACAAAGACTTTTTCGGGAAAAGAAAGCTTGAGTCGGGGCGATCTAGGAGTCGTTCCTGGCTTGAACAAGCCGAAAACGACATGGAAAGCGGAACAGGCGATCGCGCGCTTTTTCGATGCCGAAGCGGCGATGCTTGTCCGTGGTTCGGGGACGGGAGCGATCCGTTACGCTCTTTTTGCGACCACGAAACCCAATGGAAAGCTTCTTGTTCACTCGGCTCCGATCTACAGCACGACAGAAACTTCGATCCGAATGCTAGGGCTTGTTCCGATCATGGCGGATTTCAACGATCCAGAAATGATCAAACAAGTCATGCAGGAGAATCCGGATATCGAGGCCGCGCTCATTCAATATACAAGACAGGTTCCAGAGGATCATTACGATATTAAGGAAGTCATCGAGACGATCAAAGCACAAAAAGAGATCCCGATCGTCACGGATGACAACTACGCGGTGATGAAGGTCAGCAAGATCGGAAGCGAGTGCGGGGCGGATCTTTCGTGCTTTTCCACTTTCAAGCTGCAAGGACCCGAGGGAATTGGATGTATTGTCGGAAAGAAAAAATATATAGATGCTTTGATCAAAGAACACTACTCAGGCGGCTCGCAAACGCAAGGCTGGGAAGCGATGGAAGTGCTTCGAGGTCTTGTCAGCGCGCCTGTCGCATTAGCTATCCAAGCCGAAGTCAACGAAGAACTGCTTCAAAGAATCCAAGAGCTGCCGCAAGTCAAAGACGCTTTTCTTGCCAACGCTCAATCTAAAGTGCTAATCGTAGAGTTTCATGAACCGATCGCGCAAAAAGTACTTGAGCGAGCTGAAAAGCTAGGGGCTTTGCCAAATCCAGTTGGAGCGGAATCAAAATACGAGATCGCGCCGATGTTCTATCGTGTCTCGGGCACGTTCATCAAATCGGATCCTTCTCGCAAAGATTCGATGATCCGGATCAATCCGAATCGAAGCGGAGCAGATACGATCGTATCGATCTTGAAGCAGGCGCTGGAAAGCGAGGAAGCATGTTCCTAAAAAAAGTAGTGGAAAGAAATCCAAGTCTTGTAGAAGCGGGGTTTCATTTGATGAATACACATACGATCTTGCCAGATACGTATGTCGTGGATGTCGATCAGTTTGTAGCCAACGCCAAAGCGATCTTAGAAAAAGCCAACCTCTATGGGATTGACTTGTACTTTATGCTCAAGCAGATCGGACGGAATCCATACTTAGCCAAAAAGCTAGTCGAGCTCGGGTATCCTGGAGCTGTCGCGGTCGATTATAGGGAAGCGGAAGTGTTGATGGCTCACGACATCCCCATCAGCAACATTGGACATCTTGTGCAAGTACCGCAAGGCTTTTTAGAAAGAGTCGTAGCGTATGAGCCAGACTACCTCACGGTCTTTTCACTCGATAAGATCGAGGAGATCGAAAAGATCTGCGCGAAGTTGAACAAAAAACAAAAAGTGCTGCTCAAAGTCGTGGGCGAAGACGATGTATTGTATACGGGCCAGTTTGCCGGCTTCGAATTGAAAGATCTCGATCAGGTCGTAGAAACGATCAATAAATTCGACCACATTCAAATTGGCGGTGTCACTTCTTTTCCTTGTTTCTTGGTGGATGAAACGAGCGGGAAGGCAAAGCCCACGCCAAATCTTGAAACGCTTTTGCAGGCCAAAGCGGTCTTAAAAGCGCATGGAATCGAGGATATCAACGTGAATGCGCCTTCCGCGACTTGTATCGAAACGTTAGAAGAAATGGCAGCGTGCAAATCGATCACGAGCGCAGAACCAGGACACGGTTTATCAGGGACTACACCGCTACATGCCCACAGAACTATGAAAGAGATTCCTTGCGTGATCTATATGAGCGAGATCTCGCACAACTTCAAAGAGCACGCGTATAGTTTTGGGGGCGGACATTATCGGCGCTCGCATATTCAATATGCTCTTGTTGGAAGATCGCTCAAACAAGCCGAGTGGACGAAAGTCTTGGATCTAGATCCGACGTGTATCGATTATTATTTTGAGCTGGAAAGATCGTTTCCGGTTTCATATCCTGTGTGTATGGCGTTTCGGTTTCAGATTTTCGTGACGCGTTCGCATGTAGCGCTTTTGGAAGGTCTTCATCATGGAGATCGAAAAAGGATCGGTTTGTATGATAGTCAAGGAAGGAGTATCGTATGGGAAGATTTATCGTGATCGTCCTCGATGGGTTCGGGATGCAGGCGATGAAGGATGCGGCGATCGTTCGCCCAGGGGATGAAAACAGCAGCACGCTAGGCAGCTTGCTTCATGATTTTCCTGATCTTAAGCTGCCCACTTTAGAATATCTTGGTTTGATGAACGCGTTTGGTCAGGAAAGTAGGGCGATGAAGTTTTCTTCTTCGGCTTCCTTTGGACGATGTGAGCTGATGCATTTTGGAGCGGACACGTTTCAAGGGCATCAAGAGATCATGGGAACCAAGCCGAAAAAGCCTGAAGTGCATGATTTTCAACAAAAGATCTACGAAATCGAGAAGATCTTGCTTTCCAATGGGCATCAAGTCGAGCGTCTTGGCGAGAAAGGATTGGAGTACTTGCTGGTGGATCAATATTGCACGGTGGCGGATAATATCGATTCGGATCTAGGGATGGCGTATAATTGCACGGCTCCTCTTGATTTTCTTTCTTTTGATCAAGAGATGGAGATCGCGCGTCTTGTTCGAAGTGTTGTTTTTGTCAACCGGGTCATCGCTTTTGGCGGGACAGGGAATACGATCGAAGATATTTTAAAGGCTGAACAAGTGCGGGAAGGAAAATATATTGGTTTGCTCGCTTCCGCGACAAAGTCGTATGAGCAAGGGTATGAATGCCGGCATCTTGGCTATGGTGTCGATCCAAGCGTGCAGGCGCCCATGATCTTAGGCAAGGCTAGCATTCCCGTGTCTTTGTTTGGCAAAGTGGCGGATATCGTTCATAACGAGTATGGCAAATCGGTTTCAATGGTGGATACAGCCAAGGTGCTTGATCTTACGATCGAAGAAATGAAAACGATGGAGCATGGGTTTATTTGCACGAATGTGCAGGAAACCGATCTAGCGGGGCATTCGCAAGATCCGCTCCGGTATAAAGAGGTGCTTGAGATCGCGGATCAAAAGCTAAGACAAATTGTCGAGTTGGTGAATGAAGAGGATGTGCTCGTGGTCATGGCGGATCATGGCAACGATCCGGACATTGGCCACAACAAGCATACAAGGGAGAACGTCCCTCTGCTCGTGAAAGCTAGAAAGGAAGGGGTCGATCTTGGTTTGCGCGCCTCTCTTTCGGATGTGGGCGCGAGCGTGTGCGATTATTTTGGGGTTGAGGCTCCAGAAAATGGGACGTCGTTCTTGCCTTTGATTCGATGAAAGCGTCATGGAGCGAAGGATCGCTTGCGGATGCGATCGTCTTGGCGGGATCGATCTTGTTGGAGAACGGAGCGGAAACGCGTCGGATCGAGGATACGATGTTTCGGCTGGCTCATGTCTATGGGGCAGAAGAGATCGAGACGTACGCGACACCAGGCATGTTGATGGTTTCCTTTTCCTACCATGGAAAGAGTGTCTGGAGGATGAGGCGGACAAGAGTTCGTTCGACAGATCTTGAAAAGATCGATCAGATCAATTCTCTATCGCGTCTCGCTTCAGCCAACGCACTCCCTTTAACCCAATTGGTTCAAGAATTGAAGCGCGTGCAAGAAGGGGCGGGTGTTGAAAACAAGCAGTTCATTTTGGGGGCTGCCACTTCTTCTTTCGGATTCGCGCTTCTTTTTCATGCTTCCTTCTATCAAGCTTGTATGGCGGGGATCCTAGGAGGGACTTGTGGTTTATTCTTGCAAAGATCGAAAGCGAAGGGTGTGTTCAAGAACTTGATGGCGAGCGCTTTTATTTCCTTTTTTGCTTCTTTCGCTCATTCTAAGCTTATATTGTTGGGGGCTCTTATGATCTTGGTTCCAGGGATGCTTTTGACCAACGCTTTGCGGGATATCGTGAATGGAGACCCGATTTCGGGAATGTCAAGGCTTGGGGAGGCGATCACGATCGCGGCCTCGATCGCTTTGGGTAATTTGGCGATTCAAATGCTGGGGTGTTTTTGATGAAAGGGGTCATTGGCGCTTTTTTGGGCGCTCTGGGGTTTGGCTTGATGTATCATCTTTCGGGGAAGAAGCTTTGGTGGACGGCGCTTTGTGGAGGGGTTGGTCAGTTTATTTGCTTGCTTGTTTCAAGATGGACAGATTCGGCGATGGCTCCCATGTTGGTGGCCGCCTTTTGTGTCAATAGCTTTGCGGAAATCTTGGCTCGTCGATTGAAGGCGCCTGTGATCGTGTTTTTGGTGTGCGCTCTGATTCCGCTCGTTCCTGGAAAAGGGATCTATGAAGCGTTGTTGTGTTGTTTAAGCGAAAATGGCGCGAGCATGGAGGCGGCATCGAAAACATTGCTGGAAGCTTCGGGGATCGTGGCTGGTTGCGCGATCAGTTCGTGGTTGTTTTATCGGAAATCAAGTGAAGAATGAATATGTCTAAGGCAAATTGAGATTGGCCGCTTATTCTTAATCCTCATTAAGAGTAAGCGGCTTTTGCTTGTCTTCAAGAGTCGTGTCACTATAAAATATCTTAAGATATATATCGTAGGATATTTCATAGAAAAGAGGAGCGATATGCCACCAAGACGAAAAATAACGAAAGAAATGCTGTTAGACCATGCTTTTCAAATAGCTGAAAGTAAGGGAATTTCTGCTGTAACCTCACGAAGCGTTGCAAAATCGGTAGGATGTTCTGTTCAGCCTGTTTTTAGCCAGTTTCCAACTATGGAAGAACTGCGGCAAGCGACCTTTGATTATGCGTGTAATAAGTTTGTAGACGAGGTATTAGTTTTTGAAAATCAGCCCGACTTTATGCTTAAAGTAGTTTCATGAACAATAGACCTTGCTCGAAACAGACCACACTTATACCGTTTGCTTTATTTGTCGGGCGGTTTTCAAGGAAAAACCCTAATGGAATCTATGATGACGTATGAAAGCAATCAAAAAATGATAGCAAAAATGACAGAACTATACGGATTGGACACAGAAAACTGCAAAGATATTCTAATGCGTAGCTGTTTATTCCTATTGGGAATCGGAACAATGATTTGTGAAAATCACTTTTCTTATACAGACGAACAGATTTCCCAAATGATGAAGCAGACGGTTGCGGATCTGGTGCAGGGAGCAAAGAGGCGCAGCATATGAAACAAATCGGATTATTGAGGGCATTGGCACTGACACGCAAGGCGAACAAAATGAGTAATCAAGAGCGGATTGCTTTGCAGCAACGCCGCTTGAAGGAGCTAATTGCCTATGCGAGGAAAAATAGCTCATACTTTTCGAAGCTGTATAAAGGCATTGATAAGGACTGTCCTTTATCAGAATATCCGACTACTAATAAGGCGGATATGGCAAAGCACTTTGACGAATGGTTTACAGATCGTTCGATCACAAGGGACATTGTAGATAGTTTTATGTCAGACCTTTCCAATGTGGGGAAGAAATTAAACGGAAAATATCTGGTTTACACCACTTCTGGCTCAACTGGAACTCCTTGTATTGTCCTATATGATGACACAACTATCAATGTTTCCTCTGCGATTGGTGTTTTACGCAGTTTTGCAAGGAAAGAAGATATGAGGTTGTTTATGCAGTCGGGCGGAAAAGCCCTTGCCCTTTTTGCCGACAACGGTTTTTATCTTGGAAGCGGCTCAGGCAAGTATCAGCTTCGTAAAATGCCATGGAAGAAAAGAAAAATGAAAGCCTTGGATGTTCGAAAATCGAATTCCGAAATTATTGCTTTGTTGAATGCGTACCAGCCATCTATGATTGGCTGCTATCCTTCCGCGATGGAAATACTGGCTGCCAAACAGGAAAAGGGAAATTTGCATATTCGACCAGCCATGATCATGACGGGTGGAGAAAAGCTGAACGACGATGTACGGGAATATTTGTCCAAAGTGTTCGGCTGTTATGTGCAGACCAATTATTCTTGTACGAAGGGAGGCACAGTTGCTTGCGAATGTACCGAAAGACACTTCCATATAAACGATGATTGGATAATTGTTGAAGCTGTTGACGAAAACAATCAGCCTGTTCCGTTTGGAACCCAGTCAGCAAAGGTATTACTTACAAATCTTGCGAATAAGATATGCCCTATCATCCGTTTTGAAATAACGGATAGGATTATTCTTCATAAAGAACCATGCGCGTGTGGCAATTCCAGACCGTGGCTTACTTTAGAAGGTAGAACAGATGACATTCTGGTATTTGGGAATGGCATCAAGTTTGCTCCGCTACCTCTCTATGCCATATTAAAAGAAGTTCAAGGAATAGAAAGGTTTCAACTTATCCAACATGTGAATGACCGTTTGGAGCTGTGGCTGATAGCCAAGAACAAACAGGAACAATTTGCGAAAGCAAAACAAGCGATCGAAGCGCATTTGCGTCAGAATGGAGTAGATGCCAAGATTTATTTATCAAACAGTGATCCCTCTGCAGATCCAATAAGTGGAAAATTCAAACATGTTGTCGCAAAGAAGAGCTGATGCTTGATCGAAAAGAAAAGCGAAGTTCCCATTCATGAATAGGATCTTCGCTTCTTTTATTTTGATTATATCAGACAAGAACGACGTCGCGGATGCCTGGGACTTCATCGAGAAGCAATAGGCGGATCCCAGACGAGAAATCATCGGCGGCCATCATACAGCCGGCGCATGCGCCTCGAAACGAGACATAGGCTACATTTTGTTCGTCGATGCCTAAAAGTTCGATATCGCCTCCATCGTGCTGGATGTAGGGGCGGATCTTATCGAGGCATTGTTCGACTTCTTCTTCGGAAACGAGGATGTTGGCTTCTTCGTTTTCTTTCGCTTCTTTTTCGAGTGATTGTTCTAGCGTTTCTGTTTTATTTTCTTCAGACATACTGTACCTCCTACGCAATAAACATCGGCAGCAGGATCATCGGCACGATCAAGCCGACAAAAAAGCCGCCGAGAACTTCGATTCCTTTATGACCTAAGATCGATTTGAGTTTTTCTTGATATATAGGGTCGTCTAGATTGAGTCCGACCATCGTTTTTAAGTCTTTGATCAACTGTTGGGTCAACGCGATGTTTTTTCCGCTGTAATATCGAACGTGACAGGCATCATACATGACGATCAACGAAAAGATGCATGTGACATCGAATATTGCGGAATCAAAACCTTCTTGGATCCCGATCGCTAAAGACAAGGCGGTGACGGTCGAGGAGTGGGAGCTTGGAAAGCCGCCGCTCATCAAGACCCAATGAAGATCCCAGGATCCAGTCCGGTAATAGTATACAAATGTTTTGGCGACTTGCGCAACCAAATTCGCGAGCAGAGCGCTGATCAAAGGGAACAGGGATGCAGGTAACATTCGATCATCTCCTAAATGTCATTATTATACCATACTTGGGTTAGGATCGATGGTTTAGACACTAGAATCGTTTATAATACTAATGAAATACTATTGAATAGAAAGAAGGAGATCTATGGCTGTATTCGTGATCGGTTCAATGAATATCGATATGTTTTTTGATGTGGATCATTTTGTTCGCGCTAAAGAAACGCTTTTGCCTGATCGGTGCGAAGTGCTTCCAGGAGGAAAAGGGTTGAATCAGGCATGCGCTTGCTCGAAAGCGGGAGCGAAGACGTTCATGGCTGGAAAGATCGGAAGCGATAGAAAAATACTTCTTGACGCTCTGAATCAAGCTCGAGTCGATGCTCGATTCGTTCAGATCGACGAGAATGACATGAGCGGAAGAGCGATCATTCAAAGAGATCCTAGTGGCGAGAATTGTATTTTATTGGTTCCTGGACTCAATCACGCTTTAGAGTGTGAGGATTTTGAAAATGTGTTGGAGAAGATTGGCGAGAATGATATTGTCCTACTTCAAAACGAGATCTCGAATTTGTGTGTCCTAGCTAAATTGTTAAAGGAAAAAGGAGCGTTCGTAGTGTTCAATCCTGCGCCAGTTACGGATTCGATTCCAAAAGACCTTTCGTTTGTTTCTATTCTTGTGGTCAATGAAGTGGAGATCGAACAGCTACTTTCGAAAACAGGAGATCCAAAGAAGTTGTGCGAGGAATGGCTTGGATCCTATCCAGATTCTTCGATCGTTCTGACTTTATCGAACCATGGATCGATGTTCGCGAACCGGAATCAAATGTTGTTCATGCCTTCCTTTCCGGTCAACGCCATCGATACGACTGGCGCAGGAGATACTTATATTGGCTATTTTTGCGCGCTTCTCGATCAAGGATCCGAAATCGAGAGCGCGCTCCAGTTCGCTTCGGCGGCCGCTGCGCTTTCGGTCACAAGAGCAGGGGCGGCTACTTCGATCCCGGAACGAAAGGAAGTGGAAGCTTTGATCGAGAAAAGCGATATCCTATGCCAAAGAGCGAATCAAATGGTCTAGGACTTATTGTTTTTAAAAAGGAGTGTAAATGGTATAATAAGAAAAATGGTACGAAGGGAGAATAACGAATGTTAACGTTAGATTTAAACCATGCAAAATTAAAAGAAGATGTTAAAAGCTATCAAGAAGAGGTCAACAAGATCGATGAGACTTTAAGAAATCACACTTGTAAAGGAAACGACTTCACGGGATGGCTGACTTGGGCGCAAGACTATGACCGCAATGAATTCACCCGCATCAAAGAATGCGCGAAACGTATCCAGGAAAACGGGGATGTATTGGTCGTATGCGGTATTGGAGGCTCGTATTTAGGCGCAAGAGCGGCGATCGAAATGATCAACGGGATCTATCCGGAAAACCAGATCGAGATCGTATATTTAGGAAATACGTTCTCAAGTTCTTATATCGCGCAAGTGATGAAATACATCGAAGGAAAGAGCGTCTATGTGAATGTTATCTCAAAATCAGGAACAACGACGGAAACGGCTCTTGCTTTCAGAATCTTGAAACAGTTCATGGAAGACAAATATGGCGAAGAGGCAAGCTCGCGCATCATCGCGACGACCGACAAAGCTAGAGGAACGCTTAAAGCGCTCGCCGAAGAACAAGGTTATGAGACTTTTGTCATTCCGGATGATATTGGAGGACGCTTCTCTGTCATCACACCTGTCGGCGTGCTTCCTATGGCGGCGGCCGGTATCGATATCGACGCGTTCATGAAAGGATATGCGGATGGTTCTGGCGAATATTCGGATCCTGATCTTGATAAAAACCCAGCGTATCGTTACGCGGTCGCTCGTCGTATTTTGCAGAATCAAGGCTATGATGTCGAATTGTTCGTCAATTATGAAACGCAAATGCAGATGGTGGCTGAATGGTGGAAACAGCTTTTTGGCGAAAGCGAAGGAAAAGATGGTCTTGGTATCTTGCCAGATAGCGCCAACTTCTCGACAGATCTTCACTCACTAGGCCAATTCGTGCAGGATGGTAAAAAAGTATTGTTCGAAACAAACCTCTATGTCGATCAACCAATGATCGATATCACGTTCCCGAACGATAAAGAAGACAAAGACGGCATGAATTATCTTGCTGGAAAATCGGTCGACTGGGCAAATAAGATGGCGGCCAAAGGAACTCTTATGGCGCATGAAGAAACGGGTGGTATTCCTAACATCTTGATCACGATGCCAAGCATGTCCGCTTATGATTTTGGAAATATGTGCATGTTCTTCTTCAAAGCGATCGCGATGACAACGCTCATGAACGGAAGCAATCCATTCAATCAGCCTGGCGTTGAAGTCTACAAGAAAAACATGTTCAAGCTGTTAGGAAAAGAATAGTCGTTCGATTACGGGATTGGTTAGAGTCAAACAGTGTGTTTGGCTCTTTTTTTTACATATTTTTTACAAAATCAAGAATCAGAGTTGATGTTCAATCACTAAAGTAAAGGCATAGAAAGAAGGATTTTATGAAAAAACTAGCAACTATGATTGGACTCTGTACTTTGATTTTATTCAGTGGATGCTCAAACTCGAAAAAAGAGAATGTGTCCTTGAATGGATCGACCTCGATGGAAAAACTTGTCGGCACGCTAAGCGAAGTCTATCAAAAAGAAAATCCAGAAACAGACATCACATATGATCCGACAGGATCGGGCGCTGGCATTCAAGCTGTACAAGAAGATCGGTGCGATATCGGTCTTTCGAGTCGCTATTTAAAAGAAGAAGAAAAAGAAGCAGGACTGAAAGAAACGATCGTAGCTCTTGATGGTATCGCTGTGATCGTCAACCCTGAAAATCCAATTTCCGACCTCTCGTTGGAACAAGTCGCCGACATCTTTACCGGAAAGATCACCAACTGGAAAGAGCTAGGCGGAAACGATCAAGAAATCGTATTGATCGGACGGGAAGCAGGAAGCGGAACAAGAGACGGTTTTGAAACGATCACCAAAACTGAAGAAAATTGTCAATATCGACAAGAGCTCACTTCGACAGGCGATGTGATCACGACAGTCTCCAGCAATCCAAGCGCGATTGGGTATGCTTCTTTGGAAGCGCTTGGCGATTCGGTAAAAGCGCTTTCGATCAATGGGGTGCCATGCGATGTTCAATCGATACAGGATCAAAAATATGCGCTTGTAAGACCCTTCATTTATGTCACCAAAAAAGAACTCGAAGGCGCGTCGAAACAATTTTACGACTTTTCGACCAGCCAAAAAGCCGTTCCTTATATAGAACAGGTAGGGCTTGTCGTTTATGAAAACCATTAAAAACAAAACGATCGAACAAATCGCGTCCTGGATCTTCTTTGCGATCGGGATGATCACGATCCTTTGCGTACTTGTGATCACACTCTATTTGATCAGTTCTGGCCTTCCGGCGATCCAAAAGATCGGACTCAAAGAATTCTTATTTTCAAGTACATGGAATTCTACGGGAAGCGATCCAAAATTTGGGATCCTGCCTTTCATTTTGACGAGTTTATATGGAACGCTTGGCGCTTTGTTGCTTGCGGTTCCTGTTGGCATTGGCTGCGCGATCTATCTATCCAAATTCGCGCCTCCTGCTTTGAAGAGATGTCTTTTGATGGGCATCCAAGTATTGGCGGGTATTCCTTCCGTCGTCTTTGGCTTGGTTGGAATGGTCGTTCTCGTTCCTTGGATCCGTTCTATGTTTCATTTGAGCGATGGGGCTTGTTTGTTGAGCGCGATGATCGTGTTGGCTATCATGATCTTGCCTTCGGTCGTCAATGTTTCGCTAAACGCATTAGACGCTGTTCCTAGCGAATATGAAGAAGCTTCGATTGCTTTAGGGGCGACAAAGCTAGAGACTGTAAGAAAAGTGAGTTTTCCTGCTGCTCGAAGCGGAATTCTCGCTTCGATCATCTTGGGGACGGGAAGGGCGATTGGAGAAGCGATGGCGGTGATCATGGTTTCGGGCAATGTCGCGAATATGCCGAATATGTTTCAGAGTGTGCGTTTTTTAACTACGGCGATCTCAAGCGAGATGT
Organism: Dubosiella newyorkensis; assembly: GCF_001945605.1. Classification (GTDB taxonomy): domain Bacteria; phylum Bacillota_I; class Bacilli_A; order Erysipelotrichales; family Erysipelotrichaceae; genus Dubosiella; species Dubosiella newyorkensis. The sequence continues at coordinate 89,172 of NZ_MPKA01000086.1, forward strand.
CGTATGCTTCGGGTCTTCAAAAAGAAGCACTGTTTTCGATCGCTCTTGTCTTGTTTGTCTTTATCTTGCTCACGAATACGATCTTATCGAAACTTATGAAAGAAGTGCAATCCAATGATTCCCATTAAAACAAAAGAAATGCTTCTGATCCAAAGAAGCGCAGAAAAAACAAAACCGAATTATAGAAAGTGGAAAGATCGCCTATTCCAAGCTTCTTTATGGGGCGCGATGAGCGTCTGCGCTGTATTGACGTTTTCGCTCATCGTGTATGTCGCGATCAAAGCGGTCCCGAACATCAATCTTGATTTTTTGCTTGGTCAACCAAGTTATATTGAGGATACGATCGGTATTTTGCCTGCGATCCTCAATACGCTCTATTTACTGCTAGGCCCTCTACTCTTTGTCGTACCCCTAGGCGTGGGGGCGGCGATTTATTTAAATGAATATTGTAAGAGCGCGCGTCTTGTTTCGCTGATCGAATATACGTCCGATATTTTGTCCGGGATCCCATCGATCGTTTATGGTCTTGTGGGGATGTTGTTTTTTTGTCAATTTTTCAATTTGCAGACTTCGATCTTGGCGGGCGCTTTGACGCTTGTCATCATGAATATTCCGACGATCATGAAAACGACGCGCGAAAGTTTGAAGACTGTGCCAAATTCTTATCGTGAGGGGGCTCGGGCATTAGGAGCGGGCAAGTGGAAGACGATCCATACGGTTGTTTTAAAAAGCTGTAGGAGCGGGATGATCACGGGAATTTTGTTGACGGTCGGAAGGATCCTTGGTGAATCGGCGGCTCTTCTCTTGACGGCTGGTTTTGCGCAAGTGCTCAATCCAATTTATGAAGGAATGTTTTCTTCGGGCGCTTCTTTATCGGTGGCGATGTATGTGTTTGCGAAGGAGCGGGGAGAATTTGATGTTGCTTTCGGGATCGCGGGTATCCTGCTTATTTTGACGCTCATTATTTCGGTTGCGGCGCAGATCTTGGAAGCGAGAACGAAAGAGAGATGATATATGATGAATCCTGTTTTACAAGCGAAAGGGCTTGATCTTTGGTATGGTGATCATCAAGCGCTTCATTCGATTTCGCTTGATATTTTTGAAAAGACAGTGGTCGCTTTGATTGGTCCGAGCGGATGTGGTAAATCAACTTTTTTGAAAACGCTCAATCGAATGAATGATTTGGTCGATAGTGTCCGGGTAGAAGGTGATGTGTTGTATGAAAGCCATGATATTTTTGATCCAATTCTTGATGTGAACGATCTGAGAAAAGAAATTGGCATGGTTTTTCAAAAGCCAAATCCTTTTCCAATGAGTATTTATGACAATATCGCTTATGGGCCTAGGATCCATGGGATCAAAAACAAGCGGGTTCTTGATCAAATCGTTGAACAAGCTTTAAAAGACGCGGCTCTTTGGGACGAAGTGCATGATCGGCTCAAAAAGAGCGCTTTGTCATTATCGGGAGGGCAACAACAGCGTTTGTGTATCGCGCGCGCTTTGGCGATCCAGCCCAAAGTGTTGTTGATGGATGAGCCAACGAGTGCTCTAGATCCAATTTCTACGGCCAAGATTGAAGAATTGATCGATCAGCTTAAAACGAAGTATACGATCGTGATCGTCACTCATAATATGCAGCAGGCGATGCGGATCGCTGATCAAACCGCCTTTTTCTTGATGGGAGAGCTGATCGAGTTCAACGATACGCAAGAGTTGTTTTTAAGACCGCAAGATCCTAGAACGAGCGACTATGTCAATGGGCGATTTGGATAGGAAGAGAATAGTATGAACAACTAGGATGCAGTCTACACAAACAAAAGAGGAAGATTGATATTTAACCTAGCAAAAACCGCTATTCCAACAATGTGAAATGAAATGGCTAAAAAGAGTTTCCCACAAATTATTTTTATATACGAAGGCATCAATCGTTTCATGAGTAAACTGAAAACTTTAATTCCAATCCATAAAGCGCTAAAAGCAATTTGGAATTATCTCGTACAAAAACCCGGGAAAAAAAGTGTTTTCTCAGGTTTTTCTGTATGAGTAAACTCTAAAATGATAAAATTTTAGCGGCTTGGAGGGTAAAAAAAGGTATATAAAAGCTACTGCATTTAGTATTAATGGTGCATCCCTTAAACCTTTGAAAATTCAAGTGGTAGAATGTCATAAGAAGAACAATTTGAATTCCAGAATGAGGAGGAATGAAAAATGGCAAAACATGACATGGCTTTTTTGATTTGCCATCCTGCTTGTATCGATTCTGGATTATTGATTTTCAAAAACTTGTACAGGAAGGAAAAGCAAAATAAGACGATCCATAGGTGATTCAATCGAATGGATTGGCTTTTCTGCTCAGAATGGAGAAGCATATTGCTCATATAAAAAAGTTTTTATAAAATCGTATTATGAACGATATTAGAAATTTGTTTATCCATCAAAAAAGATTAGAAAAAGGACTTTCTCTGGAAGAGTTGGCTGATGGAATTTGTTCACCTTCCTATCTTTCGCGGATCGAGCAAAATAAAGTCGTACCGGGTGAAGAGTTTTACAATTTGCTCGAAACGAAGCTTGGGATTCATTATTTAGAAGATCAGGAGGAAGAACGATTAAATGCGATGCTCGATTCATATTTTAAACTGTATTTTGCAGAAGATCCAGATCTTCCTTTGGTTGCCAAAAAGATCAACAATAGTGCCGATCAGATGAAGGGATCAAGGCATTTTATAAAGTATTTGTTGTTTACGTATTTTTTCTCTTCATTTGAAAATAAAGAAATTCAAAATGAGCTCAAAAAATATCAAGACTTTATGAAGCAGGAGGAAGCAGAGCTTTATGAGTTTTCGCTTTCTTTGACAATGGACGAAAAGAGAGAAAATGGATTGATGAAAGTTTTTCAGAGAAAGGCCAGGGGAATTCGTTTGATGGATCAGCATCATTATTTGAAAGCGTATTGGTACTATGTCAAGTTTGAGGACAATCTAAATTTCTGTTTTTGACAAATCCGAAAAAAATTGTTCCGCTTTCCATTGACTAGGGATCCCCATCGTCAATGCCGCTTCCTAGTTTTTTCTAAACGCATTTTTTTCAATATCTTGTAGTTGTTCTCGTATTCCATCGGAGATTCGTATCCGCAATGGGAATGGATCCGGATCGTATTGTAGAATCCTTCTATATATTCGAATACGGCTTTCTTCGCTTCTTTCATTGTTTCGAAATGGTAGAAGTTGATCCATTCTCTCTTGATCAGTGAATGAAAGCTTTCGATGCAGGCGTTGTCCCATGGATTGCCTTTTCTCAAATACGATCTTTCCATTCCTTCTGTCTTGTTTTTGTATTCTGGAGTCATTACTATACGCGCTCTAGATCTTTTGGATTGAATTGTCTTTTCAGAAGATTGTGAAGTTTTCGATCATTCCCTTTAGATATGGTTGTTTTTATCTTGTGTTTCAGATATTTCGGTTTGATATTGGCTTCTTTCATGATCGAATAGACATACTTCTGGCATCCTTTGATTCCATGCTTGTGGAGGATCTCGGCAATCTTGGGCGAGCCATAGATCTGATGCGAATCGTTGTAGATCTTGACGATTGCTTTTTTGTTTTTTCTCGTCGGACTGTAGACGTTAAGATAAATATGTACATAAACGATGAGATAAATATGTACAATTTCTAAAAACAGATTGTAAAATTCTCTTATTTGCAGGGAGGATTTTATGATCATTACTTTATCAATCAACAACTCGTTGCGTGTTGATTCTTTGACAGATTTGAACAAGCTTATGCCGCTTATGAAGGAGGGTGTTTTGAAATTGAACAAATCCAAGATTGCCCGTGAACTCGATGTTCGAGTGCAGAACGGTCGATAATATCTGAA
>NZ_MPKA01000081.1 GCF_001945605.1 Dubosiella newyorkensis
GCAATACGTGCCATTGTTCCTCCTACTAGTTTCCTTGTCTCTGTTTGTGTTTTGGATTTTCACAGATCACCATTACACGACCTTTGCGTCGGATCACTCGGCACTTGTCGCAGATTGGTTTGACAGACGGTCTAACTTTCATACACGTCCTCTACTTTCTTCTAAAAGTAATACGCCCACGTGTTAAGTCGTATGGAGAAATCTCCACTGTGACACGATCCCCTGGTAAAATGCGAATGTGATGCATACGAATTTTACCAGAAACGTGAGCCAAGATCTCGTGTCCGTTTTCTAGCTTTACTTTAAAAGCAGCATTTGGTAATGTATCGACGACAATGCCATCGATCTCGATCATATCTTGTTTTGACATGGAATTTACACGCCTCCTTTATTTGATGAAATGATATAATGCATAAATTGCCAACTATCATTTTAACAAACAATACACCCTTTGACAAGGTAGAGAAAAAAAGAAGGTCTCCCTGAGACCTATCGATTTACATTTTGTTTTGGATCCATTCGATCGCAAGATCGACCGCGTCATCATAATTGCTGGACACGAAACCAGACCCTTCATCGATGTTCGCTTCTGGATAGGCAGCCTCGAGATCATCGATCGATTTTTGACGGCCCGCTCCTCCATTGATCACGAAAGGAACGATCCTTTTCCCCGCTAATTCGCCTTTTTGATGAAGTTCATCCAAAGCCGTAAAAACAGGCATCGGCGCCGTTCCGCACCAATTTGGAAAACCTAAAATAATCGTGGAATACTGTTCGATATTTGGAACGGGTCTAGCCAGCTCCGGACGCGCGTTGGCGCCAAGATCACGCAAAGCCTCCTGCACGCAGACATCGTCATTCGTACTATATGGATATTTTGGTTCGATCTCAAATAGATCAGCGCCCGTTAGATCGGCAATGCTTGTCGCGGCGCGCTTCGTCGTCGAATTCGCTGGATGATTTCCTCCAAAATACATGACAAGTGTATCTTTCATAAACACACTCCTTCCTATCAATGAAATAATTATACAAAAAAAGCACGATAAAAAGTAGTATGATGAAAGGAAAAGAAAGGGCCGTTTATGATCAACCTACAAATCGAGATCTTCCTTCTATTAGCGATCGGATATATCCTCTCAAAAAAACGCATCATCACTCACGAAGTCAAAACAAAGCTCACGACGCTCTCTTTATCCCTTATTTTGCCGTGCGCCATTATCCGCTCTTTCGAGCTCGATATCACATACAAAGATTTTCGAATGTGCTTTATCGTCCTCGTTTGTTCTTTCGCGATCCAGCTTCTCTATGCACTTGTCAATCAATGGATGTGGAATAGTGAAGAGCCGCAAAAAGCGATCAACCTGAAATATGGGACGCTCGTCTCGAATGCGGGCTTTTTTGGAATGCCTATCGCTCAAGCCGCGTATGGAGAGCTTGGACTTTTGTTCGCTTCCTTTTTCTTGATCCCGCAGCGCGTCGTCATGTGGTCAGCCGGTCTTTCGTTATACACCACCAAAACGAGCTGGCAAGAAAAAGTGAAAAAAGTAATCACGCATCCATGCATTATCGCTTTAGCGATCGGCTTTGCGATCTTGCTGATGAGGATGAAAGGAATCTATCTTCCAAGTTCGATCGATCAAACGATCGCAGCTATCAGCGCCTGCAATACTCCCATTTGCTTATTCGTGATCGGCGCGATGCTCGAACAAAGCGAAACCAAAGACCTTTTTTCGAAAACGATGCGGAAATATTGTCTTCTTCGTCTACTCATTCTTCCCGCCATTGTTTTAGTGATCATGAAATCGTTCCAGCTCCCTCTTTTAGCGATCCAGATCTGCGTGATCGAATCCGCAATGCCAGCGGCTACAACGAGTGCGATGCTTGCTTTACGCTACGATCAAGATCCGGCATTCGCAAGCAAAATGGTGTTCGTATCGACCTTATTTTCTCTCTTCACTTTGCCATTATGGCTTTATATCTTGTAAAAAAAGCTAAGGACCAACCTTAGCTTTTTAATACCATTCGCAAAATATCATTCACTTTACCTTTTGGAAGCCCAACCACATTTGAATACGAACCATCGATCTTTTCGACAAAATCGCATTCTTGGATCCCATACGAACCAGCCTTGTCGAGGCAAGTTCCTTTGTTCACGTACTCGACGATATCTTGGGCGCTCAGTTCACGAAACTGTACATGCGTCGTTTCTGTAAAAGACAGATCTTCATGCGGCAAACAAATACAAACTCCCGTTTTGACTTCATGCGCTTGTCCGCTCAAATCGACAAGCGTGTCTACAGCTTCTTCTTTCGTTTTAGGTTTGCCTAAGATCTCATTTTGAAAACAAACGACCGTATCGGCTCCGATCACACAAGCGTTCGGATAAAGCTTCTGCACTTCTTTAGCTTTTCGATAGGCAATCAGCTCGATCGCTTGATCGATGCCATTTTCTAGTTCTAACACTTCTTCGCCATTGGCTGGCTGGACCGTAAACGTATATCCAAGATCGCTCAAGATCTCTTTTCTTCGACTCGATCCACTCGCTAATATTATTTCCATATCGTTCCCTGCGGATGCCTTCCTTTTCATGCCGCAAGTTAGAGAGTTTTGAAGCTGCTTTCTCATTTTACCACAACAATGCTCATTTCTCTACAAACTATACCCGATTGGTGCCTTGCGCTTCATATACCAAATCGAAAAAAGAGCGCAAGGAACAAATCCTGCCAGCATGACAACAACGATCCGTAAGATCAAAGAAGAAAAGAGCGCTTCCGGACAGATTTCAATCATAAAATCCGTCCTAGGATCCAACAGCCATAAGTCATTGGTAAAAAAGAGTTCATGGAACTTGATCCAAAAATCTGTAAAATCCGTCAAAGCCCAAAATCCGATCACGAGCAAAAACACACCAAAACAAAGCAAGCTTTGAAAAAAGCCGACACAGCAATTGGCGATCACTTTTTTCATCGTTCTTTCTCGAATATAAAACAAACAAGGAACCGCGATCAAGATTCCAACACAAATTTTCAATGCCAGCATCGCGTTTTGATAAAGTTGGCGAACATCTTTCATATGCGCTTTCTCTTTTGCATTGTAGATTTGGACAACGTGTCCATCACGGACCATCGTCCCATCCATATTTGACCTCTTGCCCGTAATGTAGTCAAGCATCATCGCCATGCTTTTATTCAGATCTTGATTGCTGACTCCTAGTTCGTCTGCCAGCTTTGTTTTCTCATAAAACTGCGCGTAAAATGAAGCATCAAACGCCACGATCCGTACCGAAGAAAAAAGGATGGTCAAGATCAAGGACCATCCAAACAACAATCGCATGACTTGGTTCATTCGATCGCCACCAGTTCGACTTTATCAACGACATCTAAAGAACTCATCAGCCGCGCAAGCTCGTCGGCGCTCATTTCGATCTTATTGATATCGATCGTTAGCGTGACCGAAGCGATCCCGTTGATCGGGATCGATTGATTCAAAGCGAGAATATTCGCCTGCAAGTTCGAAAGCATCGAGAGCACAGAAGATAAAGCGCCCGTTTCATGCTTTAAAATAATCGTATAGATCGCTTTGCGCTTTGAATCGTCTTGATTGAACGCAAAGACGGCGTCTTTGTATTTATAAAAGGTCCCGCGAGAAATGCCGACCATCTTGACGGCTTCCGAGATCCGGCGCGCTTGGCCGCTTTGAAGAAGCGTTTGCGCGGCCATGACTTTCTCTAGCACTTCGGGCAAGATCTCGCTCGATACTACATAATATTTACTCATAAACGACTTCAGCTCCTCGCTCATCCACGTTGACAAAACGATACTCGATCGAATCCATGCTTTTAGCTAGCTCATGCAGTGGCTCCTCCTGGATCGAGAGCGAAAGCATTGTCGAACCACTGCCGCTGATCCATAAAGGAAGAAGCGCGTCATGGGCTTTCTTTTGATACACCGCGAAATCTTGAATGAGCGCGCAACGATAAGGCTCATGCAAATGATCGTTCGAACACAAGTTCAAGAGCGTTTGATCGCCTATCTCGAGCGCTTCGGCCATCAAGAGCGCGTTGGCCACTTGCTCCTTCGCTTCTGAGAATGGAATCGATTTTGGAAGCACTTTGCGCGCCTCTTTCGTGCTCAATTCATGATCGGGAATGAGCGCGAGGCCATACCAACGGGGTGTTTTCAATTTTTTCGTGATCACCCTTCCTTGAAATTTTGAAGAGACGCAGACTCCTCCAAACAGGGCGGGCGCCACATTATCGGGATGTCCCTCCATTTCCGTAGCGAGCAAAAGCAGATCTTCTTTGCTCAAACAGGAATCATACCACGCGTTGGCGGCCATCATTCCTGCTACGATGCATGTAGCCGAGCTGCCTAGGCCCCGGGCAAAAGGGATCGAAGAATCGATACGCAAATGAAAAGGGATCCTCTCTTTATTCAAAAAGTCGCAAACGCGATAAAAGGCCTGTACGACTAGATTGTTTTCATTTTGATATTCGCTTGGGCAGCCTTCGATCTCTAATTTTTCAGCATGAGTAAACGTAAATGTCCCTCGCCAATCGAGAGCGAGTCCCATGCAATCAAATCCAATACAACAATTGGCGCTTGTTGCCGGAACGCTCACCTTGATCATCGTACTTCGCCTAACCCTTTCTCGACAACTTCTTTCATTTCCTCGACTGAAATGACACCGGAATGGAGAATATCCATCGACTCGAGTTGCGCTAGGTTGACCGGGATCGGATCTTGACAATGCGCTGAGAGTTTTTTTAGCGCGTCCCATTCGTCACTCGCCTCTTTAGAGAGCGCGTCCAACACATCGACGCTGAATTTATAAGGGGAAGCGGTCGCGAGCGTAACTATTGGCGTGCTGGAATTTGTCATCGATGCCACGCGATATCCGATCGCCGTATGCGGATCTAGGACGATCCCTTCTTTTTCATACACGTCTTTGATTGTTTCTTTTGTTTGTTCATCGCTTACAAAGTCGCCCGAAAATAGAGCCTGGATCTTTTGAAGCGTCTGGGCATCGACCTCGTAACGGCCTTTTTCTTGAAGATCTTTCATCCAGGAAGCGACTTTTTGATGATCTTGTCCGCTCATATAGAAAAGCAAACGTTCAAGATTGCTGGAAACTAGAATATCCATGCTTGGAGAAATCGTTTGGATAAACTCGCGGTTTTTATCATAAACGCCTGTGTTCAAAAAGTCGGTGAGCACTTTATTGGAGTTGCTGGCCACATAAAACCGCTCTACTGGAAGACCCATCAAATACGCGTAATAGCCGGCGAGAACATCGCCAAAATTGCCAGTCGGTACGCTAAAGGAGACAGGCTCTCCTAGATGGATCACGCCATCTTGAACGAGTTGTTTATAAGCGTCGAAATAATATACGATCTGAGGAACGAGGCGTCCGACATTGATCGAATTGGCGCTGGTGAGAAGCACATCATGTTCTTCCGCTTTTTGATGAAGCTCTTGATCGAGGAAGAGCTGTTTGACTTGGCTTTGGGCGTCGTCAAAATTCCCTTCGATCGCATATACGCCTACATTGTTCCCTTCCTGGGTAGCCATTTGGCGATATTGGATTTGACTGACTTTTTCATGAGGGTAGAAGACACGAATGCCAATGTGGTCGACATCTTTGAAGCCGGACATGGCGGCTTTTCCTGTATCGCCGCTTGTCGCTGTCAAGATCAGCGCTTTCTTTCCAGCGGATTTGAGCGCGGTGGACATGAGTTGGGGCAAAAGCGTCAAAGCGACATCTTTGAAGGCGCTTGTTGGTCCATGGAACAATTCGAGCACATAAAGATCGCCCACTTTTTTGACAGGCGTGATCTTGTTGGAGGCAAAGGACTTGTCGTACGCATTGTGGACGCATGCTTCCAGCTCCTCTTTTGTATAGTCTGGTAAGATCTTTTCTAATATATACTGTGCATTTTCAATGTATGATTGTTCAACGATCGCGTTGAGATCGAGATCGACCGTGTCGATGGCTGGCCATACGTATAAGCCTCCATCGGGCGCGATCCCATTGAGAATGGCTTGTTTGCTCGTGGCGTTTTGTTTTGGATCTCGTGTCGATTCATAAATATTTTCCATCTTAACTCCTCCTTGAAAAACAACAACTCCTATGATACGATGTTCTCGTTTTAAATACAAGTGTTTTCTAACAAGAAACAAGGAGGGTATGAATGAACGCAGTATTGCTTGGATATGGAACGGTAGGAAAAGGAGTCGAGCGGTTGTGCAATCAAGTGGCAGACTTGAATTTGACGAACGTTTTCGTTCTTCCTCAATTTGAAGATCTGCCTTACTTTACAAACGATGGCGAAAGGATCGTCACCGATCCAGATACGGATATCGTTTTTGAATGCTTGAGTGGCACTGAGCCTGCCAATACTCTGATCACAAAAGCTCTGGAGGCTGGAAAGCATGTCATCACTTCGAACAAGGCGGTCGTTTCTCCCAATCTTGAACGATATGTCGAATTGGCAAAGCGGTATGGCGGCTCGATCCAGATCGAGGCGAGCGTGGCTGGCGGCATTCCTTTTTTGGATGCGATCTTAAAGCTGCAGCGCCTAGAAGAAATCGATGGTTATGAAGGGATCTTCAATGGAACGAGCAACTACATCCTCGATCAAATGCAAAAGGAGGGTGTCGCTTTGAAGGACGCTTTGAAAGAAGCGCAAAAAAGAGGCTACGCGGAAGCCGATCCGACCAACGATATTGAAGGGATCGATGTGTTCTATAAGACGAACATCACGAATATGCTTGCGTATCAAACGAAAAACGATGCGATCTTGCCGCCTCTCGGTATTTCTAAGATCGATCAAAAAGATATCGAATACGCCAAAAAACACAAAAAGGTCATTCGTCATATCGCGCGTTCGATCCAAAAAGGAAACGCGTTCGCGAGCGTGATCGCGCCTGCTTTTTTGGACGAGGAGAATTATTTGGCGAATACGCCTTCGAACTACAACGCGCAGCTTTTATTCGCCAACTCGTTCGATCAGCTTGGTTATTTTGGTCAAGGGGCTGGTCAGCTGGCCACAGCGCAAGCGATGCTTGCCAACGCTTTGGACACGATGGAGCATAGAGAACGAAAGATCGTTTTGAATAACGATAAAAAAGTCGACAATTCGATCCTTCAGGAAGATTGGATCGTCCGCTCGAAAAAAGACTTGGCTTCTTTATTGCCAGTTCGACAAGAAAACGAATATTTCTTGTTTGAAAAGAAAGATCCGACATTCATTGCCACAGTGCAAGAGATCGATCCAGAAGCGATGATCGCGTTGTGGAAATAAAAAAGAAAGTATGAAAGGAATCAGAGAGCCATTATGTTAAAAATCACGAAGTTTGGCGGTTCGTCGGTCGCGGATGCCCGTCAATTCAGAAAAATCAAAAAAATCATTGAAGCCGATCCGGATCGTAAGTATGTCGTGGTCTCGGCGCCAGGACGTCGTTTTTCTTCCGATCCAAAATTGACGGATCTTCTCTATTTGCTGGATGCGCATCGTCAATATCATGTGGACGCGAGCAATGTGTTCCAGTCGATCAAAGAGCGGTTCATGGAGATCAAAACGGAGCTGGATCTAAAGCAGCCGATCGAAAAAGAGCTGGATGCGCTGTATACGAATTTGAACCAGCTCTCTCAAGCCGAGATCGTTTCTAGGGGCGAATACTTTTGTGCTAAACTCATGGCCGAATATTTGGGCTTTCCTTTCGTGGACGCGAAAGATGTCATCCGCTTTCGTTTGGATAAAACGATCGATTGGGACGCGACACGGGCCAAGCTGGAGACTAAGACGGCGCAATTTTCGAATTTTGTGATGCCTGGTTTTTATGGCGCGACAAGTCACGATCAGATTCAGGTGTTTTCGCGTGGGGGCGGCGATATTTCGGGTTCGATCCTCGCCCAATGCTTGGATGCGGATGTGTATGAAAACTGGACCGATGTTTCTGGTTTTTTGATGGCGGATCCTACGATCGTCGAGAATCCAGAACCGATCACGCATATTACGTATTCGGAGCTAAGAGAGCTTTCGTATATGGGGGCGAGCGTCTTGCATGAGGAAGCGATCTTCCCTGTCAAAGAGAAAAATATTCCGATCCATATTTTGAATACGAACCGTCCTCAAGATTTTGGAACGATCATTCAAGAACGCACGAAATACAAGGCGCCTTATTCGATCACTGGAATCGCGGGCAAAACAGGGTTTATGTCGATCTATATTTATAAAAAACACATGTCTAACGAGGTTGGATATATGCGAAAGGTGCTCTCGATCTTGGAAGACTATAACGTGAGTATCGAGCATATTCCTTCGGGGATCGATTCCTTTACGATCGTGATCCAGGAAAAGGATATAGAAGATCGGCTTTATGAAATGTTGGCGCGGATCAAAAAGGAATTGAAGCCGGACGAGATCCGCACGCAAGATAAGATCGCGCTCATCTCGACGGTGGGCAAAAGCATGTCGGCTCGGCCTGGAACAAGCGGCAAGCTCTTTGGAGCGTTGGGTCAAAATGATATCAATATTTTGATGATCGCCCAAGGCAGCGACGAGATCAATATTACGGTTGGTGTGAGCGAAGAAGATTTTAAAAAGACGATTCATGTGATCTACGATACATTTGTTCAAGAGGAGGAATTGTTATGAAGACAGTAGCGATCGCGGGTGCGACTGGAGCGGTTGGGGCTCAAATGCTTGAATGTTTGAAGGAACGAAAGATTCCTGTCAACATCAAGCTTTTAGCGAGCGCTCGTTCGAAAGGCAAGATCATCGATGGTCTTGTGGTCGAAGAATTGAAAGAGGACTCGTTTGATGGTGTCGATTATGTGCTTGGCGCTTGTGAAAACGATGTGACAAAAAAGTGGATGCCTTGGGCGCAAAAGGCGGGTTGTGTTGTGGTGGATAATTCGAGCGCGTTTCGTTTAGAAGATGACGTCCCTTTGGTCGTTCCGGAAATCAATGCTCAAGATATTCAAAACAATCAAGGGATCATCGCCAATCCAAATTGTTCGACGATCATCGCTCTTGTTGCGTGCGATGCTTTGAAAAAAGAGTTTGGGATCAAGCGGATGGTCGTGACGACGATGCAGGCTGTTTCAGGCGCTGGTGTCAAAGGAATTCATGATCTAGAGACGCAGATCATCGATCCAAACGCGCCTAGAGAAGCATTCCCCTATCAGATCGCATTCAACTTGATTCCTCAAATTGGCGATTTCGACGATCTTGGTATTTCTAAAGAAGAATGGAAAATGCAAAACGAAGGCCGCAAGATCTGGCACGATCCTGATCTTTTGGTCAACTGCACGTGTGTGCGGGTGCCTGTTTTAAGAAGTCATTCGGAAAGCATTACTTTAGAGTGCGAAAAAGAAGTCGATGTCGAAAAGGCAAGAGAAGTCTTGAAAAGCGCGCTTGGCGTGCAGCTCAAAGACGATCCGCAAAACAAAGTGTATCCGATGCCGCTCGATACGACAAATCAAGATGATGTGTTTGTCGGCCGAATCCGCAAGGATATCACCGATCCGGAAGGAAAGACGTTATCCTTATTCTGCTGTGGAGACCAGATCCGTAAAGGCGCGGCCACGAATGCGGTGCAGATCTTAGAAAAGCTTCTCGAGCAAAACTAAGATGGCCTACATACGTAGCGCGAGAAAAGAGGACGCGAGCCGTCTTTCAGAGATCTACGCTCCTTATGTGGTTGAAACAGCCATTACTTTTGAGTATGAGATCCCTTCCCTAGCCGAGTTTGAAAAAAGAATCGAGACAACCAAAGAAACGTATCCGTACCTCGTGATCGAGGAAAACAGTGTCGTTCAAGGCTATGCGTATGCTAGCCCGCTAAAAGAAAGAGCCGCCTATGACTGGTCATGCGAACTGTCGATCTATTTGGACAAGGGAGCGAAGCATAAAGGATATGGAAGAGCGCTCTATGAAGAACTTGAAAACAAATTAAAATCGATGGGGATCTTGAATTTGTATGCGTGTATCGGCTATCCGATCGTGGAAGACGAGTATTTGGATATGAACAGCGCGAAGTTTCACGCGCATCTAGGCTTTCAAAAAGTAGGGCATTTCCACTCATGTGGCTATAAATTCAATCGCTGGTACGATATGATCTGGATGGAGAAGATCATTGGCGATCATAAAAACAAGACCGAATGTTGAATAGGACATCCGGTCTTTTTTGATTGGATATGCAAGCTATCTCAAAAATGGGATCAATGATAAATTCATTTCATCTGCGAATACGCTTATTTTTTATCTCGTCTAAGAAAAAGATAAATCAAAATACAAATCAATATCGCTGTTATCGCGATATAAAACCCTTTTTCCCATGAAGCAGGAATAATGGCATGTATGATCCATGAAAAAATCATCCCGATCAAGATTCCTAATAACATTGTCTTTACACTTTTATTCATAGCTATTCCATCCTTTCTTTATTATGAATATAATATAATGAAATTTATGTAAATTAAAGAAAATGAATTAGCTTCGAAATTAAAAAGTTTAAAAACTATGATTTTAACGGAAATAAACAAGAAAAATACAATCAAGAACGCTTATAGCAGGGCCCCCTACAGCGCTTCTTCAATCGTTTTGTTTACTGAGAACGTCTTTGATATCATCCGAAACGACAGAATCGTAAGAGAACACATTAGTTTCTTCTCTTTTAGTATCATCATTAAACGTGAATTCACTTTCGATTTTTGAAATCTTATCTCCATCCGATTCGACTTGAATGAGCACTTCTTTTGGTTTTCCATCATCTTTGATTTCGCCTCGCGAGTAGGAGATTGTATACGTATCATCTTCCTTCTCCACTTTATACACTGAATTCAACTCCATTTTATGATCTTCATTTTCCTCGAACGCTTCGCCAAAGATTGAATAGACAAAAATCGCTTTTTGGTTGGCAGGATCCTCGTTTTTTGAAATTTTGTCGTCTTCAATGACGAAAGATCCATTTTCTTCTATAGCTTCTCCTTGCAACAAGACACCGTCTTTCAAAATTGACCAACCATAATGTGGTGGTTCTGTTTCATTGAACGTCAACAAAGTGTAGTTTTTTTCTCCCTCTTCCCACGCATTGAAATCCGTCCCTTTGGGATTAAGAGCATCCACATTCAAGATTGATTGATCGACGGATGAATCGATAACGCGGATGACTTCTTCTGCTGGATCGACCGATTGGGGTTCTGTTCCTGTACTTGTACCACAACCTGACAACACGACTAAACTACCTAGAACACTAATCATTGTTTTTTTCATAGATTCTCCTTCTCCTCTTCATGCCTTATAGATATTTCTCCATCTACAAATTCTAATATCGATTCATCGTGGGATACTATAATAATGATTTTATCATGCTTCAAACATTTCAGAACTTCATATAGTGCTAATTTGCTATTATTATCCAAATTATTTGTTGGTTCATCTAAAAGTATAATTGGTCTATTTGTATTCAAGTAGCCAAACACAGCAATTTTTTGTTGCTCTCCTCCTGATACTCCAGAAAAATTAAATTCTTTTCTACTAAGCAATTGTTTTATCTTAAATTTTTCAAAGAGATCTTCCGCATATTCATTTGCAAAATTTATATTACTGTCATTATTTTTCAATAAATATTTTAAATGTAATTTAGAAACATCTTGAAATAAATAACTTATATAATTTTTTCTATATCTATAACAATCCAATTCAGATAATTCATAACAATCCAGTTTTAGTTCCCCTATATACTCTCCACTATTCAATCCTGAAATAATGTCTAAATAGGTAGATTTTCCTATTCCATTATCACCTTTAATTAAATACAGATTACCTCTTTTCAATATATTATCTTCATACTTGATTAATTCAGAATCCGGTCTATATTGGAATGATAAATTTTCTGTTCTAACTATGGGAGTATTTGTTGATAATTCAAATTTTTGCTTTGGGAATTCTTCTACTTCCAAACTTAACAATTTATCTATTCGCAAATAGCTAGCTTTTTGCTCCGCATGCGAATTCATAAAACCATAAATCGACTCCACGCTGCTCAAGAACATGTTCAAGTAGGTTATAGATGCTATAAAAAGTCCAATTGTCAAATTCCCATTGATAACTTTGATTCCTCCAATGATGAACAAGGTAATCTGGGGAATATATTTAGAGAGCATGATTATCTCCATCACTTGAACGGAAACTTTTTGTTTTTTAAGCAAATTGTCTAATAGTTGTTCTTTTTTTTCGTTTACCGCATCAACAAGTTCTAAATCATGATGAAATTTCAAGTATTTCCAGTAATTTAACCATTCGAATACTGAAGAATAATACTTTGTCTGTGAATTTAGATACGTTTTATTAGCAGCAGCAATTTTATCTTTATTAAGACAAAAATAAGCAAAATAGAGCAAGCCACTTAGTGTTGAAACAAATAATAAAATTAAATCTATTTTTATAATGATATACCCAAGAAACAATATCTGTATTATGGTTAAAATAATTTGAATCACACTTTGATAAACAAAATTAATTAAAGCATTGCTATCATTCGTTATTTGCTGAATGGTTTCAGTTACATTCATTTTTTCCAAATATGATTTCTTACACATTAAAATGTGATTAATTATAGCTGAGATAAAATCATTAGATGAATTCAATTGTATATATGAACATATTTTCAAATTTATAGAATATAAAATGACTGATATAATTTGCAACAAAGTTAATACAATTATAACTCTTACTAAGCTATGAACAGATCTATGTAAAGTTATAAAATCGACTATTTTACCATTTATATATGGAACTAATATAGATATCACCAAAGTGATACATTGGATACAGAAGTATAAAGATAGACTTTTCTTATATTTTTTCAAAAAAGAAAAAATAGTTTTATACATAATCTGCCTTTCAGTCAAATAGTAATGGAAAAGAAGTATATGCTTCTTTTCCATTACTCTAAATTTAACTAAACAAATCAGAAATATTCATCATACCCGCTTTTGCTGCACAAGTAGCAGCACAGTTATTTGCGCAATTATAGCAAACTCCTGTGTTGGTATTATTACAGTTTGCATTACACTCAATTGAACATGTTCCTTTGCAAGCGTTTGCTCCGGTATTACAATTTAATCCACAACTAACATCGCATGTGGGGCAAGCATTTATAGAATTCATAAAATCCTCCTTATTAAATATTAACAATTCGCTTGTTTTCAAAATCGACTTGTAGCTCATAATTCGAGTTTTCGAGATTTAATTCTTTAATTTTTTTTGACCACCAATTTGTATATTCTGCATTAATTTGAGAATATGTACTGATTAAATCTTTCATAAGATTCGCAGAAATCCCTTCGCTTTTAATTAAAGCCTCTAAAGCTAGCTTCTTTTCAAATACATTCTTGATAAATTCTAAATCTTCATCAGATAAGGCATATTCAATATTCATCGTTCATTTATCTCCTTTTTTTACTCGTAGTAATATCTGTCTTCAACTGTTTTATCTAAGATATTTAAAATAGGATCCATTACTGGATTATCACTAATATGGATTGTGTTTGGAAAAACCTCGTTCAATATTCTTGCAGCAACAATTCTTTCTATGTTTGATTTTTTACATTGAAAAGAGGGAGAAACATTGTACTCACCACAATATCTTCTATTAAGAATCCTACAATTTCTACACTGACTTGCATTACAATTTCTACATAACGGATTCTTAGTTTGAAATAACAGAATATTCTTTTCTGGTATTCCATCTTTATAGATTGATCCTATTGGATTTTCACCTTGCGAATATGAATAATGGCACGAGTAAATATTTCCATTTGGAGCTATAGCAATTGATTTATCACCTGGAGAGCAATCATTACTATTTCCATACAATAAATCAGATAAAACATTAATTTTCTTCTCTCTATTGGTACCTTCATATTGATGTTTAATAAAAATGGCGATTTGTTCAATCTGATCTTTATAAACAGCAAAATCAAATTCACTATCAAATCCCAAAATATTTAATTCAATCTCATTACTGTGAAGAAAGATGACCCTGATATATTGGGCTAAATTTGATATTTGATTCTGCGAAATATTCAGAATAATCTTTTTACAAAATATTTCAGATTCGTTCAAATTTTTGACCTCATCACCCTCCAGAACTATCGAAAACAAATTAAAGGTATCTTTCATAGTAATCGCTTTTTTAAAGGGTATAATGTGATGAATTGTATAATTTTCAAAAGACTTATCCAAAAAGACAGTTTCGTCCATTGAGCAATCATGAACAAGAAATATTTCGCTAAACCGATTTCTTGAATATTCTAAAGCATCGAATAAAGTTTCGTAAGACATCTTTATGTCTTCAGGTACTCTTCTTTTTTCTCCACAATAATCTACATATTCGTTACTGAGAAGAATATATGTTTTGTTCTGCTGTTTTGGAATCTCCTCTCTAGCAATACCTTTTTGATTAAACAATCGACTGAAATAATAATCATTAGCTCTAACTCTAGCCTTGTGCATATTACAAATATACTTAGCATGCGAAAATATAGTTTTAGAACTTGAATCATCATAATTGAAGCCTTGACAAAAATCACATCCACGAGCTGCGGGACAGTTTTTACACTCGTCGTCTAACTGATCATTTTTTGTTGCCACTAAGAAAGGTCGAAGTCTTTCTTTATAAATTCCTTGTACCATATTCCCAATTCTAATTTCAGGATTTTTATCTAGCGAATAATCTTTGAATCTCATGCATGGATAAGTATATCCATCAGGACCAAAAGCCCTCATTTTTCCCGATCCACAACTAGTAACACTCAAATCATCTTCGAGCAAATACCCTCCAATAGAATCCAAAAATAATGTGCAGTAGATTTTATCATAGAAGTTATTTTCTATAATATAGTCGGCAAGCATTTTTAACTGTTCCTCAAAAATTAAATCATCACCTTCTTTCCATACATTTTCGAATACTACATTGGCTGATATATGAGTAAATCCCAAATCAATTAGATGAACAATGCTTGAATACAGCAAAGGAAGATCGGCTGAAGAAAAAGTAACCTTTGTTCCTGGTACGTGATTTTTCAAGTATTCGGGAATCCCTTTAATGATCACATCATAAGAACCTGAACCGTCCTCGTACACGCGCATTAAATCATGCTTTTCTTTTGTTCCATCCAATGTAATTCCCAGAGACACCTTCCCCTGGTTTTTTTTTCAAAAATTTTTGAACACGATCAACTAAATACATAGTTCCGTTTGTACCAATGTTAAATCTGTAATTCCACCAACAAGGTTTATCCAATTGAAAACTTTTAATTTTAAAGTAATCACAAATCTTATCGATTAAATCTATTTCCAATAACGGTTCTCCACCGATGAAATCTACAATAACCATTTCTGGAACGTGATCGTTATTTAAAAACTGATCAATTTGCTTTTTAGCAACATCAAATGTCATTTTCTTGTTGCTGGATTTATTTAAGATATAACAATATTTGCATCTTAAGTTACAATCTTCCGTAACAATAAACGTAATTGTTTTAGCAATCCCTTCCCCCCATGAAGGAACGAATTTCCCAACCAAATAGTCACTCATAATCTAACCTCGCATAATATGAAAACAATCAGAACATGAGACGGAGTTGTGTTTTTGAAGTCTCCAGGCTCTGATTTCCTACCCCCATACAGCGATTGGAAATCAAACTTTTTTCTCGGTTCATTCGAATTGCTTTCATTCTCTTTCTTTAGATAATGGTTACGCTTTAAATGAAGTTTTCGTCAATCTCCTTGCGTTTTCTTTGGAAGTCTTCCTAATTAAGACTTATTCTTCTCATCTCAAGACTATCTCCGAATACTTGAATCTTTCAAAATATAACCATTCAAATTTCTGCAAAAGAGTGAAAGAATATTTACCACCATGAAAATAAATCTGGAGAAATTCATCCATTTATCTACATAGCGAAATGTCGATCGACATCTTCCGCAGTATCCATATAAACTAGGCTGAAATAACAGCCAATCTGTTTTTGAAAAAACCTTCAGAGTTTTGCTTTTGTAAAGTTCTTTTCTATACTCCAATTTTTCTCGAAGCAAGTGTAAAATCAGCTATTGCCCTAGTACATTGAATTTGCTCATTAAAGATAGCTTTCAACATACTTTTCCTTTCTAACTAAGCCTTTGTTTTCTGCTTAGGTTTATTCTAGAATCGAAATTGTGAATGTGTATTTGAGTTGTTTTCCTTGTAGCTTTGACTACCTTAGAAAGGATCTTGCCACTTCGGTGTTTTGAAACTGCTATCAGTTTGATGAGCCTTGAATTCGTATCGCACCAGGATCAGTTCTTCATCGCTTGTGGCTTTGACACATTGTTCACCATTCGAGGTTCACTATGATTGCGATCGGTATCGATATCGGCAAATTCAAACACTGCACTGCTGTTTATGACTCTTCCTTTTTACTTATGAACGCTATCATGCCAAAACTCTAGAAAATGAGAAGTCACACTCTTTTATTTCTTGCCATTTATCAAAAGAATCTCAACTTTACTAAAATAAAACACTTTCTTTCGATATCCATACAAGTCAACATGTTTTCTATTTCCACATCCAGCCTCAAGCTGAGGGCTTATTTTTCATTTATGCCCGTCATTCGTCCCAAAAGGATGACTTATTTTCCAGCAATCATCCACTTGATGATGTTCGGGACAGTATTGAGGCAGAAGAAGTATACTACCAACAAATACCGCTGTAATTAGCTTTAAAAGTTTCTTTTTCATAACATATTGTCCTTTCTTTATTATAAATATGATAAAATTTATACAAAAGAAAAGGAATGAATTTCTTTCGAAATTCAAAAATGGCAGTGTCAATATTTTTGTGTAAATTGTTTTCTTAGTAATTAGTTCTGAGTTTGTTAAGGTGAATGAGCGAACACTAAGAAAAGGCATGCCTTTTCTTAGTGTTCGCTGCTCGTCGGCTGACGGGA
>NZ_MPKA01000094.1 GCF_001945605.1 Dubosiella newyorkensis
TGGACAACGGAAGTCTGCCGATGACCAATTCGCTTGCCGAAAGGACGATCCGAAATTTTGCGGTAGGAAGAAACAACTGGCTGTTTTCGGGAAGTCCTAGAGGAGCCAAGGCTTGCGGAGTGCTCTACTCGATCGTAGAAAGCGCCAAAGCCAATGGGCTGATCCCTTACAAATACATCCTTCACCTTTTAAAAGAACTCTCAAGACATGCCGGAAAGCTGACCAGCGAAATACTGGAACAATGTATGCCTTGGAATCCAAATTTGATCAGCCTATGCCAATAAAAACAAAGACGCTCATCGCAGGTAGAGATATTGTCTCTGATTCGATGAGCGTTTTCTATACGCTGTTTTAATTCCCGCTTACTGACAAACAGAAACTTTTCCTTATTAATCACGGTAATACTGATTTTTGTTATTTAAAAACTTATTTTTTCCTGTATAGTACGACTAACTGACTTATAAAAAAAGAGAGCCACAGAGTGACTCTCACAGTGCAGTCCGAAAACATACACCTCTATCGACTGCTTAAATAATACTCTTTAATCAGGAAATCTTAAAGTTTTTCTTCTTTTTTTTCTAATAAACTTATAAAACTAATCTGTTTAAGCAAATATTTTCGGATCTAAATCTCACATAATATAACATTATGCGAAAAACAAATCATGAATACAGGTTCACTTTATAGCGCAGATCAATCAAACAATTCCTCCAATATCACATCTAATGGTTTTGTCGTGCTCATGAATTCTTTGAGTTCTTCTGAATTCAATGAGAAATAAAGCTTTAGCTTTGGTTCTGTTCCAGAAGGACGGATGATCAAAGAATCTTTGTCTTTCGAAATGAATTTTAGAATGTTGGCTTTAGGTAGGTTGTTGATTCCTTCTTGATAATCGTATTTTTCGATCCAATAGTTGTTTGTGTTTGTATTTCTCAGTCGTTCCATGTAGTCTTGGATCTTTTGTTTTCCTTCTTCTCCTTCGAACGTGTAGGAAATGACTTTTTGTTCTCGATATCCATATTGTTCATAGATTTCTTGGAGTCGATCGAGCGGATCTTTTCCTTCGTTTTTATAGTATTGAACAAGATTGGAGAACAAGAGAAGGGCTCCTATCGAGTCTTTGTCTTTGACATAGGTTCCGACTAAATAGCCATAGTTTTCTTCGACGCCTAGAATGAATTCGTGTTCTTTTTGTTGTTGGGCGAGCTGGTTGACTTGGTCTCCTATGTATTTGAATCCGTTGAGCACGCTGAAGACTTGTTGTCCATGATCTTTGGCTAGATCGTCCAATAGGTCGGTCGTGACGATCGTTTTATAGACTTTGCTTCCTTCTTTTTTTGTTTCTAATAGGTAGTCATAAAGTAAAACGCCGATTTCATTGCCGGAAAGGAGGGTGTAGGAATTTTTGTGTTTGAGTCCTACGCCTAATCGGTCTCCGTCGGGATCGGTGGCGAATACAACGTCGGCGTTGACTTTATTTCCAAGTTTTATGACTTTTTCCATCGCTTCTTTTTCTTCTGGATTAGGAGAAGGACATGTTGGAAAGTCTTGGTGGGGAATGCATTGTTCTTGTTCGTAATATACGTTATGATATCCGTTTCTTTCAAAAATATGTTTGGCTGGCTGTATGGATGCTCCATGCAAGGAAGAGAATGCGATCGTGATTGGTTCTTTCTTTTCGATTGGTGAGATCGCATTTTCAACTTGTTCTAGAAACGCTTCTAAAACTGTGTTTGGTACATCGTATTCTAGTTCTTCATTTTCTTGTGTTAAGACTTGGGAGTAGTCTAGATTCAAGATTTCTTGTTGGATGTATTTTGCCACTTCTGGGGTTAATTGTACGCCAGTGTTTCCATAGACTTTGTAGCCATTGTATTCTTTGGAGTTGTGGGAGGCGGTGATCATGATGCCAGCTTGACAATGAAGATGTTCGATCGAATACGCTAAAACTGGAGTGGGTATGAGTTCAGTAAATACGTAGGTTTTGATTCCGTTGCTTGATAGCACTTTTTTACTGATCGAAGCAAAAAAATCAGAGTTTCTTCTCGAATCGTATCCGATCGAAACTCGAATTTCTGAATCTTTGTATTGTGATTTAAGATAGTTTGCCAATGCTTGGGTAATGATTCCGATGGTTTTTTCGTTCATTTGGTTTGGGCGGAGTCCCATTTTTTCTCGGATCCCGCCTGTTCCAAACTTGAGTGATGTTTTATATACTCTCTCCATAAATAAACCTCACTGAACTTCTACTTTGATCTTGTCTTCTTTGCGAATATCTTTTCCAATTTGAACTTCGATCATTTGAAGATCGCTCAAAGCTTCAACAGAGTGAATTTGATTTGCTTGCATTGTGATGATATCTCCAACTCCGATTTCTCGTTCATGACCATCGACAATACACTTTCCATGCCCAGAAATCACTGTCCACATTTCATCTCTATTTTGATGATAATGCGTACTCATTTTATTCCCTGCATTCAGTGTAATTTTGATTGTTAAACTGTTAGATCCAACATCTAAGACTTGGTAATCTCCCCAACTCTTTTCGGCAAACATAATTTCTTGTTCTATGGAATCCACAATCCTTTTGATATCGGACGATTGTTCTTTATCCGAAACTAAAATTCCTTCTGGAGATGCCGAAATAACAATGTCATCCAACCCAACCGCGACAACAGGAGCGTCAAGTTCGTTGATGATATGCACATTTTCGCAAGTTCGATCAAGAATTCCATTTCCAATCACATTTTCATGCATCGTTTCTGTTAATGTATTCCAAGTTCCAACATCTTTCCATTCTCCGTTATAACGAACAACTGAAATAGAAGGTTCTTTTTCAACGACTTCATAATCAAAGCTAATCTTTTTTAAAGCAGAATAGCGAGCGAACAAATCTTCATAATTTGTGAAGTCGATCAAAGAGTGGGCTTTATTCAATAAATAACCAAGTTTGAATGCGAAGATCCCACCATTCCACAAAGCGCCTTGATCAATATATTCTCTTGCTTTTTCTTCATCTGGTTTTTCTAGAAACATAGATACTTCTGAAACTGTATCTGTTGTTTTAGGCAAAATGTATCCATACTTTTCGCTTGGATAGGTTGGTTCCATTCCCATGAGAACAAGATTGGAGTTTGAAGTTTTTACTGCTTCTTCTAAACATTTCAGCGCTTCATAATAATCAATATCGACATAAGGATCGACTGGACAAACGATCACAACTTCTTCTGGATCGAGTTCTTGTTGGTCCGCTAAAAAAGAAGATGCCAAAGCGATAGCAGGAAAGGTGTCTCTTCGATCCGGTTCAATGGAAATCGATACGTTTTCTCCCAATTGATTTCGAATGGAAGAGACTTGCGATTTCGACGTAGCGATCGTTATATTGGCTTCTGGATCGACTTCTAATATTTGACGATAGACTCTTTGCACCATCGATTCATATTCTTCGTATTCGTTTTTAAAAAACTTAATAAACTGCTTTGAACGAACATCGTTCGATAGAGGCCAGAGACGTTTTCCTGAACCTCCTGACAATAAAACAATATTCATAGTATCTCCTAAAAAATAATATTTTTTACCATAACCAAATATATTTTCTGTTTGGATTGTATTTTATTAATAAAATAAATTTATAATTACAAAATTTACTGAACAGATTTATTTTTTTGATTTTACCTTTGTTTACTCACTGTATACATTTCGATTATTTTACTATATCACATTTTAAAACACCCAAAGCTTCAATTTTCAACACATCCAAAAAACTGATCCGTTTTCCACTGACAGCTGAGTCGTGTTACTGAGAACCCTTATTTGTTGCTTTTCAAACTCTCAGCTATTGAAGTAGCTTGAAAAGCTCCGAGCTCATCTTTAAACATCTGTAGCTTATGCCACTTCTCATTTTTTTCTAATTTTATTTTTTGGAATATTTTGTAGTTTTCTCAAATTCCATCGGCGATCAATAGCTGTAGCACTAATTGATTCGGAGCGAGTTGTAGAATATTTCTTTTATCCATATATAAATAATATTGTTGAACCATACGTAATCAAAGTCTTTGGAATTGAATGTTCTTTAGAACGGATTTTAAAGTTTCAGCTTATATCAATCAGATACAGTTATTTTTTTATGTTTTATACGTTTTTGTATAAACTTCTCTCGAATGAATAAATATACTTATGGCATCCATGGATCCTTTCTTATGCAAGATTTATGTGGTCACTTCAAGAGCAACCTTATCATCTCTTCTTTTAATCTTGACAAGCCAATCTACGTACTTTGCTAGTTAAATCGCTATCGGATCAAACTCGTTCATAGGCGTGCTTTCGAACACAGCAACTACCAAAGTGATGAAAAAACTCATAAAAAAGGAATGCCAAGACGGGTCTGGATCAAATTCGCAAAGCTTAACAGCAAAAAGTGTAAAATAAAGATTTCCGTATAAAAATCTGATTGGTAATGAGAACCACATAAATCAGCGTATGAAAATCAATGCTTATATAGAGAATTTCTAACGATTTGACAAGAAGATCAAAGAAAACCGAAAAAAAGATGTTAATTCATACTGTAGACCATTTTACCAAACTGTTCCAGCTTTTATATATTATTTCATAAATAGCTATTATGACTGATGCTCTTCTCTCATCCTCCTCGAGATGGGAATCTATATCGATATTTTCAAGTCTACAGCCGTCTAGTCAACTGATGCAAGTTAATATCGATAAACAACGATAGCGCGAAGAAGAAAAATCGGTACGAATTTCCAAAGCGATCAATATTAAACCGATCCATCTCCAGAACATGCTTGGTTCTTTGAATAGTAGAAAAAATCCATATTTCAAGAAAATACGAAAAGATTAAGAAGCAAAGAGGTCGTAAGAAAGAACTGATTACGATAATCGGAAAATGATAGTCTATATTTATAACATATTCAAAGATTCAATCCGTTTAAACCAGTCAACAACAATAAGATTTAGATCAATGATCAAAAAGTGACAATAAAAGATTAAAGATGTATTAATATTTTTCAAAAATTGAGGATTTGATCTATCCGATATAAAAGAGAATATTTATTTTATGGTTATCCTAATTTTAACATATTGTAATTTCTAGATAAACTGTTCAGTTTTTCGGCTGTTTTTTTTCGTTATATCATATTAATATTAGTTTGTTTCAAAATTTTTGTCCTTACAACTTAAGGGTTCAACATTTTTCAATTCGCTTAAAATGTATTCACTTTTATGAGCATAGCTTAATTTTTAAGAAATTGTAGTAAGATTAGAAATGATCATTATGAATATTTTAAGCAATAATTATTATAAATAATATAATTTATTTTTTTCTTAGTTTTAAATTTAAAATACAAAATATGAATGTGGTATAGTTAAATCTTCTATAATTTTTTTTTAAATTTTATCTTATATAAGAAAAAAGACTTTTCTTTTGTATTACAAACCAATAAAAAATGAATTACTCCTCCGACCAATGTCATTAATGTAGCTGATATAATCAACATAATCCAATTTTTTGGATTTATTATCTTACTTAATAAAATAAATATAAGTGTCATGATAAAGCAAGATAGGACAGAGCGCCCAATTACTCCATAAAAATAGTTCCAACGAATTTTAAGACAATAACACATATATATCGGATTAGTTATTAAGCTGATAACGGTCATCACAACAGCTGTAGTAAGTACTATAGAATATATTCCTAAATTAGTAAATTTCAATAATATATACATAAATATGACGTTTATAATACCTCCAATCATTGTGATTATACATGGGATTTTATTTTTTATCTTTAAAGTATAGATGTAATATAAAGGATATACTAAACCTTCAAATATACCGCTAAAGCATCCAACCAACGTCAATTTCCATAAAAGAGTACTATTTTGATTTGGTACCCATAATTGATAATATGTTCTTCCTAAAGCCACAAATCCAGCAAATGCCAAGCTAGAAAGAAACCCAGAACATACCATAGATAATTTAAATCTATTTAACAAATCATCCATATTATTATCAGCAAAGGATTTTAAAAATAAAGGCTGAAAAGGTTGTGCAATTAATTGAAATAATCCGATAAACATAGTATTAATAGTTTTTGCAATAGCTAATTCCCCCATAGCTGTATCAGTTAAAAATAAATTACTCATAATCAAATCTAATCCTGTGTTCAAAGTATTTCCTAAACTATTTAAAGAATTCCATATACCATTAAAAACTAATAATTTTGCAGCATTCCAAGAAAACGATATATTCATTATTTTTAATTTTGGAGTAAACTTCTTGGTAATAAATAAATTAGTTAGAAATATAAATATATTTTGAATACAAAGCGCTAAGCTAATATAATATAATTTAGGTTTAAATTTAAAATATAGAAATAATAAAGCACCCGCCTCTAAAATATAGCCGATCAATTTAAATAAACCTGTTAAGTCTAACCTATTTGCAATATAAGCAGAAGAAGAAAATGAGGAACCAATTATAGTAATCCCGAAATTAACGAACATTAAAAAAAATAAATATTTAACATCAGAAACTATATCTAAATTGATTTTCAAAAAAAAGGTGATTCTATTTATAAAAAAAATTGCGAAGAGAAGGGTTAAAAAAGCTAATAAAAAGTTTGAAACCAGAGTTGTTGAAAGAAAATTATTAGCCTTTTCATAGTTTTTCTGATGATATTCTATTGTAATGAAACGAGAAGAATATGAATTAATCGCTAATGCCGCAATCATGGTATAACTAGCAAAAGTTTTAGCTAAAGAAACAAAACCATATCCTTCAGCTCCAATATTATTTGTAATAAATGGAGTCAGAGCAAAATTTATGATATAGCTAAGTAAAAATGCTAATCCAGAAATAATAATTGTAATAAATAATCTTTTCCCAACGTTCTCATTTTTCACATTTTTCTCCTTTCTTTCAATGTATTTCACCATCTAATATATACTTTTTTAACTGTTCCGCACTTTTTTTATAATTATAATTTTTTTTTATAAATTCCTTAGCGTTTTTCGAAACAGATAATGTAAAATCTTTATTCCTAGTTAATTCCAAAATATTTGAAATATAATCTTCCGGTTTTTTCGATAATAAAAAGTCACGCCCTTCTTTTGCCGGGATACCTTCAATTCCAATTTCATTAGTTAGTACTGGTATTCCTGATGATAATCCTTCTAATATTTTTATTTTGACACCTGCTCCCATTAATAAAGGAGCTACTAAACAAAGAGAATCACTAAAATATTCATCTATTTTATCTACAAATCCAGTAATTATAATATCATTGCTTTCATAAGAAAGGAGCTTTTTATTGGGATTTCCTCCTAAAACAATAAATTTAAAATCTTTATTATACTTTTTCAATTTATAAAAAACACTTTCAATAAACCAAATGGCAGCCTCATAGTTTTCAGGGCGGTTCATAGCACCATAAAATAAGATATTTTCTTTTTTATATTTATATTTCAAATTATCAAAATTGGTAAAATAGGGAGATATAGATAAAATATTATTATTGATTTTTTCGTTTTCAAGCAATAATCTATCTTTATCATTATTGACGATAATTAAATTAGAAAGTGTTAAAGATGCAACTTCATTTTTTTTAAAATGTCCATATATCTTATTAGAAACAATCCTTTTTATTCCTTTTAATGAAATAATTTTTCTATAAACTTTCAAAAAAGTAACATCTTCTTCTATTACGATAAATTTCGCGTTTGGAAATTCTTTTTTTATCCATCCTATATTATTTATAATGGATGTCCAATGCAGAATAACATAATCTGGATCATCATTTTGTTTTTTATACTCTTTTATCTTCCTTTTTAATGTTTTCCTATTCAAAAATGATCCTTTTCCTGCTAATTTAGAAAGAAAAAAAATATGATTTATAGTCTTTCGCCCGATTCGATTTATTTTATCTTCTTTAAAATAATGTATTTTGCTTTTTATATTATAATGATAATGATCATTATCAATATACTCTTTTTCCTTTTCTGAAGCAAAAGTTAATAATGTTATATCAATATTTTTTTCATTATTTAAATATTTTAATAAATAATTATGAATTTTCCCACCTGCATGTGCAACTCCATCATATGGTGCCATTAAAGAAATCCAAAAAACTTTTTTCATTTTACACCTCACTATCTTTATAATTCATACTCAAAATACCACCTAGGCCGAAGCTGTAAATAATAAATATCATTATTTCTTCCGTTGATTGTAAAGTTATATTATTTAGGAAAACCATGGCTACAACTCCAAAAAAGAGAATTAGTTTCAATTTATCCCTATTAGAAGCTATTTTATATTGCTTGTACCCTTTAAATAAAATAGAAAAGAATAAAATATAATATAAACTAAACCCGACAATTCCTAACTCGCATAAATGCTTTAAAATTCCGCTTTCTGTTACTCCAATAGATTCTATTCCCCAAGAACCCGTTTTAGATGGACCAATCCCAAAAATTGGAGATTCTTTAAAATAATTAAGTGCCTCACTCCAAAATTTAAGTCTTCCAACATTTCCCGCATCTCCAGTCCAATTTATTATTTGCCGAATTCTATATAAAAAATAGTCAATTGAGGAGTTTCCTGTTTTAATATTACTTAATAGAATAAAAATTATCAGACAAATGGCTACGATAATAATAATATTTGCCATTATTTTTCGTTTATCGTGTTTTTTTAATAGATTATTTTTGAAAATATACATAAAAAAAATAGCAACTACAGTAGATACTAATGGTCCGCGGGATGACGTGGTAAGTATTGATAGAATATTAAATCCAGATATTAATAAATAGTTTTTATTTTTCATTGTAAGATATAAATAAAAACTAATTATTCCGAAGAATCCTAAAACTACTCCATGTGAAAGAAAGGATCTAGAAAATACCGCTGATCTAAATCCAATATAATTTCCATAAGTAATTATATTTGCAAACGATCCTACAAGGTAGCTTTTACTTATCCACTCATACCAAGAAAGAATAGAAATAATAATTCCTAACTCTGAAATGATTTTACATGTTTTAATAAAATCCGCTTTTTTTATATAATATGCCATTGAAAATATAAAGCTGGTATACAAAATATATTCATATAATGATCGCTGAATTTGAGCAAAAGAATTCTGACAAATTCCATTTATCAATATATATATAGAAAATGTTCCATAAAGAAATAAATATATTATTTTTTGTTTATTCAAAGATTTAGTAAAAAAATTCACAAATCCATTAAATAAAATTAGAATAGAAATAATTTCAAAAATATATGGAACGCTCTTATCCCATAACATTTTTGTAAGAAAATATAACATTAAAAAAACCAGTGGGATATTATTTTTTCGGATAACCATTTTTCTTCCTATCATATCATTTCCCTTTCTTCAAATTTATAAGAATAATTCCTGGTATATTCATCCCTATAGCTAAAAAACCGCTAAACTCTTGTATCTCCGAGGTTTTGTGATTTTATTGTTATACCGAAGGGAGATGTTATTTTTAGGTAAGGTTCTTTTGCAATATAATTAACCAAAACCACTAAAAAGAAACCATACTTTTCCGAATAGAGTCATAAAAGGTGGAACGATCATCCAGCATGTAAAGAAGAAGACATTGTTCTTAAGCAGCGCTTATACAAGACAAGAACTATTTCCTACAAATGGTAGAAATTATTCAACTAGAATAATAACAAGAGCCATAGAAGTCGGATAGATGCAAATCTGCTTCTTTCGTCACGTAGTTTCCTCAATAAAACTTGTGATTCTATGACTTGAAGGACGACCATAGATACTGCCGAGTTCAAATCTCCTTCATGAATAATTCAGGCTCTTAAATATACAGACATGCGAATTATTATTCATATTTTTATCTACTCAAGAATTATTTACTAATAAATATTTAAATTATAGTTTTCTATAATAATCTAAATACTCTTCTCTGAATTTATTTAAAGAGAAATATTTTATATAATACTCATAGGCATTTTTATTCATTATTTTTAATTTATCACGATTGTCATACATAAAATGAATAGAGTCAGCAATAGACAATGGATCTTTTGTTTTTGCTAGCAATCCATTAATGCCATGCTTAATTACTTCTCTAGTCCCATCTATATCCGTTCCTATCACTGCTTTTTTTACTGAAAAAGCTTCCATAGGTGTAAGTGGCAATCCTTCATAAATCGAAGTGAGGACAAGTACATCACATTGAGCGATAGTATTTTTTATATCATTTCTAAATCCTAAAAAAAATACAGATTTGTCCAAACGTTTTTCTTTCACAAGCTCTATTAAATAGTCCTTTAATGGACCATTCCCTACAATATAAAAACGAATCTTCAACCCTCTATCAATTAATATCTTTGCTGCTTCAATAAAATACTTCATACCTTTTTGTGGATGTAAACGTGCAGAATTCATTACGATAAAATATCCTTTATCTTTTGCTTCTTTAATCTCATTTATAATATTTAGTTTTCCATCAAAAGAATCAACCGCATTATAAATTGTAACCACTTTTGTTGGATCTAACTTAAAATATTTAGTCAAATTCTCTTTCGCCTTATCTCCATCTGCTATAAGATTTATATTATTTAATACCGAATGAGAAAATTGCCTTTTATTCGAATATATAGTATGGTTGTTATAAATAATTATTTTATTTTTTGCAATGAGTTTCGCGAATAGAACTGCCATTCTATGATGACAATGAATTACGTTTATATCATTTTTTTCTATCAAATCTTTTAGCTGATGAATTGTCATTCTAATATCTTTTGGATTTTTTGAGCTTAAATTAGGAATTGTAAAATGTGGTATATTACTTTCCGATAATTTTTTCTCATAAACCCCACCTATAGACGCTACAGCAACATATGAAAAATATTCTTTTCCAAGTAACGATAGTTGATATATGATTTTTTGAACCCCACCAATATCAATATTATTTGTAATATGTAAAACTCTAATTCTATTGTATTCCATTTTTATCATACTTTCTATATAATTCCCATTAACACTCTAATTTTATAAGAAATTAATGCTCTTTTATTATTTGAAACGGTACGAGAATCTTTTATTATATTCATTTTAGCAATTAAGCTCTTATGGCTTTTAATGATATCATTAAGATAATCTTCATCTTTCTTATCAAGATTATTACAATGTCTCAATATTTCAGCCGCAAACTTTGATGTACTATATTTATTTTTTTCTCCAAACCATAATGAAATAGACTGTTTCATCCTTAATAATCTATTTTTTCCGTTTTTTGCCACTACATTATTTCTATGAACTCTATATGAAAAAATCGGATTTGTGTTATATATAATCTCTCCATTGCTCAAGGCTAATATAGTTACTAATATATCATGCATAGGAATATAATTAAAATTTGAATTTCTTATTATAGAAAATAATTCTTTATTAAACACCATAGAGCATCCTTGTATACTGCCACAAATTAATTGTGAAGGAATAGTGAATATTGGATTGCTTTTCTGTAATTTTTGTTGTATTACTTCATTGTTTTCATTAATTATTCTGCAATTTGACGCCCATAATGTTGGCTTTCCAGTAACATTGTGATCTAATGCTTTAATTGCTGTTGATAATTTATATTTATCCCATATATCATCCTGATCAACAAATGCATAATAGTCAGCCTCAGGTGCATTAGATATTAATTCCAAAAAACTTGCACAAACTCCTAAATTCTTTTCACCCTTAATAATATGAAGTTTAAAGTTATCATATTTCTTATTAAGTATAAAAAGCGTATCATCAAAGCTTCCATCATCTCTCACAATAATTTCGATCTCTAGATTCTGAGCATCTTGATTGTTTATACTATCCAACTGAGATTTAAGAAATTTACTCCCATTGAATGTAGAAAGCAAAATAATAATTTTTTTCATTAATTTTCCTCACATATGTCCTCTTTTATAATTTCCCCGGCTTTGATATATTGATTCTTTCCAACTATTATAGGTCCGAAAAGCATAGCATTTGAATAAATTATTACGTTATCTTCTATTATTGGTTGAGTAATTATACTATCATTTAACAATCTTTCTTTTCCTGATCCTCCTATTGTCACTCCTTGATATACAGTAAGTTTACCTAATGACTTAACGTTCATTCCAATTACAATTCCTAATCCATGTTTTATTACCAAACCACCTGCTAAGTCAGCACGATAGTCTATATCAACCGAAAATAAGAATCTATTAAGATACCAAATAAGTTTTGATAGAAATGACAAATGTATACGATATAAAAAATTAGACAACCTATATAAACAAATCAAATGAAAGCATGGATTCGTTAATAAAGTTACTATAGCTTTCTTTGTAGAACCTCGACTAAATTCATGTAAATCTTTCCATATTCGCATTTATATATACCTTTTCTTAATGTTCAATAAAGTCTTCTATACTTCTTATTATCCTGGATGTATTGCTCTTATACTTGTCAAATTTAGTATTTTTAGCCACATTTATTGCTTTTCCTAAATCACCATCTAAACAGGCATAGATCAAATTTAAGTTTCTAAATTGTTTAATTAGCTGAACTTGATGGTCGTCTACGTGTTCTCCGAATTTCTTCAACCTAGGTATCGCAATTACTTTTTTACCTTTTTTCAATGCACTGATAATTGCTCCGGTACCACCATGTGTAATAACAATATTAGCTCTATCTTCCCACATATTAAATTCTTCTCGATCAAGAAAATCTATATATTTATAATTTTGTGGTTTATAATCACTGTAGCCAATTTGGGCAAATATCTCTTCTTCTATTTGTAGTTCATCTATAGCCTTCAATAATCTATTAAATTGAAATTTTTGAGACCCTAAAGTTACGAATATCATTAGTAAATACCTCCAAGATAAATGGCATCCGGATAGAATATTTTCATAGATTCCCACTGTACATAGAATTGGTCTGCAAATCTATAAAGTAACTTTCCAGTCTTTGTTGGAGATGATACTTTTGCAAATGATTCTATATAAATCAATTTCCCACCCAATATCTTTACTAAAAGACAGAGTGGAATCATAGCAAGAACACCAGTAGTGATAATTACTTCAGGCCTTTCATCAACAACTATTTTTAAACTTTTAAAAGTATTTATAACCATCCATATCGGCATGCTCCATTCTTTACGATTTACTTGATGAAGGAAATACATTTTTTCATCTTTGATTGAAGCTTTATATGTCGTTTTTTCAGCTACAACAAAACTATCATATTTATCCATGAGTGGTTTTAACATGGAAAGTTGTTCAAAATGTCCACCCGAAGAAGCTGCGAAACATACCTTTATTTCCTGATTTCTATTCACTTTATCACCATTTCCTTTTCCATAAATGAAACAGTTTTCTTAATTCCGTCTTCGAGGCTAACCGGATTCAATTTACCATAATATTTCTCATATCTGCTTATATCTAAGTAGTTGACTGGAACATCAACAGATCGTCCGTTTTTATAAACAACTTGAATATCTTTACCTACTACTTTTTTTACAGTTTCTAATACTTCTTTAATCGATATTCCGTATCCACATCCAAGATTAAACGTACGGTATTTGTTTTCGCCATTAACAATATTAAGTATAGCTCTAACTACATCATCAATATATATAAAATCTCTTATTACTGTTCCATCTCCAAAAATTTGAATCTCTTCACCTTTTAAAGCTTTATATGTAAAAGTAGTCACAGCTCCCAAAACTCCATTGGGTCTTTGATACGGACCATACGGATTTGTAAGACGAATAATCCTATAATCCATTCCGTACTTATAATTATAAAGATATAGTAACTTCTCTATCATAATTTTCTGTACTCCATAAGAAGAAATAGGATTTGTTGGCGTATTTTCAGATAAAGGGCATTTATTTTCCCTACCATAAACAGTTCCCCCAGATGAGATAAACACCACTTTTTTCACCTCATTCTCAACACAAGAATCTAATAGGTTAGAAGTAAATAATACATTAGCCTGTATATCCTGACTGATATGTTGATTAGATGTCGATGGAGTATTTGTACTTACTAGATGATATATAATATCCTGGCCTTTTAAAATTGAAAAATCCATATTTTCATCTAGAGAAGACTCTTTAAATTTAACATTAGAGAAATTAAATTTTTTAATTTTTGAAAAGTAACTCATTTTTTTGTCTACAAGAGTTATTTGATCATCTTTGTTTTCAGCCAATTTAATTGTTAGATTTGTACCAATAAATCCAGCTGCTCCTAATATTAATATATTCATATCTAATTTTATCTGACCTTCATTTATATTCAATCACATCTAAACAGATCCCTAGAATACACTTTCTCTTCTACATCATTAAGGTCTTCACTGAATCTGTTAGCAATAATTGCATAGCTTTTTTCTTTAAAATCTTCTAAGTTGTTGACTATCTTAGATCCAAAAAAGGTTGATCCATTCTCTAAAGTTGGTTCATAGACAATAACTTTTGCTCCTTTTGCTTTGATTCGCTTCATTACTCCTTGAATACTGCTTTGTCTGAAGTTATCTGAATTAGACTTCATTGTTAGACGATATACTCCAATCGTTACTTCTTTTTCATGTTCCTTATTATAATTATTGTTGGTTTCGTAATTGTAGTATCCAGCTAATTGTAAAACCCGATCTGCAATATAGTCTTTTCTCGTTCTGTTGCTTTCAACAATGGCACTCATCATGTTTTGTGGAACATCTTCATAGTTTGCTAAAAGCTGTTTTGTATCTTTTGGAAGGCAATATCCACCATATCCAAAGCTTGGGTTGTTGTAGTGGGTTCCGATTCTTGGGTCTAAACAAACACCTTCGATGATATCTTTTGTATTGAGTCCTTTTATTTCTGCATACGTATCTAATTCGTTAAAATATGAAACTCTTAATGCTAAATACGTGTTGGCGAAAAGTTTTACGGCTTCTGCTTCTGTCGTTCCCATAAAGAGCGTATCGATATCTTGCTTGATTGCCCCTTCTTGAAGAAGCTTAGCGAATTCTTTGGTTTTTTCTTCTGTTTCTTTACTTGTTCCTACAATGATCCTGGAAGGATAGAGATTGTCATATAGTGCTTTTGATTCTCTCAAGAATTCAGGACTGAACAAGATATTATCGATTTGATATTTTTCTTTAATTGATTCTGTATATCCGACAGGAATCGTTGATTTGATAACCATTGTGGCGTGAGGATTCACTTTCAAAACAGTTTCGATCACATTCTCAACTGCACTCGTATCGAAATGTTGTGTT
The DNA here is from genome assembly GCF_001945605.1 of Dubosiella newyorkensis. Taxonomy (GTDB): domain Bacteria; phylum Bacillota_I; class Bacilli_A; order Erysipelotrichales; family Erysipelotrichaceae; genus Dubosiella; species Dubosiella newyorkensis. The sequence goes on from NZ_MPKA01000094.1 coordinate 15,314, forward strand.
TTTGAATCATAATTGGTAGGTGCTGCGATCACAACAAAATCAGCTTGCGAATACGCTTCTTCAGCATTCGTTGTTGCCGTAAGATCCAATTCTTTTTCGGCTAAATACTTTTCTATATAATCATCTTGGATCGGACTGATCCTTTGGTTGATCAATTCAACTTTTTCAGGAACGATATCGACTGCTATCACTTTGTTATGTTGCGCTAATAAAGTCGCGATTGAAAGGCCAACATAACCAGTTCCCGCTACAGCTATCGTATAGTTGCTCATAAGTTCCCTCCCTCTATATAAACATTACTAGTTAGGTAACAAAATATTACTTGTCAATAATAACACAGTTTATGGAATTTCAAGCATAAAATTCTAATATTATAGGAAGAATCATTCACTTTTCAGTCAAATCGCTTTAAAAAGTTATAGAAAACTCGGGAGTTTTACAGTTTGCAAAAACATAAGCCCCTTTTTTCTTAAAATGTCCCATATAATATCAATCTCTTTTTCTTCTGGATACTTATTTGCTTTTTTTTCTCCTCTTTCGTGACAATGTCCTCTCATTGTCGCTTTTTTATTGTCAAATCATTGGTCATT
>NZ_MPKA01000142.1 GCF_001945605.1 Dubosiella newyorkensis
TGAGAGGACATTGTCACGAAAGAGGAGAAAAAAAAGCAAATAAGTATCCAGAAGAAAAAGAGATTGATATTATATGGGACATTTTAAGAAAAAGGGGCTTATGTTTTTGCAAACTGTAAAACTCCCGAAAACGATACGATCTTATTGCTTGGCAAAGGAGACGAAGCATTTATTTACCGGGAAGAAGGAAGAGCCCCTTGGATCGGCGATGATAAAGCGGCTCGCGAATGTATTCAAAAATACCGCAAGTAATGGCTTGCATTCTTAAAAAGATTTGCTATAATCTTAATGTACAACTCAGGAAGGGAGGTTTTGTTCATGCCAAAAGTTGTTCTGAAAGAGAACGAACAATTAGATGACGCTTTAAGAAGATTTAAACGTCAAGTCTCTCGAAACGGCACCCTTGCTGAGGCGCGCAAAAGAGAATTTTACGTTAAACCTGGCGTTCGCAGAAAGTTAAAATCTGAAGCGGCGCGTAAAGCACGAAGAGGTAAATAATCTGCATCCAATGCAGATTTTTTTTTGGAGGTAGATCCATGGAATATAAAACGATAGATTGTTCCGAACGAAGCATGGAAGAAATGCAGATGCTTTGCGGGATCGATGATGAAAATATCAAACTGCTCAGCGAGGCATTCAATGGAAACATTATCGTTCGTTCTCACGCGATCAAAGTCGAAGAGCCAATCTTTGAAGCGATCTCTACGATCATTGAAAAAAGCTTTCAGATGATCGAGACGCGCGATCAACTATTAAAACAAGATCTTCATTATTTGATCCAGCTCGAGAAGAAAAAAATCTTACGCTCTTTTTCAGCTAAAGCGCTCTCTCCGATCGCAAAAACACGAAGCGGAAAACTGATTTATCCAAAAACAATCGGACAAGCCAAGCTTTGCGAGGCTTTCAAGGAAAAAGAGATCGTATTCGCCACAGGAGTTGCTGGAACAGGGAAGACTTATTTAGCGGTCGCATACGCGATCACTCAATTAAAAAATGAATCCGTCAAAAAAATCGTATTGACTCGTCCTGCTGTCGAAGCGGGCGAATCGCTTGGATTCCTTCCAGGGGACATGAAAGAGAAGGTCGATCCTTATCTTCGTCCTCTATACGACGCGCTCCATGAAATGCTCGGTCAAGAAACGACAGAAAAGCTGATCGAAAAAGAAGTGATCGAGATCGCGCCACTCGCGTTTATGCGAGGCAGGACGCTCAATGAAGCGATCGTCATCTTGGATGAAGCGCAAAACACGACCAAAGCGCAAATGAAGATGTTTTTGACGCGAATGGGCAAAAAGACGAAGATGATCGTAACAGGCGATGTGACGCAAATCGATTTGATCAAAGACAAAGACTCGGGGCTGATCCAAGCTTGCCAGATCTTGCAAGGGATCCCCGAAATCAGTATCGTTCATCTTGGAAACGAAGATGTCGTGCGCAATCCGCTCGTTCAGAAGATCATAGAGCGGTATGCCAATGTTGAATAAACGAGGATCAACTGCTATACTATTAAAGATATTGAAAGGTGAAAACGTATGGGAAGACACTTTGAAGTCCGTGCTGCAGCGATGCAGAAAACGGCGAATCAAAAAGCAAAAGTATATTCAAGATATTCGAAAGAGATCTTAGTGGCTGCCAAAAACGGCGATCCAGATCCCGACATGAACCAAGCGCTGAAAAAAGCGATCGAACGGGCGAAAGCCAACAACGTGCCAGCGGATGTCATCAAGCGTGCGATCGATAAAGCGAAATCGAGCGCGGATGAAAATTTCTCGTCTGCTCGTTATGAAGGATTCGGAAGCGGCGGCGGAAGCACGATCATCATCGACTGCTTGACCGACAATGCCAATCGTACCATCGCCAACCTTAGAGCGTGCTTCAATAAATCACACGCCAAATTGGGAGTCGGCGGATCCGTTTCTTTTGGCTATGAGCATTTGGGAGTTATCGTCATTGAATACACGGACGAAGAAGCGATGATGGATGCGATGATCGAACACGATATCGATTTGAACGATATCGAGATCGAAGATGGCTATATGACGATCACGACCAATCCAAATCAGCTCGATGAAGCGAAAACAGTCGTCGAAGAATTGATCCCGGATGTCAAATTCCTTGTCTTGGAAGATAAAATGGTTCCAAATGAAGAAGTTGAACTGCAAGGAGAAGATCTAGAACTCTTCAAACGTTTGGTCACATTGCTCGACGATGTCGATGATGTGCAGAACGTTTATCATAACGTTTCTAACTTAAACAACTAAATCCATCGAAAAAGAAAAGACGGATACAAAAGATCCTAGAGAGGGATGTGCTGGTGGAAGCATCCTATCTAACGTTTCGTTCAGACACTTTGGAGGAGCTAGAAAGAAAAGTCTAGCCGTTACGTCGCGTTAAGACTTTAAGAGCTTACATTGTAAGAAGTAAGGTGGTACCGCGTGCAAACGTCCTTATGATCGAGGGCGTTTTTTTTTATATAAAGGAGAACTATATATGCACTTTCAAATTCCAAGAGGAACCCAAGATATTCTGCCTGCCGAATCCAATAAATGGCAGGCACTCGAGCAAACTTTACGTCATTTCTGTTCGTTGTATGATTTCAAGGAGATCCGTACTCCGATCTTTGAACATACCAATGTATTCAAACGCGAAAACGATTCCAGCGACATGGTCAATAAAGAAATGTACACGTTCCAGCTTGAAAACTCGAACACATCGTTGACATTGCGTCCAGAAGGGACAGCTGGTGTCGTACGCAGTTTTGTCGAACATAAAATGTACGCGAATCCCGATCTTCCAGTCAAAATGTATTATATGGGAGAAATGGCGCGTCATGAACGGCCGCAAAAGGGACGCCTTCGTCTCTTTCATCAATTTGGTGTCGAATCGTTAGGAACCAAAAGTCCTTTGGCGGATGTCGAAGTGATCACACTCGCTTTTTCGATCTTGAAGGCGCTTGGTTTAGAGGAAATCAAAGTGCTGATCAACACGTTAGGAGACGACGAGAGCCGTGCCGCTTACCGGAATGCTTTACGAGACTATTTCGCCCCATACCTCGATTCGCTTTGCGCGGATTGTAAACGCCGATACGAACAAAATCCGCTTCGTATCCTAGACTGCAAGATCGACCATGATCTTGACTGTGTCAAGAACGCTCCCAAGATGAGCGATTATTTAAATGAAAACTCAAAGGATTATTTTAAAACTGTACTGCAGACGCTCGATCGTCTCGGTATTCCTTATCAAGTAGAAGATACGCTTGTTCGTGGCTTGGATTATTATACACACACTGTGTTCGAGATCGTTTCGATCAACGAGGAGATGGGTTCCCAATCGACTGTCCTTGCAGGAGGACGTTATGATGGCTTGATCTCTTATTTTGGCGGTCCTAAAGAAATGAGCGGGATTGGCTGGGCGCTAGGCATGGAGCGTTTGATCATCGCTCTCGAGGCGGAAGGCATCAACTTGAATGAAGAAGATGCGTTAGACTGCTTCGTGATGGTGCTTGATCAAGAGGCGAGAGAATATGCCTTTGAAGTGCTGACAGAAATCAGGGCGTACGGCTATCGGGCCGATATGGATTATCAATCTCGTTCATTCAAGGCGCAATTCAAAGCGGCGGACCGCAAAAAAGCAAAAACAGCGATCATGATCGGCTCGTCGGAAATGGAATCGGGAAGCGTGACGGTCAAGCTATTGGATCGAAAAGAACAAACAACATTGCCTGCGGACGAACTCGTTTCGTATTTAGATGTTCATCTTGAAGAGGAAGAAGAACATCACCATCATCATGAGGAGGAATGATCATGTATAGAACTCATTATAATGGAGAGCTAAGAGCGAATAACGAAAAAGAAAAAGTCAAACTTGTCGGCTGGGTTTCTAAAAAAAGAAACTTTGGCCAATTGTGCTTCATCGATTTGCGGGATACGACAGGGATCACGCAGCTCGTCTTTGACGAGGCGATCGCTCCAAAAGTCAAAGATGTCCGCAATGAATATATTCTTCAAGTTTCTGGAACAGTCGAGAAGCGGAAAGATATCAATCCAACGCTTCCAACAGGAGAGATCGAAGTCATTGTCGATGATGTCAAGATTATCAATACCGCCAAGACGACGCCGCTCATCATCGCAGATGAAACGGATGCGTTAGAGGATACGCGTATGGAATACCGCTATCTTGACTTGAGAAGACCAATCATGCAGTCTCGTCTGAAAACAAGAGCAAAGATCAGCCGCTCGATGCGGGATTACCTCGACCATCATGGCTTCTTGGAGGTCGAGACACCTATGCTTGGAAAATCGACGCCAGAAGGCGCCAGAGACTATCTCGTGCCAAGTCGGGTTCATCCAGGTTCCTTTTACGCTTTGCCACAATCTCCTCAGCTCTACAAGCAATTGCTCATGATCGCGGGTCTAGATAAATACTATCAATTCGCGCGCTGCTTTAGAGATGAAGATCTTAGAGCAGATCGTCAAACCGATTTTACGCAAGTCGATATCGAAACTTCGTTTTTAAGCGAACAAGAGATCATGGATTTCACAGAAGAAATGCTTTGCAAAGTGATGAAAGAAGTCAAAGGGATCGAAGTAAAACGTCCATTTTTAAAAATTACTTGGGAAGATGCGATGAATCGATATGGTTCGGATAAACCAGACAATCGGTTTGGGATGGAGTTTGTGGATCTAGGCCCAATGTTTGCCAAGAGCGAATTTCCAGTATTCCAAAATGTGGAAACGCTCAAAGGCTTTGTGGCGCCCGCTTTTCACGCATCCAATAAAGAAGTCAAAAAGCTTACAGAATTTGTCAAGAAAAATGGTGGAAAAGGACTTGTCGTTTTCAAAATGCAAGAGGGAACTCTTTCTGGACCTGCGCGCAAATTTTTAAGCGACGAGGATGAAAAGGCGCTCATCGAAACGATGGGAGCGAACGATGGCGATACGATCTTTATTGTCGCAGACACATGGAGAAAAGCATGTACGGCTCTTGGAGCGCTTCGCAACGAGATCGCAAGTCAAAAAGGTTTGAAAAAACCGAATGAATTCTCTTTTTTGTGGATCGTCGATTTTCCAATGTTCGAATGGAGCGAAGAGGAAGGCCGCTACGTATCTGAACATCATCCATTCACGATGCCAAAAACAGAAGATCTGCCATTACTCGATACAGACCCTTCCAAAGTAAAGACAAACGCGTACGATATTATTTTGAACGGATATGAGCTTGGGGGCGGAAGCATGCGGATCTATGACAATGCCCTTCAAAAAAAGATATTCCAGATCTTAGGGTTGAGCGATGAAGACATTCAAAACAAGTTTGGCTTTTTTGTCGATGCGTTCCAATATGGAACACCTCCGCATGGGGGTCTCGCGTTAGGGTTTGATCGTGTGGCGATGCTTTTGGCCGAAACGGATTCGATTCGCGATGTGATCGCGTTCCCGAAAAACGCGAGCGCGAAAGATCCGATGTCGAAAGCGCCATGTCCTGTCGATGAAAAGCAGCTCGATGAACTGCATATCCAAATCGAGCATGACTAGATCGATCAAGATCTTTGGCACGTTCGGACCGACGCTCCATACAAGAGAGCAGATCATCGACATGATCGAATTAGGCATGAATGGGATCCGCTTGAATTGTTCGCATGTTTCGCTTGTGGATGCGAAAGAATGGATCGATGCATTGCATGAAGCGATGGAAATCACAAAGAAGCATGTCGAGCTCGTTGTTGATTTGAAAGGGCCTGAGATCAGAGTCCTCCATTTGAAGGAAAAGATCCGGATCCTTCCAGGCGAGATGATCAAGATCGAAGAAACATTTGACTTACCTGCGCTTGTTAAAGAAAAGATCGACTATCAAGATCAGCTCCAAGTCGATGACGGAAAACTTTTATTTGAAGTCAAGAAAAAAGATGAAGAGGGAATATTGCTGGAGACGATTCGGGGCGGGACACTGTATCCACATAAGAGCGTCGCAATCGAGGGCAAAGAAATCGTGCTTCCACCTTTATGCCAAGACGATATTGAAACGATCAAGCACATTTCGGAATTTGGGGTGGAAGGCGTTTTGATGCCATTTGTAAGAAGCGAGCGAGATCTGATCGATCTCAAAGAGACGCTGGATCGTTTTCAATGCCCCGTCAAGATCTATGGCAAGATCGAATCGAGACAAGGGGTCGAAAACATCCGCTCGCTTCTTCCTTATATGGATGAGGTCGTGATCGCACGTGGCGATCTAGGAAACGCGGTCGGATTATGCAGTCTACCAATCGCTCAGCATGAGATCGAGACGATTTGCCACAAGACCAATAAGCCGTATATGATCGTAACGCAACTTCTTGAAATGGTGAGCCTGAAAGGCATTCCTTCTAGAGCAGAGGTCGATGACATTTTTTATGCGATCTATCAAGGGGCGAGTTCGATCATGCTGACTGGCGAGGTGGCGAATTCAAAGTATGCCAAAGAAGCAATGCGTATATTATGCGAAGTCAGCGAAAATACATTACAATATAAATATAAGGAGACATAAGTATGAAAACAGCACTCGTGATCATGGCTGCGGGTCTTGGTTCTCGATATGGGGGCGGGATCAAGCAGCTAGAAGGTGTTGGTCCTAATGGCGAGATCATCATGGATTATTCGATTCATGACGCGATCGAGGCCGGCTTTGATAAAGTGGTCTTTATTATTCGTAAAGATATCGAAGACGCTTTTATGGAAGTGATCGGGGACCGGATCGAAAAAATATGCAAAGACAATGGGATTGAAGTAGAATACGCATATCAATCTCTTGATGACCTGCCTGAAGGTGTCGAATATCATGGCGAACGGACAAAGCCTTGGGGAACAGGACAAGCCGTATTGGCTTGTCGGGATCTGATCAAGGAACCATTCGTGGTTATCAATGCCGATGACTATTATGGTAAAGAAGCATTCGTGCAGATCCATGACTTTTTAGAACAGTATTCGCCTGAAAGAGCGAATGATTACAGCTTGGCTGGTTTCTTGTTGAAGAACACGCTCTCGGATTTTGGCGGCGTGACGCGCGGAGTTTGCACGGTCGATCAAAACGATCAGCTTATAGATATTCAAGAGACGAAAAATATTATCAAGACAAAGGATGGCGCCCAAGTGGATGGAAAGAGTATAGATGGGAACACGTATGTTTCGATGAATATGTGGGGGCTCACACCCGAATCGATCGATCTTTTGAAGCAAGGGTTCATTGAATTTTTCGACCAAAACAAAGAGCAGATCGATACGGCTGAATTTTTGTTGCCGACATTCATTGGCGAACAATTAAAAAAAGGAACCGTAAGCGTGAAAGTCCTTCCTACCCACGATCAATGGTTTGGAGTGACGTATAAAGAAGATAAGCCCAATGTCGTGGCTTCCTTTCAAAAACTCATTGATGAAGGCGTCTATCAAAGCGATCTATTTTCCGATTTAAAAAAAGCGGAGTGATCCGACGGTTTTAAAAATCTGATCATCTATATTCATTAACCAAAAGCCTTTCCTAAATCATTATCTTTAGGAAAGGCTTTTTTAGATAGTTTCAATCTATTAACAATAGAAGCCGATATCGCCTTTTTTTTCTTGGCAAAAACGCGTATTTCTTGTTCGAATACATGCCGAAAATAAGAATCATCACGTGTGATAGGCCAGACTTCCTTAGTTCATAGTTCAATGAGACAATCTTCTCCCACTTGTTTTTTTATATTTCAATTAAAAATATTTAAATATGGTTACAGAATGTCTCTGGGATCCGCTTTCATATCCAGCCATAAAGAAAGATTTTCGTGATAACACTACCGTTGAATTAACGACTTTGACAATAACTCAGCAGATCGAATATTACCTAAAATAGGATCAAAGGATTATTTACTTCACTTTTCGAGATGTTTAGAAAGCCGTATGTTTTATTGAATATCGATCATTCTTCATAGCAAAATATAATTGAAGCTTCATTGGAAATAAACATATATAGACTAGTATTTCTAGACTGAATCGCTTAAAGTTTGATTTTGAACAAGGTCGGTTAGCTCTTTTTGGTAGTGAAGAGCCCATTCGAGATTTTCGCTTTTTTCAGAGAGTTCGATTAAACATTCCAAGATCCATGATCGCAAAGGATCCATATCAAATGCTTTGATGCTTTCTTTGAAATTTTCAATAGCTAAATAATAGTTGCTCTGATACCAAGCTACAATTCCGTCGATCAATAAACTCCAAGGAATCAGTTCGTCAAAAGAATTTACCATTTTTTTATTATCCAGGAGAAAGTCTTTGGCTTTATAAACAAAACTATAAAAGCAAGAATCATTCAATCGAAAAGCCGAAAAAATGATAATCAAATATAGAAACGGTTTTTCAGATGTCGTCTGAAGAGCTTGTTGTGCGTATATAAGGGCATTTAGCGAGTCTTTTTTTCGAAAATGTCCATAAGCGAGCAAGGAAAGACAACTTTCGTATAAATCCGAGTCAAGAACAGATTTTTCTAAAAGAATACGATTTAAACATTGTAAAGATGATTGATAATCGCCTAAGTCAATCCGTATTTGTGCTTCCAAAAGAGAAAGCTGAATAAAACGAAAATACGATCCATATTGAAATACGAGAGATTTACATCGATTTAAGTATTGTAAAGCTTCTGTAAGCTTTTGTCTAAAATACGTATTCATAGAAAGATGTAAATTAATCATGAAAGAATTTGGATCGTAGAAATAAGCTTGGAGGAGATAGCTTGTTTCAGAATCGATATCGTTCGCATGAATTCCAAGTAAATGATAATAAATCGCAAGTTCTTTTGAAGAGTAGAATTCGATTCCAGACTCAATTAAACTTCGCAATTCCTCAATCTTTTTTTCATCTTCTTCATCGCATACTAATTTGTATAATTCTATTAATAAATATTGCGGAAACAAAAAAGACGCAATCAAAAATCGATCAGAGAGGATTTGATCAATCAATTCTTTTCTCTTCTCATTTTGCAATGAACAATGTAGAAAATCAATTTCATTTATTTGAGCGAGAAGCTTTTCTTTTTCTTGCATGTTGTTTTTGAAGGAAGGGAAGTCGAAAAGATGAGCAAACTGATTACGACCTTCCTCATCCAGATTGCTGATGCCCTTTTCAATAGAACGAATCATTGAATAAGAGTAATGTGTTTGATGGGCTAAAGCATCCAATGTCCAGCTATATTTCTTTCTCATCGTATTCACGAAAAAGCCGAAAATCCGTGATTCTGTTTGATTCATAGTATTTCCTTTCAAAATAGCAGATATTATTGGATTAAAAATCCAGAAAAACTATAATATTATTTTGTTCAATTAAGATAAAAATCAGTTATATAGGATTTGTTTATAAAGCTTTGGCTTAAGAACAATAAAATGATGTAAAATATCTGCTACTTAATTTGTTGCGTTGATAGTTATTTAATTCTATCATAAAGGTGTCAAGAATAGAATAGATGATATTGAATAAACAGGTTGTTAGACAATTAATCTATTAAAGAGAGGTAAGAAAATGCAGTTTGAACCAAAAGAAGATGAAGTGTATTTTTGTGAGGACGAAGGATACGGTATAGTCTATTCACATGAGAAAAAATCGCTTTATAAAATCTCTTCAGAACAAGCTAAAAAGTTAAAAGAAATCAAAAAAAGACAATCAATAATTAAAAGTGATTCAAGAGAAATTGTAAATTTTGATAATTCAAATTTAAAGAAAATAGAATTAATTATGAGCACAGCGTGTAATTTGAAATGTGATTATTGTTTTGCAAATGGTGGAAATTATAATTTAAAAATTAGAAATATAAAAATTGATGTTTTAGATAAAACTATAGAATTAATTGAAAAATCAAAAAATGTAAATGAAATTGTTTTTTTTGGTGGAGAACCAACCCTTGCAGAAAAAGAAATAGAATATTTATGTGAAAATTTAAGAAGAAAAGGTCTATTTCCTAAATATAAGATAGTGACAAATTTATATCAATTGAGCAATCAATTGATTGATATCATTTATAAGTATAATATAATTATAACTATTAGTTTAGATGGACCAGAATGGATAAATAATAAAAGAAGAAAAGCTCGTGATGGGGGGAATGTATATCAGAGAGTTGTAAATAATGTTGAGAGATTAAATAACAAGGGTATAAATATAAAAGCAATTGAAGCTACTTATATGACTACTCATAAAGAAGCTGGATTCAGTAAAGAAGAATTGAAGGATTTTTTTAAAGACAATTTTAAAATAGATGATATTTATATTGTTGATGAACTTAATGAAAAAGAAAATGAAGTGGAATCAGAAATTGGAAACCTATTTCAAAAAAATAATTTAGAAAGTTGTGATCTTTTGTTTTTATCTAGTTATTTCCAAGAAAATAAGAAATTATATGGAATTTGTAACAGTGGAATTTCAAGCATTTGTATTGATCCTCAAGGATATATTTATCCATGCCATTTATATATTAATAAGAATTATTCTTTAGGAAATATTTTAAATGGAAAAATAAAAAGCTTTAAAGAAATAAATTGGATTAGAGAAAAACTTGGTTGTTATAATTGTTCAGCAAGATATTCATGCAATATTTGTTTAGCCCATTGTTTAATCTCTAATACTTCTTTAGAAGATAAATGCATGAAAGTTAAAAAAGAGAATTCAAAACTAGTTTATAAAATGTTTCGTTATTTAGATACACACAATTTACAAAATTTAAACAAAGGAGAAAATAATGGAAGAGATCAAATTAGAAGTTTTGAATGAAATAAAATTAGATGAAAAAGAATTAGAAGAATTGAAAGAGTTCCAACTCAATCTAGCTAATGGAGGAGCAGGAGGAGGAATTGTTTGCTATTGTAAAACATGATTCTAATTTCATTTAAGGAATTTTGATAAGTTTTATTTTTTAAGAATATACATAGGCTCATGTTGAAAATATATTAGAAGTTTTAATCTACAGAAAAACATAATTAATATCAAATAATATATTTAATATATGAATTCTACTTTACGTGTTTTAAATTGAAATAGTAAGTTATATTTTGTAAATTGTTGTATAAAAAAGGAGCTGTAGATTATTTCCATTTACAAAGCATATATTTTAAATATTATAATACATTAAATTGTATATTTATATAGCTTCTAGAAGAAATTAATACAACTCCTTTAAATATATATATAAAATTTTAAATAAATAAAATAAATGGAAAAATGTTTAAACTAAATTTACTAAACAAGCAATGGGAAATTGCTTATCTAGGATGTATTAAAAAAGGAAGTATAATCATTTTGGGGGGACCTTTTACTAATTATTCTAATGATTTTGTAATTATTCCTCCTAATATACTTATGAAATTATTAGTGTTTTGCGTAAAAAATGATTTGAGTCCAATAATAATTCATAACCATACAAATAACAGCTCTTTTTCTATTCCTGATAGAAATTTTTTGAAATCTATTGAAGAAATATATTATAGAAATGGAGGAAGTAAATTCATTTATTTGGGGTTAATAAATTCAAAGACAGGAGATTCAAAAGTTATTTGTAATAAAAGTAGGAGAAAATAATGAAAAAATACTTTATAAATAATAAAAATATTTGTATAAAATATTTATTCCTGATGATCATGAATGGCTTGATTCCAGTTTTTAGCGCTCAATGGATTACATGGGTTACAGGATATGCTTTAGGAGAAAATGATGAGTTAGTGAACTTAGCCCTTTCTTTAGCATTTATGAGTGGATATACAATAATTGTTTATTTATCATACGATAGAATTAAACGAAAATATAAAGAATCTATGATGATAGAAATAGAGCAAGAAATGATGGATGCTGTTGTCTTGCAACCACAACAATCTTTCCATCGGTACGATTCGAGTTTCTATACATCATTTTTTCTTAATGACCTTAAAATGTTGGAAGATTCATATTTCTCTCAAGTCCCAACTTTAATTTCAGGAATTGTACAGATTATTTTTACAAGTGTTTATGTAGTGGTATCGGTAAATGGCTGGATATTGCTTTATTTTATTTTATCTAGTTTTATTCTTTTATGGATACCAAAATATATGAGTCAAAAGATTCAAGAAAAAGCTCAATTCGCTACTAAACAGGCTGGTGAATTGACTGCCTTTTTAAAAGAAACGTTTCAAGGATTTGATACTTTAGCAGGAAATAATGTTCAAGAACTTTATACAGAACACTCATTAGATCACTTTTTACACTATGAACTGGCAAAACAGAAAGTAAACTGGCTTACTATGATTTCTAGTTCTCTTTCCAATGGATGTGGACTGTTTTTTCAGTTCGTTTTGCTGTTTATATTAGCAATTTGCGTAACGGAAGGAAAAATAAAGGCAGAATATCTGATTTCGATCACCTCAATCTCAGGGACATTTATGAATGGTGTTTTTACAATAACAGAAGCATTTTCCAATTTGCAAACTTCTAGACCAATCATTAAAAAAGTGCAAGAATTTCAAAACAATCCACGTATTTCATCAGAAAAAAAACGATCTTCTGTTAAATATATAGTTTTAAAAAACGTTGATTATTCGATAAACAATAAAGTGTTAATTGACAATTGTTCGTATGTTTTCGAGAAAGGAAAGAAATATTTGATAATTGGAAAAAGCGGAAGTGGGAAATCGACATTATTTAATTTACTTAATGGACGTATAAGTTGTAATAAAGGAAAAATAGAGTTTAGGAAACTAAATCATGATTCTTGTTCGTTTCCCCTCTACGAAGAAATCACTACAATTTCACAAAAACCTGTCTCTTTTCAAGGAACCGTAAAAACGAACATTCAAATGAATAGATTCTTAGATGATAAAAAAATCAAGAAGCTTTTAGAAAAAGTCAATCTTCCATTATCGGTTTTAGATCAGCCGATCACAGAAGATAACACTTCTGTTTCAGGAGGAGAATTACAACGAATTTCGATCGCTAGAGCTCTAGCAGATCCACGTTCATTTTTATTATGTGATGAAATTACTGCTAATATTGATCCCAATAGTGCGAGTATAGTTGAACATGCTGTGACTTCTGTTAAAGAAACAGGAATTTTATATATAGCTCATCATTATACGAAAGAAACGATAAAGAGATTTGATGTAATATTAGAACTAAAAAATGGAAAGCTAATAGATGTTACTTCACAATTCAATAACTAATATTTTAGATTCAGAAAAAATATTATTATGTATCTGATTAACTCTAACAAGAAGTGTTTAGCATGATCTCTTTGAAAAAATTGGATGTAGTTCCATAAGAACGAAATAAATAGCTCGTAGAACACGTTAAGAGAATCAGAGACAATAGCTCAACGAATGAAACGTGTTATTCGAAAATAAAATAAATGAAAGTTTACTATCCTAGCAGAGTTCAAGAATATTTGGAAATCATATCAAGAAGCATCTGGGGAAATGACCAATTTATATAAGAGAATTAAGAAACAACGATTATGAGCTTACCTAGACGCTTGTTAGAATTATAATATAAAAATTATTTCATATTTTATATCTCCTATTGAACAGATGTATTAGTTAAAAGCTAAAATCAATAGAAATCAAAATCTCAAAAATAGGTTTAAAAAGATCATTCACTTCGCTTTTTAGCTGCGACAAGAGCGCAAAAATCCTCCCTAGGCTGATAACAAAGAACTTCTTCCTCGATCAGAGGCGCTTGGATCCATTTCTGGCCCCCATTTAGCGCTGTATCCGCGATGGCGATCATGATCTTAGTAGGGATCGAAAACGAAGAGAGTGGCTGGTTGAGAAGCTCTTGTTGCGTATATTCCGTTCTTTCTAAGAACGCGTCATTGATATAGTGGATAACCCCATTCATTCCGCTTCCGTTTCCATCGTATTCCATACCGATCAATAAAAAGGGAAGAGGGCAATGATCGAATATGGAACACTGATAATCGATCGAGAGCGCTTGCCGGTTTTTTGACTTATTATATTTCTTTTCTTGCTCATATTTGACCGTTCTAGGTAGTCGAGCTCTTCCTTTGAAGACCATTCCGTCTTCCATCGTATAAAGGTCGTCTTTTACGCTGTAGATCTTTGAAGTCGAGAGCGCGATCCCTTTATTGACATTCAAGAATTCTTGGACGGGAAGTTCGTCCAAGATCGCCTTTAAAGGCGTAAATGTATCGATGATCCGTCCATCGATCAAGAAGATATTCGTCTTTCCGTTTTCGCGTTTGATGTATTTGATCTCCGGGATCTCGATATGGTGCTTGTTGAAAAATTTAATGAGTTTTGTATCCATATCCGAATTATAACAAACTTCAAATCTCCTTTCAAAACTTGTTCGAAACAATGAATTACGGTGTATAAGTTGCATTCGAGGAATAGTTTTTGTATTATAGATCCCATCTTTTACAGTTTTAACAGTGCGAAAGGCGCCTATCTCCTTTATTTAAAGGGTTTAGACGCCTTTTCTTTCTTTTATGAATTTCGCCACATTTTTCCCGTTGGCATTTTTGACGATTTTGTTC
>NZ_MPKA01000069.1 GCF_001945605.1 Dubosiella newyorkensis
TAGAAGGATTCTACAATACGATCCGGATCCATTCCCATTGCGGATACGAATCCCCGATGGAATACGAGAAAAATTACAAGATATTGAAAAAGATGCGTTTAGAAAAAAATTGAGAAGCGTCATTGACAATGGGGATCCCTAAGATAAGCTTGGGGCTTTTCAAGCTGCAGCAAAAGCTGGGAGTTTGAAAAGCAACAAGAAATGGGTTCTTAGGGATGGGGCCCGTAGTCAATGGAAAGCGGAACAAATTTTTTCGGATTTGTCAAAAACAGAAATTTAGATTGTCCTCAAACTTGACATAGTACCAGCTTGAAGAGGACGACCGGACTGATCCCACTTCTTCCGAGATGAGAATAGAGAGGAAGAGCAAGTTCCTGGATACGTTTCCAGTCGATCGCCTTTTGAAGCTTGCGGACGAGATGATCGCCAGGAACGAGCGTATCGAGATCGATCATGACCATTTCGGGCTGAAAGTGAAAGGAATAATCGAAAATTAAATATATAAATGCTACCTATAATAATTTATCAAAAAGAAAAAGACTGCTGACATTCCATTTGTCAACAGTCTGAGTCGAGTAAATCGACTTTTAGTTTTCTAAACGGGCATCGATGTCCGCGATCTGCTGTTCGAGTTCATCGATAAAATCTTCTTTGTCTTCGATCTCCGCTTGAATATCGGCCATCGTCGCTTCGCTGACCAGTCCAAACATATCATTTTGAAGACGCTCGATTTGACGTTTTTGATTGTTGACGAGTTCGACCTTTTTGTTTCTCGCCTCCATCATACGCTCTTTCCAATCTTGCTGGCGTTGTTCGCTCGCCTTTTTGAGGCCATCGAAATAAACATCATTGGCCGCTCTGAAATCCGCCCACACTTTATCATCGTGTTCACGGCCCGCGAATCCGATTTTTTTCCAATCGTTGGAAAGCTGTTTCATGAATTCCGTGTTCTCACGTGTATATTCTTGCGAATTCGCGACAGCGCGTGCTTGTTCGACAAGAGCCATCTTCTTTTCATAGTTTTCTTGACGGGTACGTGCCAATTCATCATAATGTTCGTTTCGGCGTGTATAGAACGCTTGACGGGCATCGTTGAATTCGTGCCATAAAGCATCGTCCACTTTGTTGCCGGCATGACCGACTTCCTTCCAAGCATCCATCAGTTCTTTCATCGCTTGGCTTGTCTTTTGCCATTCGGTAGAATCTTGAAGCTGCTTCGCTTTTTCGATCAACACTTCTTTTTCAGCCTTCGCTTCGTCAAAACGAGCATGCATCTCTTCCCACGCCTCGTGCTTTCTTTGATAGAAGATATCACGAGCCGCCTGGAATTTTTCCCAAAGCGCGTCGTCCATATCACGGCCCGCGTGACCCGCTTGCTTCCATTGCTCCATCAGATCCGCGACTTCTTTGCTCGCTTTGTTCAAGTTATCCGTTTGAGCCAATTCCTCGGCCCGTTTTACGAGCGCTTCTTTTTTCGCCTGCGCTTCTTTGTAGATCTCATTTCTCTTGGCGTAGATTGTATCGAGAGCCGCTTCGAATTCATCTCTTAGCTTGTCTTCATAATCAGACTCCCAATAATGGATTCTTCTCCATCTTCTTTTCAAATTGTTGAGATCACGCTGCGTCTCGTTCCAATTGGAAGACTCTTCAAAGTTTTTAGCTTCTTCGACCAATTCCTCCTTGAGCGAAATATCCGCATCCATGTCTTCAACTTCGTACATTTCATCATTCATCTGTGCCATAGGTTTCCTCACTCACTACTACTATACATTTACTATCTAATTCAATATTTTACACGTCTTTAACGAAATAAAAAAGGGAAAATCGGATTTTTTCTACAAATTTCCAAAAATATTTTCTTTTCCGATCGCCAGCATCAACTTGATTCGATTCTCTTGGTTGACTTTTGTGGCCCCAGGATCATAATCGATCGCCACGATATTCGCTTTCGGGTACGCGTTCCGGATCGAAGAAATCATTCCTTTCCCCGCGATATGATTAGGCAGGCATCCAAAGGGCTGCGTGCACACGATGTTTTCATAACCTGATTCGACAAGCTCGACCATTTCAGCCGTTAAAAGCCACCCCTCGCCCATCTTGCAGCCGATCCCGATCAACTGTCTCGCCTTTTCTTTGAGCGCGCTATAGGAAGCGGGCGCCGTAAAATCCGATTTTGTCTTTACCGCATCGATCAAAGCCGCTTCGAATTTTGATAAATAGGTATAAATAAGCATCGAAGCTTGCTTGGCAAACTTGCTTCCGCCATATAGACGAACATCCTCCATAGGCATATCGATCGCATAGAGCATGAACTGCATGATCCCAGGAACCATCACCTCGCATGCTTCCTGTTCTAAAAAGTCCTGCAAATGGTTGTTGGCAAGAGGTGAATATTTCACGAAGATTTCCCCCACGATCCCGACCTTCACCTTTGGCGTTTTCTTTAAAGGGATCCTAGAAAAGTCACAGACGATCTTCGAATAATTTTGGCGCACTTGATTTAGCGAGAATCCCGTATTGTTTTGAAAAAGTTCGCTGATCGTTTGCACCCAATCATCGACAAGCTGATCCGTTTGCCCTTTCTCCTTTTCATAGGGGCGTGTCTGGTTGCTCAAAAGCATCAACGCATCCCCATAGGCTAAAGCCGCCAAAAGCCTTCTAAGCATTGGAAATGTCAGCTTGAATCCAGGATGATTTTCCATTTTTCCTAACGATACCGAAATGACAGGTACTTGCTCCATTCCTGCATCTTTTAAAGCTTTTCGCAATAGATAAATATAATTGCTCGCCCGACATCCTCCACCCGTTTGCGTCATGATCAAGGCCACATGCTCTAGATCGTAGCCACCGCTCTTTAAAGCGTCGATCATTTGTCCGATCGTGATCAAAGCCGGATAACAAGTATCATTATGGACATAGCGAAGTCCCTCTTCGATCAAATGAGCGCCTTCATTATGAAGAAGCTCGACTTTATAACCGCTTCCTTTAAGCACATTTTGGACGAGCTGAAAATGGAGCGGAAGCATGTTGGGGAATAAAAGGGTGTGGGTTTCCTTCATCTCTTTCGTAAAAAGATGAAGCGGAACTCGTTCAGTCATACATTTTTCTCCTTTTTGTCGCGAATAAAGAACGAAGGCGGATCTTGATCGCTCCTAGATTGCTGACTTCATCGATCTTGAGCTGGGTATAGAGTTTTCCATGCGTCTCCAAGATGGCGCGCATCTCATCGCTTGTGATCGCGTCCAATCCGCACCCAAATGAAACGAGCTGCACGACTTCAATGTTGGGATACGTGGCATGACAGGCGAAATCAGCAGCCGAATACATGCGGGCATGATACGTCCATTGATTCAAAATATCCGTATCCGCCTTTTGGCTCATATGCGCGACACTATCCTCCGAAAGTAGAACGATCCCTTGCGAAGCGATAAACTTATCGATTCCGTGATTGATCTCTTCATCAAGATGATAAGGTCTACCGCACAAAATCAATACAGGCAAGCCGTGTTCGCACGCATAGCGATAATATCGATCCCCTTGATCTCGGATCGATTCCATATGCCGAGCATATTCTCGATACGCTTTATTGACTGCTTCCGCCACTTCCTTTTTTGAAAACGGATATGACCAGGTGTTCATCAAAAACTCATAAAAATGCTTTTCAAAATCCTTTGGACGATGCAAACCAAAATAAGGATATAGGAAGCGCACATCTTCATCGAGCGTGGTCTTGAGCACTTCGGGATAATAAGCCACGATCGGACAATTATAGTGATCGTTCGATCGATGCTCATCCACATTGTATGAAAGACAAGGATGGAAGATCGTCTTGATTCCCTTTTCCTTGAGCGCCATCAAATGGCCATGCATCAATTTTGCCGGATAGCATACTGTATCACTTGGGATCGTCCCTTGCCCCTTATGATAGATCGCTTTGCTTGAAGGCGGCGAGATCTCGATGCCAAAGCCTAATTCCTTGAATAACGTATACCAAAACGGAAGAAGCTCATACATATTCAAGCCAAGCATCAATCCAATACGCTCTTTTTCTCCTTCAAACGACACATACTTGGAAAGAAGCTCTTTTTTAAACGTATAGATCGAGATCGGCGCTTTGGTTTTTGATGTTCCTAACGGCTTTTCACATTGGTTGCCTGCAATATAACGCTCCCCATTCTCGAACGTGTTGATCGTTAGACGACAATGATTCGTGCATCCTTGGCAGGTGATCGCTTGCACTTGATGTTTGAAGCGTTCTAATTCTCGAGCATTCATCAATACGCTTTTTTCGCAACGATTTTCTAAAGCGTAAAGGGCCGCCCCATAGGCGCCCATCAATCCCGATCGAGCGGGCCGAATGACTGGATGGCCGAGCTCTTGCTCAAAGGCTCTCAATACAGAATCATTTAAAAACGTTCCCCCTTGGGTAATGATGTGGGTGCCGAGTTCTTGCTTATCTTTGATCCGGATCACTTTATAAAGCGCGTTTTTTACGACGCTGATCGATAAACCGGCCGCGATATTTTCGATGGTCGCTCCATCTTTTTGCGCTTGCTTGACAGATGAATTCATAAATACAGTACAGCGGGAACCTAGATCGACAGGTCTAGGAGCGAACAAGCCCTTTTGAGAAAATTCCTCGATCGAATACCCTAAAGCTTGGGCAAAGGTTTGCAAAAACGAGCCACACCCCGAAGAACAAGCCTCATTTAAGTAAATACTGTCGATCGCCTGGTTGCGGATCTGAAAGCACTTGATATCTTGTCCGCCAATATCGATGATGAAATCCACGTTTGGATCGTATTGTTTCGCGGCCGTATAGTGGGCGATCGTTTCCACGATTCCATGGTCGGCATGGAACGCGTGTTGAATGATCTCCTCGCCATACCCCGTCGTGGCGCTTCCAATCACCTTTCCATTTGGAAAATGAGCGTACAGGTCTTCTAAGAACGCTTTGACTAGCGGGACAGGATTCCCGGCATTGGACATATAATCCGAAAAAACGATTTCTTTATTCTCGTCGATCGCCACGGCTTTTAGTGTCGTGCTTCCCGCGTCGATTCCTACGCTCAATCGTACAGGTTCGTTTGAACGTTTTTTGATGATCTGGCTTTCCTTAGGATGACGAGAAGTAAAATCTTGATATTCCTTTTGGCTCTTGAACAATGGAGGACAAGAAGCGTATTGATCGCTCGCTCGATAATCGCCAAGCATCTTCAATAACACATCGAACGAAAAGCTTTCTTGTTTCGATAAAAGCGCGGCGCCATAGGCTACATAATATAACGAGTAGGGCGGACAGATCCCTTGCTTATGCAAGGTTTTGTCGAACGCCGCTCTTAGTTCCGAAAAAAATGTGAGAGGTCCGCCTAAATAAACGATATTTCCATCGATCTTGCGTCCATGCGCCAAGCCTGCGATCGTTTGATTGACAACCGCTTGAAAGATCGAAGCGGAAATATCTTCTTTGCACGCCCCTTGATTCAATAGGGGCTGTATATCGGATTTAGCGAAAACACCACACCGGGAAGCGATGCTGTAGATCTTTTTATGATCGCTTGCCAAGGCGTTCATTTCCTTTTGGCTGATGCCTAAAAGTGTCGCCATTTGATCGATGAACGCGCCCGTTCCTCCTGCGCAGCTTCCATTCATGCAAACATCCATCATGCCTGAAAGAAAAAGGATCTTCGCATCCTCGCCACCTAGCTCGATCACGACATCCGTTTCAGGAAGAAGCGCCTTGATCGCCGCTCTTGTGGCATACACTTCTTGGGCAAAAGGAATATGCAGCTCATTAGCCAAGCCCATTCCGGCAGACCCCGAAATACAAAAATGGATCGTATTTTTTGAAAACATCGAACGGATGTGTTTTAACATTTCTATCACTTTATCCGTAATTTGTGCATAATGGCGTTCATATTGTTGATAAAGAATCGTACCTTCTTCATCTAAGACGACGCTTTTTAACGTTGTCGAACCTATATCCATGCCAATTCTTAACATAGATCTCTCCTTCTAAATCAAAAAAAATATAGCTCATTATATACCCAATCTTTGTCAAGTTACAACTCAGAAAAAAAGACCGATTTCTCGGTCATTCGCAATTCACTTCTAAAACAAGCTGTTTTTGTTTTGATTTTGAAGAACGGTTCACAAGGAAAGCAAAAAGGATTCCCGAAAATGTGAAGATCAACGCTAACCCAAGCATCATCGACATTCCATAATTCTCTTGGATAAAGCCACAGCTGAAATTGCCGATCGCCGCTCCAAGGCCCGAAGTCATGACTCCTATGAGTGTCTGGCCCATGATCTGATCCTCTTTTTCTAAATGCTCGGCAACATAATAGGTGATGATCGGTGTAAAGAGACCATACGAACAGCCTTGAAACACCATGCCCAGCAATACAAAGCCTAGATTTGGCGCTAGAGCGATCAAACCGTTTCGCACTCCATAAAAAGCGGCTGCCGTTAAAAGCAGCTTCTGGGAGCCGAATCGTCTTTTCAAACGCGGCGCGATACTCATGATCGGTAGTTCGCTTGCCGCCATCACAAAAGTCGCCATCCCAAATAAAGAAGCATTTCCTCCATGGTACTCGACAATGTCGATCAAATACGTAGCAAGCGCTGAGGAGGCGGCGAACATCAACATGAACGCGAACAAGATCCAGAGCAGTTTTTTATATTTGAAGATCGAAGTCTTCGAACCGCTTTCCTTTTTTTCTTTCCCCTCCATATAGCAAGCAGGCATGCTCGCTAGAAAAGCTAGCGCCAATACACCCGTGATCGCATAAGCGGCAATTAAGATCCGAGGGTCAAAAAATGTCAATAAGTTTCCGATCACGACAGCGCTGATCGCATAAGAAATCGAACCAAGTCCCCTGGACAATCCAAAGTTGACGGATTTTCCATGTTCGATATACTGCATAGCGATCGTCGAGATCAATGGGACCATCGAAATATTCATCGCATACAAAAGCAAATAGATCAGCATGATCATCCATTTAGGAAGAGGCATCCATAATAATAGACCAAATCCAGCACCAATGATCACGAACATCGTCATCAAGATCTGCTGGATCGACATCGCTTTGATCTTGGATGCAAGTGTGGAAAAAGCAGGAGATAAAAAAATGGTCGCAAGGGAAGATGCTCCTGTCACAAGCCCTACTTCGCTCGTGCTCAAGCCTTTGAATTTTAAAAGGATGGCCGCGCATCCAATCAACGAGAACACATTCGCCCAATAGGCAACATGAAACGCGCTATACCGATTTTGTAATGATCGCATCGTATTCCCTCCTTCTAACTATTCCCTATCTTAGTCTTTTTTTCAGAAAACAAAAGGGCGGAGGATCTAGTTGATACTCTGTTTCACAGGTGGGAATCGTTCGTTCCTTTCTAGCGAAACAGAGTTTCCCATGGTACAATTTAACTATGCTGATCCAAGAAAAGTTAAAGAAGGAAGACTTCTCCGCCTCGCAAAGAGCAGTGGCGGACTATATTTTAAAACAAGGCCTAGAAATCAAAGATATGACCGTGAGAATGATCGCGAAAGCGACATATACTTCGAGCGCGACATTGATCCGGATCGCTCATAAGCTTGGATACACTGGATGGGAAGAGCTCAAACATGATTTTTTGGAGGAACAAAAATACTTGCAGTCTCATTTTGCTCATGTGGATGCCAATCTTCCTTTTCAAGAAAGCGATTCGCCGACTTCGATCGTACATAAGATCGCCACGTTGGAAAAAGAAGCGATCGACGACACCTTAAGCTTAATCGATCAAGACGAACTCGAGCAAGTTGTCGATATTCTCATGGATGCGCGCACGATCAATATCATGGGCATGAACAACACCGTCTATCAAGCGGAAGAATTTGTGATCAAAATGGGCCGCATCGGTTATCACGCCTTCTTTCAATCCCCGAATGGCGAAGGCGCTTATAATGGCACCTTATACGAAAAAGACTCCTGTTTGATCATTTTATCGTATACAGGAGAAACTTCCAAATTTTTACAGATCGCGCAAGAATGCAAACAACAGCGTGTCCCGGTGATCGCGATCACATCTCTTGGGGATAATTCTTTATCCAAGCTGTGCGACTATACATTGCGCATCTGCACGCGAGAAAAACAATATTCCAAGATTTCTTGGTTTACACTCGATGTAGCGAATAATTTCATTCTCAATGTTTTATATTCGCTCATTTTCGCGCATGATTATGAAAAGAACCTCCGCTACAAGATCGAGCACGCAAAAAAGATCGAAGTCAACCGCAAAGCGAGTTCTTCGATCATTATCGAGGATCTAGACAATTCCTTCGATCAAGATTTTTAAACCGATCAAAACAAGCACGATGCTTCCGCATAGGGTTGCCTTCGAATGATATTTGGCGCCAAACAAGCTGCCGATCTTCGTGCCAATCGCCGAGAAAGCGAAAGTCACCGCTCCGATCATCGTAATGGCAGGAAAAATAGACACGCTCATAAACGCGAAGCTCACCCCTACGGCTAACGCGTCGATGCTCGTGGCGATCGCTAAGACGAGCATTGATTTCCACCCGATCTCAGGATCGATCGACTCTTCTTCATGAAAGGAATCCCAGATCATTTTGCCACCGATCATCGACAACAAAATAAAGGCGATCCAGTGATCGAATTGTTCCAGCCAGCCACTTGCCAGCTGGGCGAAACAATATCCAAGAAACGGCATCAAGCCTTGAAAGATCCCGAACCACGCGCCAAACCATGTCATCTGTTTCCAGGTGACTTTTTTTAATGACAAGCCTTTCGCGATCGATACCGCAAAAGCGTCCATCGAAAGCGAAAGGGCGATCAAAAACAATTCAATCCAACTCAAGATAGATCTCCTTTTTTTCCGGGAACCAATCAAGTTTCATGTAGTTCCACGACAAGAATAGGCTGCTTCCAAGCCACGTGATTGGATAAACCCAACATAAAAAAGAATATACATGATAATGCGGCAATACAAAAAGCAAGATGATCACTCTAAGAAGGCCCCAATTGAGCACATAGCCAAGCATCGAGATCATCGGTTTCCCGGCACCACGAAAGATTGCAGCCAGACAATGGGTCAGCCCACAGAACGGATAAAACCAAAGCGTGATCTTCGCGCGCAAAAGCCCATACGAGATCGTTTGCGGATCGCTCGAAAAAATCTGCATCAAAGACTCGCTGTTCCATAAAAGCAGCATTCCTAAGACAAAGGAAGAAATCCCCATCATGAGCAAGCCAAATCGACACCCTTCCATCGTTCTCTTCTTTTGCATAGCGCCCACATTTTGGGCTGTAAAAGTTCCCACCGCTTGGCAAAAGGCGGTGATCGGCAAAAAGCTGAATCCTTCGATCGAAGCAAAAGCGCCAGTTGCCGCCATCGCGATCGAACCGAATGTATTAATAAAACCTTGCACGATCGTATTGGCAAACGATACAGCGGAAGATTCGATCGCTCCAGGAAATCCGATCTTCAGGATATCATCGATCACTTCTTTTTGAAGTCGGACCTTAGAGCGTTCCAGCCTCCATTTGGCTTTCGAGTTCAGAAGCTGGAGCATCAGTCCAATTCCTGTCAGCCATTCTGCAATTACTGTCGCAAGGGCCGCGCCCCAAACATCGGTATGAAACACGAGAATAAAAGTGAGATCGAGCGCGATGTTGATGAAAGAAGAAAGGATCAAATAATACAAAGGTGTTTTCGCGTCGCCTATCGCCTGATAGATGGCGCTTCCCATATTGAACAAGAGGATACCCCCAGCACCTGCGATATACAAGCTTAAATAGGAATACGATTGGTCAAAGACATCTTGAGGCGTCTGCATCCATATCAAGATCGGTTTGCAGATCAATGGGGCGAGCCCGATAAACACGAAGCTTACGATCCAACACATCGCATAAGCGTTTCCTTCCAAGATTTGAAGGCGTTCCCAGTTTCGAGCGCCAAATGCTTGTCCGATCAAAACGCTAGCGCCCATGCCGATCCCAAACATGAATGAAGTGATCAGCCACGCGATATTTTCACAATTGCTTAGCGCGGCTAGCGCTCCATCGCCCAAAAATCTTGAGACGATCAGCGTATCGATCACGATATACATTTGTTGAAATAGCGAGGATAAAAAAACAGGCCAAGCAAAGCGAAGAAGCATGCTTGGTATTTTTCCAGTGGTCATGTCTAATGTCTTTTCCATCTACATTCCCTCCATAATGTATTTATTATAATTCTTTTTATAGGGTATTCAAAGTGAAGAAAAACGAAGGATTCCGTATAATTTAAGAGGTTTTAAAGGAGGATTCTTGTGCAATATTATCACCAACCTATAGATGTCGTACTCAAAGAACTCGATGTCAGCTTCCGTGACGGTTTAACTAGCGAGCAAGTTGAAAAAAGACTTCAACAGTACGGGCTCAATAAGCTGAAGGAAGCGAAGAAGAAATCAAATTTTCAGCGCTTTCTTGATCAGCTTAAAGATCCAATGATCTTGATTTTGTTAGTAGCGGCTGTCATTTCGTTCATTCTAGCCATTATTGAAAATGATCCTAAAAGCTTTTTTGAACCGATTTTGATTTTAGTGATCGTCATCTTGAACGCGATCATTGGGGTTCTTCAAGAAAATAAAGCCGAAAACGCCTTGAATGCCCTCAAAAAGATGACGACGCTGCAAGCGCGCGTCATCCGCAATGGCAAAGAGGAACTCATTAATGCGGAGGATCTTGTTCCTGGAGATCTGATCCGGCTAGAGGCCGGAGATGTCGTTCCAGCCGATGCCCGCTTGATTCGAAGCGTTTCATTAAAAAGCGAAGAGTCGGCTCTTACTGGAGAGTCTGTTCCAAGCGAAAAAGACGCCGAAGCGATCGTCAAGAAAAACGCGCCTTTAGGGGATCGGATCGACATGGTCTATTCAGGCTGTTCGATCACATATGGAACTGGCTTGGCGATCGTGACAGCCACCGGCATGGATACCGAGATGGGCAAGATCGCCAATTTGCTCAACGAAGCGGATAACGCGCAAACCCCGCTGCAATTAAAATTAGCGCAGCTTGGTAAATATCTTGGTATTTTGGCTCTGGCGTGCTGCGCAATCATCTTTGTGGTTGGCTTGCTCAATGGTCAGCAGCCAATGGAGCTGTTCTTGACTTCGATCTCATTAGCTGTCGCGGCCATACCAGAAGGCCTTCCGGCGATCGTTACGGTCGTTCTTTCGATCGGCGTAACAAAGCTCGCCAAAAAACAAGCGATCATTCGGAATTTGCCTGCTGTTGAGACTTTAGGTTCGGCTTCGGTCATTTGCTCGGATAAAACAGGAACCTTGACCCAAAACAAAATGACGCTTGTCAAAGCATGGGTTGATGGCGACCAAGACATCGTAGATATCACGACCGACGATCCAAAAGAGATCAAAGAGCTCTTGAAGCTAGGCACGCTTTGCTCCGATGGTTCGATCGTCTTTGTGGATGGGAAAGAAACTTCGATCGGCGACCCGACCGAAACTTCGATCATTTCCGCGGCACGCAAAAATGGAATGACAAAAGAAGAGCTCAACAAAAAATATCCTCGTCTTGGTGAAGTTCCATTTGATTCGGATCGCAAGCTCATGAGCACGATCAACAAAATGGATGACAAGCTTGTCGTGATCACAAAAGGCGCTCTTGATTCTTTGATTCCTCGCCTTGCTTCAGGGGATGTAGAAAAAGCGAAAGCGCTCAATGAGCAAATGTCGAAAAACGCGCTTCGCGTCTTGGCGATCGCTTCTAAAGAGATCGATGCTTTGCCTGATCAGATCAATAGTGAAAGCATCGAGCACGATCTGCATTTAAAAGGACTCGTGGCGATGATCGATCCGGCCAGACCAGAAGCCAAAGAAGCGGTTGCTCTTTGTAAAAAGGCTGGCATTCGTCCGATCATGATCACGGGCGATCATGTGATCACGGCTTCCGCGATCGCGAAAGAGCTTGGAATCTTGAATCCAGGCGATCTTGCGATCACTGGGGTCGAACTCGATGATATGAGCGATTCAGAGCTGGATGGCAAGATCGATCAAATTTCTGTCTATGCACGTGTTTCGCCAGAAAACAAGATCCGGATCGTCAAAGGCTGGCAGCGAAAAAATCAAGTTGTCGCTATGACGGGGGATGGTGTTAATGACGCGCCAGCGCTAAAAGCAGCCGACATTGGCTGCGCGATGGGGATCACAGGTACGGAGGTTGCCAAAGGGGCAAGCGATATGGTCTTGATGGATGACAACTTTGCCACCATCGTTTACGCAGTCAAAGAAGGCCGTGGTATTTACGCCAACATCAAAAAGGTCATCGGTTACTTGCTTGGAACAAATATTGGAGAAGTCGTAACGGTCTTTATGGCGATGCTTCTCTTCCACGAGTCTCCTTTAGCTTCGATGCAGCTTTTATGGATCAACCTCGTCACGGATTCGCTTCCTGCGATCGCCTTAGGGATGGAGCCCGTAGAAAAAGATGTGATGGATCAAAAACCAAAGCCAAAAAACGAAGGAATCTTCGCGCATGGATTTGGTGTGCGGATCATTTTGCAAGGGATCATGTTTGGTGGTTTAGCGCTTCTCTCGTTCTGGATCGGTTTAAAGACGACGGATACGCTTCGTGGCGCGGAAACGATGTGTTTCATTACCTTAGCTCTTTCCCAAATCGTACAAGCCTTCAATATGCGTAGCGAACATTCTTTATTCAAGATTGGACCATTTGGAAACAAACGTCTCAACGGGGCCGCTCTGCTCTCGCTTTTCTTAGTGATGCTGATTATCTTTACTCCACTCAATATCCCATTCAATTTGGAGATCTTACCTTGGAACGATTTCTTTATCGCTTTAGCACTGGCTTTTGTGCCTCTTGTCGTGATGGAACTTTCCAAAGCGTTCGGCTTGATCAAACATGCCGAAGCGAAAGAATACAACAAATAGATCCATTTCCAATAAAAAGCAATCCTGCTCGGGATTGCTTTTTTGTCATTTATAGTTCTTTTTTCTTCAAGACGCGGATGCTAAAATACATCGATGCTCTGTCTACATTCGGTATTCACTCTTTATCTCCTAGATCGTATTGCCGATAAAACATCATTTTCTGGGTCTCAATTTCATTTCTTAATTCTTCTTCTGTTGGCAGATACAATTTGTATTTGCTGGCGAATAACTGTTCATTTCCCTTTAGGATTGAATACCGGGCAATGTCTTCATCCGTATCTGAACAAAGAATGATACCGATCGTGGGATTGTCTCCTTTTGTCCGTTTCAATTCATCGTACATACGGACATACATATCCATCTGTCCTACGTCCTGATGAGTAACCTGACTTGTTTTCAGATCGATCAACACAAAGCATTTCAAAATGTAATTGTAGAAAACTAAATCAATATAATAGTCCTGTTTGTCCGTATGGATATGCTGCTGTCGAGCAACAAACGCATATCCCTTTCCAAGTTCCATCAAAAATTTCTGCAAATTTGTAATGATGCTTTTTTCTAGATCCGATTCTGAGAAATCGGTATTGTTTGTATATCCTAAAAACTCAGCAATAACAGGATTTTTGATGAACTCCAGTTTGTTTTTTTGATAGTCTGCTGTTAAGACTTTCATTAAACTATACCCATAAAAGTGGACACGGTTTTTAGTAGAAGAAAAAGCATTGGGCACTTAATTAGTAAGTCCCGATAAAACGCACTTGAAATTAATATGTTCGCGTTTTGTAGACATTTTCTATTTCCACCTTACACTTGAAGCGATTCAGTGAGATACTATTCTGGACAGACTTCCTAAGGAGATCACAACATATGAATAGAAACTATTTCACTGAAGAACAGATCAAGCAGCTCAAATCGAATGCTTATACCAAATACGTATCACCCAAGACTTTGAAATTCACCGACGAATTCAAAGAACTGTTTCTGGAAAAATACCTTCAGGGATTTTCTCCAAAAGAAATCTTCATAGAAGCTGGCTATGACCCTCTCGTTGTCGGAGAAAGACGAATGGCAAATACGGCTTTTCTCGTGATGAAAAAGGATTCGGAAGTAAAAAAATCAACAGAAGATTCCGAAGTCAAACATTTGAAATCCGAAGTAAAAGCCTTGCGCAAAGAGCTGGAAACATTAAAAAAAATTATAGCTCTGGGCAGCTCGCCAAAATCGAAGGACTTCTGATGAACCGCCCATCCGAAAAATTCGAACTCATCTATGAAATTGCTCAGGATCCGGAAAACACGTTCTCTATCAAGCAGCTGTGCGAACTGAATCAAACCG
>NZ_MPKA01000078.1 GCF_001945605.1 Dubosiella newyorkensis
TTCAGATATTTATCGACCGTTCTGCGATCGACATCGAGTTCACGGGCAATCTTGGATTTGTTCAATTTCAAAACACCCTCCTTCATAAGCGGCATAAGCTTGTTCAAATCTGTCAAAGAATCAACACGCAACGAGTTGTTGATTGATAAAGTAATGATCATAAAATCCTCCCTGCAAATAAGAGAATTTTACAATC
The DNA here is from genome assembly GCF_001945605.1 of Dubosiella newyorkensis. Lineage (GTDB taxonomy): Bacteria > Bacillota_I > Bacilli_A > Erysipelotrichales > Erysipelotrichaceae > Dubosiella > Dubosiella newyorkensis. The sequence goes on from NZ_MPKA01000078.1 coordinate 197, forward strand.
TTTTTTTAGAAATTGTACATATTTATCTCATCGTTTATGTACATATTTATCTTAACGTCTACACCCGACAAATATTCTCTGCAGACCTGTTCCTTTAATTCAAGAGAATATGAACGGTTATGCGGTCTGTTTATAAAAATATCGGGTCCATTGTTCTTATAGAGTCTGCCCCATTGACGAATAGTACTCGTGTCTCTTACCGACATTCCCAAAGCGGCGGCGATTTCAGAAGTGGATTTTAATCCGCCCAAGTATTGTTCTGCGGCCCATACTTTCTGTGCTGCTGTGTATTTTGGCTTTCTTCCCATGTAAAAAGTTCCCTTTCAGTAGGAGAACCCGTTTGGTTATTTCGGGTGTCTACTAAAAGGGAACTTATCAAAAGAGAGGGACTTGTTTTTGTTTAGAGATTCTTTTTCAATTCTTCGATCTCTTCGAGCGAAAACTCCGTACAGGCTGCGATTTGCGAAAGAGGAATCTTGTTTTTCAGCATTTTCAAAGCCATTTCTTTTTTTAGCTCGTCTTCAACTTTGTTTTTAACTTCATCTTTGACTTCATCTCTCACTTCGTCTCTCACTTCGTTTCTGACCTCGGCCCTAACTTCAGCCATCATTTGATCATGACGACGATCTAGCATTTCTTGCCAAACTGAATCTGAAAATATCTGCATCTTGTCTTTCTCCTTTCCAAATTTGATCCTACTTATTTTTGACTGGATAGGCGCAAGAAGGATCTGATCTACATCGCTTTGCCTAAAATCATGGATCAGCTTTCCAAGCTCGCTATTCGTGTCCTCATACGCTCCATTGATACAAACGATCTTCAAATGGGTATCGACGACCTCTTCTGTTTCTAGTATACAACGAGCCAAAGTATATTTGGGCAATCCTTTCCCAAAAAGATCGTTTTCCGTATAGAAAATGACCGTCACATCTGGCATCGTATCATATCCTTTTCCTTTTTTTAGCGCTTCCACAAAGGCCATCGCCGCATAAAATTCCATTCTTGGAAACAACGCGACGATCCGGCTCTCTCTTTGCATTTCTAAAATCAAGATCTTGTTTCCATACAAAGACGAATACAAATCAAACACGCTATCATGTCCTTGAAGACTATTGATCACACGATATTCTACTTTCGCATCCATACATACTAAACTAGGATCCTCTAAAAGGATCTGAACACATATTGAGCCAGTTCAGGATCATCTTCGAACATCAGCTGGAACAATCCAGAATCCATAACACGAAGACGTTCTATAATATAAGAAATCTCATCATAATTGGTTCTCATTCATTTTTTTCCTTCCTCTTATATTCAATACGACAAAAGAAGAAAAAATGAGACCACACAACCAAAAAAAAGACAAAAGCTAAGCCTCTGTCTTCTCTTGAATATAAGAATCAATATTCTTTTCGATGATCTCGAAATTCACGCTGCCACTCGATAGAAGCGCGTCATTGAACTCGACCTCGTCGAAATCATCCTTCAAAGCATCCTTCGCCTTGTCTCGAAGCGAATCCACTAAATAATAGCCATAATAATACGACAAGAACACGCCTGGATTATCCGCTAATTGATTATAGATTCCCTTGATCCCTTCTTCATCGAACATCGGGAACGCCTCCATGAACTGATTGAGATCCATCCCCTCGTAATTGATCGCGATATCCATCAAAACTACATAGTAGTTGCTCAACAAATCGTTGTATCCACTCGCGCTCAGCGCGTCCTTGTTCAGATCCAAGAATTTCAAAGCCTGCGTTTCCGCATATGTCGCATATCCTTCGCTAAACCCTAGATTCGACAAGAAATATTGAATCGTATATTGAAAATGCTCCTTGTTGTATTGGGCTTGATACATATGACCCGGAATTCCTTCGTGCGCTAACGTTTGATACAACGAAATCGAACTTGGATCATCGCCATAATCCCGCTTGTTGTAGCGGATCTGATACTTCGTCGAAGAATCGATCGCCGGATGCATAAAGTAAGCCACCACCCCATTTTGCGATTGCTCATCCGCCAAAGGCTGAAGATCATACTCCATCTCCTTAAGCTTAGGAAACGATTTCGCATAATTCTTCTGCAAAAACGGCAAGATCTCATCCACGCTCTTAAAGTCTGTCGACAACATCATTCCCTCGATCACGACCTGCGGTCTTTCCTCCACCATCGCGCTCAGCTGCACCGAAATCTTCGAAACCTCGCTCTCCAAATTCGACTTGATCGTATCGATCGAATCGTTCGAACCCGTATACGAACGAGCCAACAATTCATAAAATTCCTTACCATGCTCAAAATTGGCCAGCCCCTGCAAAGGCAGCGCCTTTGAAGAAAGCGTCTCTAAGCTTGAGCGCATCGTCTCGAACGAAGGAAAGAACGAAGCCTCCAACGCACCCTTCACATCCGCGATATACTTGGCCTCCTTGTCTTGATCAAGACCAAGCTGCTCGATCTCGCTGACCAATTCGCCACTCACCGCACTATCATCCTTCGTATCCAAGACCGAATCGATATTCTCCATGACCCCGTCATAATCAAAACGCAAAAGGTTTCGCTTCGCCTGCTCGTTCGAATACTCGATCGCCAGCTTTGTATAACGAGGCACATCATTGATCAACGTGATCAAATCTTGAATATCCGCCTCTTCCCGGACCTCGTACTCCGAAAAATAATTCACAAGCTCTTGCGGAACACCATTCACCGTGCTCCAAATATTGTCGATATACAAAAACTCTTCCGAATCTTGACGCTTAGAAAGATCAAACTGAAACTCCAGCTGATCATAAATATCCCGCTCCAAATCCGACAGCTTTTCCCGATCAAATTCCTCCAGACGCTTTTTTAAACGCGCCTCTAGCTCTTCATCTTTTTCATCTGGCAAGATCGAGCCTAACGTGACATCCACCTTTTTAGGATCGATCCCAAAATCCGCAGGATGTTCAAAATAATGATGCATCGTCGTATAGTCGCTTTCCGCCAGCTCGACGACCACATCATTCAAATAACTCTCGAACGCATGATCCTTTTCAACCACTTCCTCATCCTTTGTTACAGGCGAAGAAGGCGTTTGCGAAACACAACCACTCAACAAAAGAGTGCACGCTAAAAATAAAATACAAGTACGCTTCATAGTTAGATCCTCTTAATTTTCTACACTCCATTATACCGAAAGATTGACAATTTTGGACCATTTTACTACCATTTTTTGTAGGGGGGTACACACCATGAAAACACTCTATATCGAATGCAAGATGGGAGCCGCCGGCGACATGCTCACCGCTGCCCTCTTCGATCTGCTTCCCAACAAAAAAGACATCCTAGAAAAAATGAACCAAATCGGACTCAAAGACGTCCACACCCACATCGATCCAGCCCAAAGCTGCGGCATCCACGGCTACAAAGCCACCGTCCATATCCATGGAGAAGTGGAAGGAGAACGTGACCACGAGCATACCCATGATCATACGCACGAGCACACACAAAAACATTTCCATGAACACACCCATACTCACGAACATGCGCATAGCCATCATCACACCCACCATACATTCCACGACATCGAACACATCCTCTCTCATTTGAACATATCGGACTTTGTGAAAGAAAACGCGCTCGAAATCTATAATCTCATCGCCCAAGCCGAATCCAAAGCCCACAACACCACCATCGACAACATCCACTTCCATGAAGTCGGAACGATGGACGCGATCGCCGACATTGTCAACGTCTGCCTCTTGATGGAAGAACTAGCCCCAGACGAAGTGATCGCCTCGCCCGTCTGCACAGGATCAGGCACCGTGAAATGCGCCCATGGCATCCTGCCCGTTCCCGCGCCAGCCACAGCCTACCTTCTAGAAGGCATTCCAATGTATGCAGGAACGATCCAAAGCGAACTCTGCACCCCAACTGGCGCAGCCATCCTCAAACATTTCGTTTCCCGCTATGAAGAAATGCCAATCCTGCGCGTTGAAAAGATCGGCTATGGCATGGGCACCAAACAATTTGAACAAGCCAACTGCATCCGCGCCTTTTTAGCCCAAGAAGAAGGAAAAGATCGCATCTATGAGCTCAACGCCAACATCGACGATATGAGCGGCGAAGAACTCGGCTACGCCATGAAACAAATCATGCGCGCAGGCGCTAGAGACCTCTTCTACACCGCCATCCAAATGAAAAAGAATCGACCCGGCATTTTGTTGTCGGCCATCTGCGACGAAGCGCACAAAGAAGAAGTGATCCAATCGATCTTCCACCATACATCGACGATCGGCATCCGCGAAAAGAAATGCGACCGCCATATTCTTAAGCGCGAAATCGAAACGATCCAAACACCATTAGGCAAAGTCCGCAAGAAAAAAGTCCATGGCTATGCTGTCAACAAAGAAAAATGGGAATACGAAGACTTAGCCAAGATCGCTAAAAAAAATGATCTCTCCATATGGGAAGTCAAAAAACGAATCGAAAAACAAAACAACTAGAAGAGAGCACTCCACTCTCTTCTTATTTTTTGCGCCAGCTCGATCTGGTCTGTGATCAAACCATCCACTCCCAAACGAACCATCCGCTCGATGTGTGGCTGGGTGCTTGGCGTCCACGCAAAAATCTTCTTGCCCTCTTCATGGATGGAATGCACAAGCTCTGGCGTGATCGTGCTCTCCTCCACACTAAACGCGTCCACATACGGAATCGAAGCCACATCCCCATACGCGAACGTGAACAAAGCCAACGTCTCGATCTTCTTATCCAGCTTTTTGACCATTTCCAATTCCTTCGTATTGAACGAAGTCACCATGCACTCGTCCTCAAAATCATAGTCACGAATCATCTTGACCAACGAACGAACCAGTCCCTCATTGTTTCCTTTCGGCTTGATTTCAAGGATCAAAAACAAACGCTTCTTTTTCGCAAGCTCGAGCGTTTCCTTTAATGTCGCCACCTTTTCCTTTCCTAGACGGATCTCTTCGATCTCTTTGGATGTCATCTCCTTGATTTTTCTCGAATCGCCTCCAAGCCTTTTAAAACTCGAATCATGCGAAACGACAAGCACGCCATCTTTGCTTTGGCGCACATCCAGCTCGATCGCATCCGCCCCCAATACATTCGCCCCCTCAAAAGCGGCCAACGTATTTTCTGTATGATGCAAAGAATCGCCCCGATGCGCGATGATCTCGATCGGACGCCAAGAAAAGAGCGATTGGGTATGGATTCCATATCCAACAACACACCCTAAAAAGAACACGCAATACATCAGCTTTTGAGATCCGTTCTCTTTCTTGCACAAAACAACTACCCGATCGTTTTCCCATTTTTGATACCAATACGAAAGGAGCGCGTAATTGAGAGGCACGATCAAAGAAGAGAAAAAAGCAGCTAGACAAATAAACCCAAACCAATCAAGACGAAGGGGCAACATTCTAAAAAAAATATCCAGACAAAGTGAATATAAAAGCTGTACTCCAAAAAGCGAGCCGCCCAAAACCAAAAGACGATGCCTAGTGAGCCTCCAGCTCTCTTGAAGCGCCCGAAAAAAAGAAACCTCCTTCAAAAAGAAAAAGTGAAACACAAAAACCGTCTTTAAAAACAATCCTACGATCAAAACGATTCCCAAAACAAGAAGGAGCTTGGCCCACCAGATCGTTTGAAGCGTCTCTAGCCAATACGGAGGGATCCGCACCTTCGTGATCACTTCCGAAATCAAGCCAAGATGAAAAAATGGCACGACCAGCAGCACCCAGAAAACGATCCCTATATTTTTGAATGAAAAGAGTCTTTTGATCTTCTTGAACACGAACGAAAAGATCGAGTTCAAGTTGATCGAACGATACTCTCCATTCCAAATGCCAAGAAGCGCGATGATGTTGACAAGAGCGTAGGCGCTCACAAGAAGCGCGAACCCGCTCAAACTCACGACCGCGATCGGCGAAGACAAAAAAGAAAGCAAATTTTTATTGGTGATATAGGCAAAGTCCGCCAAACGCAAGATCCCTAAAAAAAGGAATTGAAACAAAGGAATCATGATCAGACGGCTCGCGAACCCATACACGCTTTCGAAGGCGAGCGAAGCCCATACTTTACGCATTTTCATAGCCTTATCATGACGCTTCTTACTGAAAGAAACAACCAAAGCGCCTATTGTAAAAGTATGAAAACAAACAAAGAACTTTTTTTATTCGATTTTGATGGCTTGCTGGTCAATACGGAAGAAATCTATGCGCAAGGATGGATCCACGCTCTTAAACAAGAAGGGAAAACGATCTCTAAAAACCAGCTTTCAAAATGGTGCGGCCAAAGCTCGTCCGCCACACGACAAGACTTTGAACAATTGTTTCCCGAACCAGGATTTTATGAAAAAATCTACCAAAAACGAGAAGAATTCATCTACTGCTCGTTAGAAAATGGAAACCTCCATCTTCTTCCTTATGCCAAAGAGGCGCTGAGCGCCATCCAGAAGGCGCATAAAAAAAGCCGGCTCGTGACCGGCTCGAAAAGAAAGCGCGTGTTGGACATTCTTAGGCATTTTCAGATCGAACGATTTTTTGACCAAATCATCTGCGACGATGATATTCATTCCTCCAAGCCCGATCCAGAAGGATATCTTCTTGGGCTGAAAGGCTTTATGCGATCGGAAGCGATCGCTTTTGAAGATTCGACCACTGGTTTGCTGGCGGCCAAAAGAGCGGGAATCGAAGCGCTCCAGATCCCAAGTCCAGACTATGTAACTCTCGAGTGCGTGCTAGAATATCTTAAAAAATAAGCGAATCGGCCCATTGGATCTTTCCATTCTCGATCTGCTGGATAGGCGCGAGCGAAAAGAGAGGATAGTGTTTATCTACGATATAGGTATGACCGGCTTGGAACACCTTTTCGATGAGCGCGGCTACGCCTACGATTTCTCCACCAGCTTCTAGGATCAAACGCTCCGCGCCCTTGAACGCTTCGCCATTGGCTAAAAAGTCGTCCAAAAACAAGATCTTGTCGTGTGGCGACAAATATTTACGTTCCACGCACAACGTATACGCTTTTTGTTTCGTGTAAGAAAAAACTTGGGTATAGAGCGGATCTTCCATCGTGTTTGGCTCGCTCTTTTTCATAAAGAGAAGCGGAACGCGCAGTTTGGTGGCAAGCGCGTAGGCTGGCGCGATCCCGCCCGATTCGATCGTCACGATCTTCGTGATCGGCAGATCCTTCACTTGCTCATAGAAAGTGGTGGCGATCTGCTCCATCAAAACGGGATCAATTTGATGGTTGAGAAAGGCGTCTACTTTGATCAGATCCGTGCCTAAGCAAGTACCTTCAGCTTCGATTTTCTTTTTCAGTTTCTCCATCTACCATTTCTCCTTTGATTTTTTCGACGATCGTTTTTCCGACCCGGTGGTTCAAGATCTCTTTCACTTCGACGCGCAGCTGCGGCAAGTCGACCGTGATCGTCGTCCCATCGCTTGGAATGTGGCCATAGCTTCCGAGCACATAGCCGCTAAATGTATCGTAGTCGTCGACTGGAAGCTCGATTTTCAATTCTTCTTGCACGTCTTTCAGGTCGGCGAAGCCATAGATCTCCCATTTGTTTTCGCCCAATGAAACGATATCTTCTGGCTCGATCTCGTCTTCCGGCTCGTACATTTCTCCTAAAAGCGTTTCGATGATATCGTGCAACGTCACGATGCCAGTCATGCCACCATACTCGTCTAAAATGATGGCGAAGTAGGTTTTTTGCGACTTCATCTCATTGAAGACATCGTCGACCTTGCCGTTTTCTGAAATAAAGAGCGGATGATCGACCGCGTGGGCGAGCACGCACTCTTTGCTCGTGTCGTCTAGACGGAAATAATCGCGCGTGTCGAGCACGCCGATCACATCGTCATCGTCCTTGCCTGTGATCGGATAAAACGTATGCCGATTTTCATGAATGATCTTCTTCCACTCTTCTGCGCTTTCGTCCATGGAAAGCGAAATCACTTGCGAGCGGTGCGTGCAGATTTCCTCGATGCTCGTATCATCGAGATCGAAGACGTTTTCAATGATTTCTTTTTGAGGTTCGTCGATCGTTTCGCTCTCGCTGGCCGCGTGGATCATTTCCCGGATCGCTTCTTCCGACAGATCGGCTTGTTTTGGGGCCGGATCGATCGGAACAAAGAACGTGAAGATCGAGAAGACTTGCGAGATCCTTAAAAAGAAAGGAAAGAGCGTCTCGATCTGTTCAGGATGCGTATGGGCATAATGGCGCGGAAGGAGCGTGCCAAAAATAAACGAACTATATAAATAGAGGACGAACACGATCCATGGCGCGAGCCGATCCGATTCGAAAGCGAACCATAGACCGCCTAAGATCGAAGCTAAATTCAAAAATAAGATTGTTTTACGGACATGTTTTCCTGTCGTGTCCGAATGCTCCTCGAGCACGATCTGCCCGATCGTGAACAAGGCGTTCAAGGCAATACAAGCCAAAGAAAGCACGCTATAGATCATAGTCGTGTCTCCTTGGGCCAACTGTCGTCTGAATTCATAGATTCTCCTTTTCTTACTTGTATTCTTAATCATACACAAAAAGAACAATATTGAAAATATAAATATGTGCTTATAATAGGAGTATATAAAAGAAGGAGAGACTATGCCGATCATTTATCATTCTTCATCGCGAACCTTTCATCTTTACAACGCTAGGATGAGCTATATTCTCAAAGTTTTAAAAAATGGGCACATCGCCCAGCTGTATTGTGGAAAAAAGATCCATGACCGAGAGGATTTTGACGCGCTTCTCGAACTCGAGCCTAAGCCAATGTCTGTGTGCGCCTACAAAGAAGATCCCGCTTTTTCACTCGAACATATCAAGCGGGAATTTCCAAGCGCCTTAAGCGGCGATATGCGGATGCCTTCGATCGATGTGCGTCAAGAAAATGGCAGCCGGATCTTGAATTTTGTCTACCAGGATCATGCGATCTTTTCAGGAAAGCCTGCTTTAGAAGGGCTTCCTGCCACCTATGTGGAACGGGAAGAGGAGGCGAGCACGCTCCATATTCATTTGTATGATGAAGTGTGCCATCTCAAAGCGATCCTTCAATATTCGATCTTTGAAGAGCGGAACGTTCTTTCAAGAAGCGTACGCCTTGAAAACGAGGGAGAGCAAACGCTCGTTTTGGAGCGCTTGGCTTCGCTCAATTTAGATTTGCCAGATTCTGATTATGATTTTGTGGATCTGAAAGGCGCATGGGCTCGCGAGAGACACATTCAAGTGCAGCCATTGCATCCAGGGATTCAATCGATCTATTCGATCCGCGGTCATTCTTCAAACAACTTCAATCCATTTCTTGGCTTGAAGCGCAAGAACGCCACAGAAGCGGCTGGAGAGATGCTTGGCTTTACGCTCGTATATTCGGGAAATTTTTTAGCCCAAGTGGATGTGGATGTGTATGATACCGCTCGCATCAGCATTGGAATGCATCCTTTCACTTTTTCGTGGCCGCTTCTTCCTTCCAATCATTTTCAAAGTCCGGAGGCGCTTTTTGTCTATTCCGATCAAGGAATGAATGGCATGTCGCAGACGTTCCACAAGCTGTTTCGAGAACGTCTTTGTAGAGGGCCATGGAAATCAAAGGCGCGTCCGATCTTGATGAACAACTGGGAAGGAACGTATTTTGATTTTGACGAGGACAAGATCTTGAAGATGGCAAAAGAAGCCAAAGCGCTTGGGGTCGAATTGTTCGTGCTGGACGATGGATGGTTCGAAGGGAGAAATTCGGACACGTCTTCGCTTGGCGATTGGTGGCCAGATCGAACAAAGCTGCCTGAGGGAATCGATGGGCTTGGAAAGAAAATCGAATCGATGGGGCTTCGTTTTGGTTTATGGATCGAGCCGGAAATGGTCAATGAAAAGTCGGAATTGTATGAAAAACATCCAGATTGGGTGCTTGGCGCGCCTGAGCGTTCTATGTCGCAGGGGCGTCATCAATATGTGCTTGATTTTTCGAATCTAGAGGTGGTGGACTATATTTTTGGCTTGTTGGTCAAGGTGCTCGATGAGGCGCCGATCTCGTATGTGAAATGGGATATGAATCGTTCTATGTCGGAAGTGTATTCGTTGGCGTCTTGTTCTGAAGAGCAAGGCACGATCTATCATCGATATATTCTTGGCGTGTATCGTTTGTATTCGATGTTGATCGAGCGTTATCCGCATATTTTGTTTGAATCGTGCGCGTCAGGAGGAGCGCGCTTTGATCCGGGAATGTTGTATTACGCGCCGCAAACATGGACGAGCGACGATACGGATGCGGCCGAGCGCATCAAGATCCAATATGGAACGAGCGTGCTTTATCCGCTTTGTTCGATGGGCTCGCATGTTTCGGCGATCCCGAACCATCAGCTCAATCGGAACACGCCATTACAGACGCGCGCTGAGGTCGCGTATTTTGGAACGTTTGGTTATGAGCTCGATCCGTTAAAACTAGACGAGGAAGAAAAAAAAGCGATCAAAAAGCAGATCGAGTTTATGAAGAAATATCGGGAATTGATTCAGTTTGGCACGTTTTATCGTTTGGTGTCGCCTTTTGAGAAAAACGAGTGCGCTTGGATGGTCGTCTCTGACGATCGAAACACGGCGATTGTCGCCTATTATCGGATCTTGCAGGAGGTGAACGCGAAATATCGGCGCTTGTATCTGCAAGGACTCGATCCAAACAAGGTGTACCGGATCGAGGGCAAAGATCGTCTTTATTATGGGGATGAGCTCATGTATGCGGGACTTGTGAATACGGATGCTTCTTGCGGAGAGCAGAATTTGAAGGCGCAAGAGGGAGATTTCTTGTCTCGGCTCTATATTTTGCATGGAAAGGATCTATGAAAAAAAACGTTGTATTTGGTTGTCGTGAAGGATGATGACTTGCTTTCTCCATATTGGGCATATCGGCCGATCGTATTGGATGAGGCGGCTAGAGCGATCGACAACTGTCTGCAAGGCTTGAGCCTGCAGAAAAAGGATGAATTGGTGATCGAGATCGCTAGCGATGTGATCGTCAAATCGGAGCAGAAGGTGTATGCCAAGGCGATTCATACGTATTATCGAAATCGTTTGAGCGAAGAGGCGCGGAAATTGCGGCATACTCGAAATTCTTCGTTTTTCTTGTTCATAGTGGGCGTGATCGTTTTGGTGGGGATCTAGATCTTGCAGGTTTTCGATCTGCATCCTGTCGGGAAAGAAGTGATGGATATTACCGCTTGGGTGTTTATTTGGCAGGCGACGTCTCAATTTTGGCTCGATCGCCATTCGATCGTGATCAAGGAAAGCAAGATGCGAAAACTATCTAAGTGCGATGTTCGTTTCGTTCCTCTAGATGCAAAGACTCGAAAGATCGTGGAGAAGGAAAGACAAGAATAAGATAAAAAGAAAAAAAGAGATGGAGGAAGCAAAGCTTCTGACATCTCTTTTTAGTATTTAGCGAACGTGAAGGAAAGGGTTGATCGTCTCTTTTGTTTCTTGATTGTAAAAGTAGTTGTCCTTGTGCAAGGACGCTTCTTTCATCAAGTAGGAAATGATCGTTTTTCGAGTGACGATCCCGATAAAGATATTTCGATCATCAACGACGGGCACATAGTTTTGTTCGAGAGATTGCTGGAACAGCTCGTTCATCGATACGCTTGAAGATACGGCGGGCATAAAATCTTTGCGCACGATTTCACTGATTTCTAGCTCGAGCACATCCTCATGACAAAGATCAGGATGATCGGCGATATAGTATAAAAAATCCCCTTCTGTGATAGATCCTAAATAATGGCCTTGAAAGTCAATGACTGGAGTTGCTGTATAGCCAGCGTCCCGAAACAAACTCAAGGCTTCCGCAAATGACAAATTCCCATAAAGATACTGCGTATTTTTTTTGTTTTGTAAAAAAAAGAAAATATTTTGTTGCATGAACCATCACTTTCTAGTAAGAACGTTCGGATCTTGTGCCAAAAATCCTAAGATCTTTTCTTTTACAATTTCATTATAGAGAAGCACGCGTAGATTTTAAACGAATTGACTGACTTTACCGGCGTAAAAGGAAAGGCTGGTCAATGCGAGCTCTCTCTATCGTTCGTGCTCATTATAGCAAGATTGTTCTATAAAATTTATTAAGTTTTCGTTAAGAATGCGCTTACATGTTTTCATGAAAACAAAAGAAAAGAGCGATCGAGATCGCTCTAGCCTTGCGTAGATCTTGTTGATTTGTGCGCTTGTGGCCAGCTTGTTTTCCAAGACCGAAAAAACAAGCATTCAAACGAGGATTCCGGCGAAATGTATCCGCAAGAGACACCAACATTTCGAATTCTCATTATTCATAAGAAGTGAATCTTGTTGACGTATGAATAGAAGATCGCATTCTTAGCCGTATTTAATCGTGCGAACTCACAGCCTTCTAAAAAACCCCCGTTTGAAAGAAAACTGCCTGAATGAAAAATGTAGATGAATACGTTCGCTTGTATTTGGAATCTTTCTCTAATGATTAATAAAATTGTTAATTTATTAATCCATGAGCTATTATAAGAGGATTGATAGGGCTTGTCAATGGCTTTTTTTGCGACGTGCAATTCTTCGTCTGCTATACTTAAAAAAGGGGTGAGTGCATGGCGATCTATCAGCCTGAAATCGTATATTTGCATGTGGATGAAGATAGCTTGCCTTTTTTTCAAGCGATGGCCAGCAAAGTACGGATTGAGATCATTCAAATGCTCAAAAAGAAGGAGATGTCGATCAAAGAAATGAGCGAAGAACTCCATCTTTCGAGCGCGATCGTCACAAAACATATCCAGACGCTCGAAGAGGCGGGTATCGTTTCTTCGCGTTCGATCAGTGGTAAGCGGGGCCTCAAAAAAATGTGCAGCTTGCAGATCAACGAGGCCCAAATCATTTTTGATAATAATTATGGCGAGAAAAAGCGTTCTTTCATTCAAGTCGATATTCCGATCAGCGCCTATGATCGGTGCGAAGTGTTCGCGCCTTGCGGCATGGCGGAAGCCGATAAATTGTTTGGACGGATCGATGATCCGCGGTATTTTAAAGCGTCCAATCGCAATCGCGTCTCTTTGTTGTGGTTTTCTGCAGGGTATTTAGAATATCCGATCCCGCTTTTTGATGTGGATCTAAGCGAGATCAAGGAGATCGAGATTTCGATGGAGGTCTGCAGCGAGTATCCGGGCTTCAATAGCCGTCATTTGTCCGATCTGACTTTTTCGATCAATGGGATCGAAGTTGGTTCGTGGACGAGTCCGGGCGATTTTGGCGACCGGAAAGGAAAATATACGCCGGCTTGGTGGTCGTTAGGGACCGAATATGGTTTGAAGAAGACGCTTGTCTTGAAAGAAGAGGGTGTCTATATCGATCATGAAAAGATTTCGGATGTCGCGCTTTCAACTTTGATCAAGGCCCAAAAGGATCCGGAAATCTTGCGTTTTAAGATCGAAAGCAACAAGGACGCAAAGCATCCTGGAGGATTGAATATTTTTGGCCGCCAATTTGGAGATTATGATCAAGATATCGAGGTCCGCTTTATGCGAAAAGAAAAGCAGAAGGAACATGAAAATCGGTATGATCAGCCCCCTGTCAAGTAGACACGGGAAATAATTTACTGGAGATCCGCCTCTTTAATAGCACTTGCTATTAAAGAGGCCTTTTTTTCATCTATACCTTCCCAGTATTTTTTGATTCGTTTATTCTCTTTGATTGGATACAGTACCGGTTCATCGGTTGCTTTTGCAGCTTCTCTTACTTCAGATGCAGTAAGACCGTGAAAACGTTCCTGCGGA
>NZ_MPKA01000095.1 GCF_001945605.1 Dubosiella newyorkensis
CACCATACACTGTCGGGATCTTTTGGATTGAATTGTCTTTTCAGAAGATTGTGAAGTTTTCGATCATTCCCTTTAGATATGGTCGTTTTTATCTTGTGTTTCAGATATTTCGGTTTGATATTGGCTTCTTTCATAATCGAATAGACATACTTCTGGCATCCTTGGATCCCTTTCTTGTGCAGGATCTCTGCGATCTTGGGCGAGCCATACAGCTGGTGCGAATCGTTGTAGATCTTGACGATTGCTTTTTTTGTTTTTTCCCGTCGGACTTTTGTCTTGGATGGTTTGGATCTTAAATACTTGTAGTAGCCGGAAGGGCTCTTCTCCAATATAGCCAGTATACCCGCTATCGATGCTTTGGGATGTTTCTCTTTGTATTCCTGGACCGATCGATAGAGGAGACGAGCCGTTACTTGCCGAGTATACTGATTGCTTTTTTTAATACATTGAGCGCGTCCTGGGTATCTCTGAGCTGCTTTTTAAGATGGGCGATCTCTTTGGCTTCATCGCTGGCATAGTTGCCGGATCCTCTTACGACGACCTGATCGTCATGCTCTTTATAGCTTTTTACCCATCCTCCAATTGTTGTGTCATGGACTCCGAACTGTTGCGCGATCTGGGTGTAGGCAAGGTCTGGATGATCGAGTACATACTGAATCACCTGTTCCTTAAATTCTTTGTCATATTGCTTTGCCATTTTTCATTCCTCCTCATTCTGGAATTCAAATTGTTCTTCTTATGACATTCTACCACTTGAATTTTCAGAGGTTTAAGGGATGCACCATTAATACTAAATCCAGCGCCTTCAAATATATGCTTGCCCGAAAGGAAGAGCTGAGCAGCTACCTGGACAACGGAAGTCTGCCGATGACCAATTCGCTTGCCGAAAGGACGATCCGAAATTTTGCGGTAGGAAGAAACAACTGGCTGTTTTCGGGAAGTCCTAGAGGAGCCAAGGCTTGCGGAGTACTCTACTCGATCGTAGAAAGCGCCAAAGCCAATGGGCTGATCCCTTACAAATACATCCTTCACCTTTTAAAAGAACTCTCAAGACATGCTGGAAAGCTGACCAGCGAAATACTGGAACAATGTATGCCTTGGAATCCAAATTTGATCAGCATATGCCAATAAAAACAAAGACGCTCATCGCAGGTAGAGATATTGTCTCTGATTCGATGAGCGTTTTCTATACGCTGTTTTAATTCCCGCTTACGAAAAACCTGAGAAAACACTTTTTTCCCAGGTTTTTGTACGAGATAATTCCAAATTGCTTTTAGTGCTTTATGGATTGGAATTTAAGTTTTCAGTTTACGAAAAAAGATGCCTAAGAGCATCTTATTGATTTGCCGTTTGTATAGCGCTATTCAAGACATCAAGAAGCGATGTATCAGTCTGAAACGAATTGTAGTTATACAAGAAGAGAACATCCGTGATCATATCAGATTCGATCAGCCGTGTGATGTCATCATAATAATACCGTGGATCGACGATCGTGATCGAGCGATAATACGGAAGAAGGAACTGGATCATGCTGTTGGCATAACTATCTTTAAAAATCAGTAGATGCCGAGTCGAATCCGTATTTAAATTGATCTGGACAAGACTATCGTTTCCTCCGAAGAAAACCTCATATTGATCCTTTCTATGCAGCGCTTCATCATCATAGATCGTAGGCACGGGATTTCCATCATTATTGTAAGTCACCAAATAATCTGGATTGTTTTTCGCCACATAAATATCGATCGTATCCTTCAAGAAGACGCTTCCCGTTTTCGACTCCAGAGTACCTCTAAACGAATTAGAAACAGGCATCCTTTCATAATCACTGTAGGCAATTTCCATTCCTTGAGACTTTAAAAACTGTTTTGCGGCATGATAGGCCCCCAAGCTCGTCCAGTGATGATCTGTTTTATAATATTGGTATTTATTTTGGTTCTTCTCCAACGTCTTGCCCACATCCAAAGCGTGAATATCTTCTGGAAGCTGGCTATAAAATGAGTCGATCGTTTGCTGTTCGAATGCGCCAGGCGCAAATGGAGGTAACTTGTCTTGGTCGATTTGAGCCGCTGTTGGAACGATCATCACCGAAGTATTCAAAGGAAATCGGGCATGAAATGCTTGGATCGTCTGCGCTTTTTGGCTCATCAAAGCCTCATTGGGTGCTCCTGCTTCTTGAATCAGGGCACCTTTTCCTAAATACACATCATCGATCTTCTGGATCCCTGTTCCTTTCTTCAATAAATAATTCAAATGAAAATAGAGATTCCTTCCGACAAATTGATCAGAAAACCAATTCGTCATGTTCCTAGTCCATGAACCATCTTCAAGACTTTGAAGCTGCAAGGCTGGAAAGGTCTGCAAAGGACGATTTTCTACATTAGAATGGTCGCGATCTGGCCAAATGACATTTATGATCAATCCCAAAACAAGAATGCCAGAAAGAATGACAGAAAACAGAAGAGCGGATCTTCGTTTCATAGAAGCTAATTTATTTTTCATACGCTCTCCTTTCTAAAATGCGTTGTACAAAAAGGTCTGCGCCGTTGAACTCACAAGATACGCTACCATCATCACGAACACGCAAATTTTAAACACCCCTACGCCAATAACAGCCTGTTTAGAAAAGAGAAGAAAGATCTTCTTTTCGATTTTTTCATAGAGCGTTCCGCACAGCAAAAACGCGAATACGAAAAGCAACCAATAGCTCGAGAGGTAAAAGAGCGCATTTTCGCTCGCAAAACTTGAAATGCCGATCCCAAGCATATTTCCGAGATGTGAAAAAGCAGTCATGATCGTCGGCGAAGAGAAAAACACCCAGCCTATATTGGCGATCAAGAATGTCAAAATGATATTTACGGCTGCTGGTAAGCGATCGATCCACTTTTGAAACAGGAATTTTTGTCCCAAAAGCAACAACCCGTAATAAAGTCCCCAAATAACAAATGTCCAATTGGGGCCGTGCCAGATTCCGGTCAAAAGCCACACGATCAAAATGTTGCGAATATACTTTTCTTTGGATACGCGATTTCCGCCAAGGGGAATATACACATAATCGCGAAACCACGAGGATAAAGAGATATGCCACCGCCGCCAAAAGTCTTGAACGCTTTTCGCAATATATGGATGATCGAAGTTTTTAGGGATCTCAAATCCAAACAAATATCCGATTCCGATCGCCATATCCGAATAGCCAGAAAAGTCATAATACAATTGAAACGTGTAAGCCAAGGAAAGAAGCCAGGCGCCCAAAAAAGAAGAATCGTTTCCCATGGCCGCAAACACCAAGGCGAGCTGGTCGGCAAAAAAGACTTTTTTGACAAGACCTTTTAAAAATAGATCCATGCCATGGGCAAAGCGGTCCTTTGAAATCGTTCGATGCTTTAAATACTGCTCAAAATCCGTATATTGAGAAATTGGGCCCATCGTCAGTTTTCCAAAAAAGGATACGTAGAGCCCAAACGCGACTACATTCTTTTGTGCTGGGCATTTATTCAAGTAAAGGTCCGCTAAATACGAAAGGATCGAAAATGTATAGAACGAAAGCCCGATCGGGGCATGGATATTTTGCGTTTGCGGCAAGATCGAGCCAAACCAAAATCCAATGTATTTATAAAAAGCCAAAACAGCCACATTATATAGAACCGAACTCCAAAAAATCAGTCTTCTTTTTCTTGGCATGTCTTGCGTTTGTTCAAGTTGCAGGCCTGAGCAGTAATTCCATACGATCAAAATCAGCAAAATATAAAGATTCTGGATCGACCCCCATGCATAGAAAAGTAGAGAAAGAAGGAGCAGGATGACGTTTTGGACAGATGTTTTTTTCGTCCAAGCGCAGCTAGCCAGCCAGCTGAGCGGAAGAAAGCCAAATATAAACAATAGACTTGTAAAACTCATAGTTCCCCCTATAAACTCTTTTCAAATTGTGAAGCAATCTGCTCGGCTTGCGGTCCCACCACATACAATCCATAGTTAGCATGAGAGATGAGCTTCCCTTTTTTCATCAAGTCATACTGCTCTGGCGCATAGCCTTCATATGTTGTTGTCTGGCTTTCGATTCGCTTTTGGATCGCGTCTAGGAAACTTTTTTTGGCTTCTTCTGTATTGAATTTCGCTAGTACGAGCTCATCGGCATCCATCGCATTGTCGCTTCGATAAAACGCGATCTGTTCGAACATGGAGGCATCGAGATCTAAATAACGCTTTAGCGCCAAAACATCCTTTTGCGGATATTTGCTCATATCGACTCCCTCGATCGTCGCCTGAAGCACTTGGTCGAATGGAGCGTTGCTCATTGGCTCGGTCTGGAACAGTGGTGCAACGAGCACGAGAAGCGCTAGGATACAGCCTCCTTTGATCAACCACAATCCATAATCTTTGATTATTTTCATAGTCACTATTATCCCCTTATTTTTGATTTTGACCCGCAAGATACATTTTTTCTGCCCATAGTTCATACGTAGAAGGCACAAAATGGATCCCATCGTTTTCATACATCGATGGATCGCTGATCAAATCGGAATTATCAATATAGATCCATCCTCTTCGTTCGCAAAGAGCTCTCAATTGATCATTATATTCTGGGATCTTTTCTGCGATCGGTCCATCGCCTTGGATCGGTATGATGGAATTGACATAGATGTTCGCATCCGGAACGATGTCGAGTACCTTTTGAACGTACGATTCAAACAATTGATCATAATGCAGTCCGTCATCGGCAAGCCCTAAATTGGATTCAATATCATTGATCCCAAAAGAGAGATATACATTTTTGGGATGGCGTTCTTGGATCGTTGGCAAATCTTGATCGATGCTTGTTACATTGACTCCTATTTTAGCAAGATTATTATCAAGCGGAATCCCGCAATATGAACTAAACCCTCTCATTCTTGAGTCGCCTAAAAACACATAGTCCGTAAATACGTCAGAATATTTTAGTTCGCCAGAATCGAGTTTTTCTTGAACTTCGTGGAATCGTCGCTCTTCGAGTTGATTGGATAGCTCAGTGATATCTTTCGCTTTTTGGCTTTTTAAATAAGCGATGCCATTCATCTTTTGTGCAGAAGAATGGAACGAAAATAGAATCGAAGCGATAAGAAGTATTAAAATTCCTATAATGAAAAAAACCTTAAATCGTTTAAGGCCTTGTATGATCTTAACCATAATTTCCCCTTATTTTTATTGATTCTTTTTTAGAATAATGCGGTGCTACCAAAAAGTCAATTTTTAAAAAGAAAAGTATAAAACTCAAAAAAGTACGGGAGTTTATTTTCAAAATCTTTCCGATTATAATGGAACCATACAAGAAAAGAGGAATACGCATGAAACATAAAATTGTATTTTTCGATATGGATGGAACCTTGTATCAAACAGAAAACGATGTGATCCAAGATTCGACCATAGCTGCCATCCAAAATCTAAAAGAAGCTGGCTATATTGTGGCAGCCGCAACAGGGCGCCCTCTCAATCAAATGAAACTGATCCTGCAGCGTCTCGATTTCGATTATTATGTTTTGATCAATGGAGGCTATATCTTGGATCATGATTTCAATATGATCTCAGCTTCCCCGATCAAACACGATACGCTAGAATCGCTTGTCAAACTTGCCCAAGACCAAGAATATGGTTTGATGCTTCATTTTGGAGATGCCACATATATATACAACAATTTTTATCCAATGTATGATTTCAGCAAATACTGCAATGTACTTGATTCATTGTTCTATGATCCGACTCAATCGTTCCATAAACGCCACGACGCGTACAATGCGGTCATTTTAACGAAGAATGTGCAACCGCTCCAAGATTTTATGGAAGATCATGAAGATCTTCGTTCCGATCTTATCAATGTGAAAACGAACGGCTTCTGCTATGATATCTTCAACGTGGAAAACGATAAAGCGCACGGAATCGAAATGATCTTAGAGCGTGAAGGTTTGACGTGGGATGATGTCATCGCTTTTGGCGACTCTACCAACGATACGAAAATGCTGGAAAAAGCGGATATTGGGGTCGCGATGGGAAGCGCAAGCGATTATGTAAAGAGTTTCGCTAATTTTTCAACGACAGATATTCAAAACCACGGGATCTATAACGCATTAAAAAAGATCATGGCGGATGAAGATTAATCTTCAAACGCGATGATCTTTGATGGATCTAAATAAACAGGAGCCTTTAGTAAGGCTTCTTTTTTTGATTCTAAAACACAAAAACGCGCATTGGCGATTTTACCGACAAAAAGAGTGGAATCTTCATACGGAATTTCGAATTCGAGTGTAAAGGTCCCATAACAGATCCAATATTCTCGTTTTTGAAACGAACAATCGCATGGTCGGATCCCATAGACTTTGTTGTTGATGTAAATCGTATTGATTCCGATCAAATCAAGCGAATTGGCGACATCGATACTTTGCGGATGTTCAAAGATATCGAATGGAGAATCGATTTGAACGAGATTTCCTTGATCCAGTGCGGCCAGGATCTCGCCAAGAAACTGGGCTTCCTGAAAATCGTGACTGACGCTGATCAATGTCATATTTCTGCTTTTTTGAAAATCGATCAAATCGATCAAAAGCTCTTTTTTGAGGGCTGGATTAAGGTGGCTGAACGCTTCGTCGAGTAATAAGATCTCTGGATTCGAGACGAGTGCCCGAGCCAATGCAACCCGCTGCCTTTCTCCTCCAGATAGATAAGCCGCTTTTTTGTCAAGGTACGAGGCTGTCCGCGTGCGGGCTGCGATCATTTTCACCTTTTTTGTGATCTCTTCTTTTGTATATTGGCGATGATCCAATCCATAAGCGATATTATCAAAGGTGGTGAGATGATCAAAAAGAAGATCGTTTTGAAAGACCATCGCAATCTTGTTTGATTCTTTTATGATCGTTCCACTCGTGGGTGATTCGAGGCCGGCGATCAATTTAAGCAAGGTGGATTTGCCTGCTCCGGAAGGGCCAAAAAGGACGAAGCGTTTTCCAGCAGGAATATCGAGCGAGATCGAATGAAGAACTTCCTTTTTATCATATTTTTTCGTAATCTTTGTGATTTGAATCATAGTTCACTATACCGGATGCTCTTTCCTTGTTTTCTAAAATAGGTTTGGACTTCTTGATCGAGCAAGAAGGCGTGATCTGTACATCTTAGCTTCGTAAGCGAGGAAAGGCGGAATACATCTTGATCTAAGAAGCCTGGATGAAAGATCAGAAGGGTGGTTTCTTCTTTTGGCCATTGTTCTTGTTCTAGCCAAGTAGAAAAGGGCTCTTTCCTTTCATAGAATAGTGCTCGATCGCTTGTTGCCTTTTCTTTTTTAAAGTGAAGCTTGCATACGACATTGTATTCTTCCGCTACTTTTTGAAGGGCTTTTTCGATCGAGGGTGTTAAGAAAACATGATAATCGATATAGTCTGGTTTTTTGCCGACGAGCTGGATGAAGGCTTCCATTTGCGCGCGGGCTTCTTGATCCACATCTTCTTCGCGAAAAGGATCACTCTCTTTTTGCATCCTATCTCGATAATAAGAAGAAGAGAAGAAATTGCCACTTGGATCCGTTAATGTCGATGGATTTGGCGAGGTGGCTTTTCCTAGGCAAAGATTAAAGTGAAGGCCAAGATCGATCGGATAAGAAAGCAGTTGATGTACATCTTTTTTAAGTTGCGGCATATTCACGAGTAGACTTACATTTTTAATGATAGAGGAAGCAAGAGAATCGAGCAATCCTAGATCATAGGCTTTGGAGAGTCCAAAATCGTCGGCTCTGCAAATAAATGTTTCCATTAGGGCTCCTTTCCAATAAAAAAAAGACTTTGTCGTTTGACAAAGTCTATTTTACAAAGTGAAATTACTTAATTTCAACAGTTGCGCCAGCACCCATCAATTTTTCTTTGATTTGGTCAGCTTCTTCTGGCGCGATGTTTTCTTTGATGACTGCTGGTGCAGAGTCAACAAGTTTCTTCGCGTCTACCAATCCAAGACCAGTGATTTCACGTACGGCCTTGATTACGGCAACTTTTGTTCCACCTACAGAAGTAAGAGTTACTGTTACTTCGCTAGGTCCTGCTGCTTCTTCTGCAGCGGCTGCTGGTGCTGCTACGGCAGCTGCGGCAACAACACCGAATTTGTCTTCGATTGCTGTTACTAAATCATTAAGTTCTAAAATTGTAGCTTCTTCTAAGTAAGCAAGAATATCGTCTTGAGTTAATTTAGCCATTGTTCTTTTCCTCCTAAAATATTGTTACGCGGCAGCTTCTGCAGCTGCTTCTTCTTGAGCTGGTGCGCTTCCATTTTCTTTGGCTTCTGCCAATGCTTTGATCGTCATCGCGAACTTGATGACTGGAGCGTTCAATACGGAAGCGAATTTTGCCAACATACCTTCTTTGTTTGGTAATGCGGACAACTTCTTGATCGTTTCTTCATCGACAACATCGCCGTCGACAATTCCAGTTTTCAATACCAGTTTATCATGTTCTTTCGCGAATTTTGCTAAAACACGAGCTGGAGCTACTGGATCTTTACCAAATGCCAAGGCGTTTGGTCCTTTTAATGTTTCTGCGAACTTGCTGTATCCTAAATTTTCGGAAGCACGACGCGCTGTGGTGTTTTTGTAAACTTTGAAGTCTACATCTTCATCACGAAGTGCACGGCGGAGTTCGGTCAATTCTTTTACAGTCAATCCACGATATTCTACGAGGACAACTGAGCTTGCATTTTCCATTTTTTCCGTAAGTGCTTTGACTTCGGCTTCCTTCTGAGCGAGGACATCTTTGTTCATGCAATCCACCTCTTCTTTCTATATATCGTTACAATATTCAAAAGAAAAGCCTGCATGAGCAGGCATACATAAAAAGCTTAGGAATGTATAACCCCTCGGTAACTTGATTAAGCTTGCGCCGTTACTGTCTTTGGAATATTGATAACAATCTTATATTACTGGTTTTATTGAGTTTGTCAAATTATTTTTGACGTTCAACATGGATTCCAGGACCCATTGTTGTTGAAAGGACAAGGTTCTTGATATATGTACCTTTAACTTTTGTAGGACGCGCTTTAGCGATCGTACGATAAATAGCCATGAAGTTTTCAACGAGCTTGTCTTCATCGAAGCTGATCTTTCCGATCAACACGTTGATGTTTCCTTCTTTGTCGACACGGTATGTGATCTTCCCTTTTTTAACTTCGTTGACAGCATTAGCGATATCCATCGTTACTGTTCCTGTCTTAGGGTTAGGCATCAACCCTTTTGGTCCTAAGATACGCCCAAGACGTCCAAGTTTTCCCATCATGTTTGGAGTCGCGATCAAAACATCGAAATCAAACCATCCACCTTGGATCTTTTGGATCAATTCATCCGATCCAACGAAATCTGCTCCGGCTTCTTCGGCTTCTTTTGCTTTATCGCCTTCCGCAACTACGGCTACTTTTTGAGTTTTTCCTGTTCCGTTTGGAAGAACCATTGCGCCACGGATCTGTTGGTCCGCGTGACGTGGATCTACGTTCAAATTGAAGCTAACTTCAACTGTTTCATCGAATTTTGCGCTTGCGGTTTTTTTCGCAAGAGCGACTGCTTCTTCAATCGTATAGAATTTGTCACGATCCACGAGCTTTTCAGCTTCTTTAAATCTTTTACTTACTTTTGCCATGTTCCGTCTCCTTATTCCATACCTTCTACTTTGATACCCATATTTTTTGCAGTACCGGCAACGATTTTCATCGCCGCATCGATATCATTCGCATTCAAATCTGGCATCTTATATTCAGCGATCTCACGCAATTGATCCATCGTGATCTTTCCTGCTGTTTGTTTTTGGTCACCGCTCGCTTTTGAGATTCCAGCCGCTTTCTTCAACAAGTTGGCTGCTGGTGTCGTTTTCAATACGAAATCGAACGACTTGTCCTCATACGCTGTGATGATAACAGGGACGATATCTCCTTTGCGATCTTTTGTCGCATCGTTAAACGCGTTACAGAATTGTGGCATGTTGATTCCAGCACTTGCCAAAGCAGGTCCTGGTTTTGCTCCTCCAGCCATGAACTGCAACTTACAAACTTTTGTTACTTTTTTCTTGCTCATAAGACGCACCTCCTATATTTTGGTCTTATGCAGTGGTTTACGAACTGTGTTCTCCCACGCATGCTTTTATATAATAGACTAAAAAAAGATGGATTACAAGTCCATCTTTTAATTCCTTGTTTTTGATTCCATTTTTTGGATCATTGTTTCATGCTTTAAAACAGTTTCGGCATCGATTCCCGCCTTTTTTGCTTTTTCGTTCCAAAATTTTGCTTGTTCAAGATTGCGAGATGTCCCTTGGGCCATCAAATACATCATCGACAAGGGGTCGTACGCTTTTGGATAACCGCCTAATGCTGCTTTATTCATGAAATAATACGCTTGTTCTCGATTGACTTCTTTAACGGAGGGGTCCAAAGAAAGTTGAGCCAGGATATACATACTTTCCAAATCTAAATTGAGAGCCGCTAAGCGAGCATAGATGTAAGCTTCTTTTTTGTCCAGATACTCTTGGCTCAAATACAGATCGACGAGTTCTTTTTGGTTTTCGAGATCCCCCCAATTGGCAGCTTGCTTCATAAGAGGAAGTGCTTCCAACACGCGCCCCTCATTTTTCAGTTGCTCGATCTCTTTTTTCAGGTCATTGATTAATTGTTCTTGTGCCATACTCAGTCCCAGATCTCTTCCCAATAGTGATCGTGATCAAATCGATCGTTGTATTCATCGAGTGGATACCACTCATCATCATCGTATGTATCATAGGTATTCAAATACGATCCAAATTGATAGAGCGCTCCATGAAGGCTGCTTCCAAATGCATAGATACCGATGATCGCACAGCAAATGCCCGCGCACAATAGAGCGATCATTTTTTTAGAGTGATCAAAATCTTTCCAAGCTAAAATGCTTGCAACGATCGCGAGCGCGGTCGCGATAATGGTCGGGATAAAACCAAGCCATGTCGATAAAAGGATCAAAAAGAGCGATAGTCCGATACAGATCAAGGATACGATCCATAATTTGCTTTCTGTTTGTATTACGATTGGTTTTGGTTGTTCTTCTGGGATCGTTGGGATCTTAGGTTGTTCCATATTCTTCACCTCTATAAAAAAGTATACCACTTGCTTTGTTGGATTGCATTCGTCTCACCTTACTAGGATCCGTGCTATGATAGAAGCATGGATAAACTAGAAGTCAAACAGTATTTAGAGAACATTTTTCATCAAGAGATCCAATTGTACAGAACCGATAAAGGGATAAGCAATGTATCGTATTTAATGCGCATGGATGATCAAACGTATATGGTCCGGGTTCCTAAAAAAGAGCACGGTTTGCTTCGTGTCGATTTTAAAAACGAATATGAGGTGCTTCAAAAAGTCAAGGCACTCGATGTTCCGCTTGTAGGGATGGATATTCATAAGGGAATCAAAGTAACAAAGTATATCGAGGGTGTGCATGAATTTTCAGAAGCGAAAGGTTCAACAAAGTACGAACAAACGGGCAAGATGTTAAAAACGCTTCATTGTCTGGATGGGGTCGATTTTTATTTTGATCCATTTAAAAAGCTGTCTGAATATCGAAGTCAAGTCAAAGAGCGGATCGTTTTCTTTGAGGAGGAAGAGAAGATCATCGAGGCGGTCTTCTTGATCTATCGTCCTGATACTTTGTGCCATAACGATGTCGTTTCTGGCAATCTTCTCTTTTCGAATTGCCGTTCCTATTTGATCGATTATGAATATGCGGCCATGAACGATTTTCGGTTCGATCTTGCGAGTTTCTTTTCTGAAAACCAAATTGAAGACGAACGTTCTCGTCAACTATTTTATATAGGGTATGGGATCGAGTCTTCGATCGATCCAGAGATTCGTTTATTTGAATGTTTTGAAGATATATTATGGGGATATTGGGCCAATATGCTGTATGATCATTCAAAAGAAGAGATCTATCGAATCATTGCTAAGGAGAAAGAAGCGCACTTTCAAAGAACCAAAGCGATGATTTAATGATTCTAGAGAGCATTGGGCTCTCGTTTTTTATTTCAAAATCCGGTCTTATGTACGATAAGAACGATGAAGTGCAATAATTCAAAGAACTTCGATAGCATTCAAGTTTGACAGAACATTAATCCTCTAAACGAGGGATACCGCAAATGATCTTGACCACTGCCGCGCCAGTGTCTTCTTTCCTTTTCCAGTATTTGAAATTGTTCTGCAGACTGAAAGTTGCTGCCTCTCACACCATCTTGATCGCGAAGGACCTCGCCTTCGCAGAACGCAAAATAATTGTCGATCAGCCCAGTGATCTAATCCTTGCTTGTGTATTTTGGTATGGCGCTCACACTGCCGCCTCCTTTCCTTCACGAATAGTCGGGTATATGATGACACGAAAAAAGCGCCCTGATTTCTCAAGACGCTTCATCCCATCAAGAAGTTAACCCGCTTTCAGGATTTCTTTTTGCGGTTCCCGCAAATATGCTTTATACATCACAATCTTCTCTTTGGTAAGAACAGGCAACCGGAATTGAACCGATGGCTCCGCAGTGGATCAAAAGACCCATACATCACAGCGTTCTGCCAGCCTGAACTATTTTCTGTTCTTTAAGAAATCATACCAATAGCGACGAGCCTTTTCAACCATTTTTCTTTCGCTCTCCGAAAGAGATGTGGCCCCTTCCGGGCCATCGTTTTCGTTGTGGAAATATCTATGATGCGTATGGGGCTGCATTCCGAGATGGGCCAGATCCAGATTGATCTCTTTAATTCGTTTACCATCTGAATCGAAATAGACAATCTTCTGCAATTTACGATCGCCGGCTACCACATAAATCCGTCCTTTGGTCATAGTTTCCATCAGAGACTCAGACTGGCGAGATACTTTAGAGACAAACGCTATGTTCCCTTTAGTGAAATATGGTTTATATTGCGATCCATACTTGTTTCCTTTTTGGCTAAATCCAGAACTTGCCCCCCTGCCACCCATCAGCGGATCCTCCTCAGCCTCTTATGGAACCGGATCAAACTGAACGATCGGCGAACCTGTACAGCATTCATCCTGAACGTCTCCATAATTCGAGCCACGACCACGCTGAATATCTATGCGCATCTTATCAATGATTTCGAGAAAGATACGATCGATGTTTTGGATTCGTTATTTTGATTTTTTGGAAAATAGTAGCATTTTGGTAACATTCAACAAGAAAAAAGCCTTTAGGTGCTTTACCTAAAGACTGAGCTTACAAATGGTGACGCGTACGGGATTCGAACCCGTGAATGCATGCGTGAAAGGCATGTGAGTTAACCGTTTCTCCAACGCGCCATTTAGCTTTCTGTCTTGCTTACCTCAAGTACTCACTTATATTAGCATAGCTTTCCTAGGCGTGCAAGCAAAAAAAGAAAAAAATTTCGATTTTTTTATAAACAAAAATCGAACCCGTTTAGGATCCGATTCTTTCAACAAATTTAATGATTATACGCGATCTTACCTGTGGAATGCATATAAGTATAAAGATCGCTTCGATAATAGCTGATCGTGTATTCGATAATATTATTATCTTTATCGTACGTTACACGCTTGCGCGCCAATACTGGCAGCGATTTGGGGATGTTGAGAGATTCCCGTCTTTTCAAGTTGAGTACTAACTTGTTTATAAGTTGAAGACATTTTCACTTGTTTGTCCCTAGTTATATCATTAAATTCCCTTTATTTTAAGGGCTTTTTTATTTTTTGTTTCTTTAAATTCT
>NZ_MPKA01000101.1 GCF_001945605.1 Dubosiella newyorkensis
TTTTTGGAAAAGGAATCTCGGTAAATACAAGATCTTCATTATGAGCAGTGGTATTCGTTTCCATAGGGTAGCCACCTCCTGTGGTTACTCTACTTTAACTTTCATCAGGCTGCTACCCGCTGTTTTAATTCCCGCTTACGATTTTTAACAATTTTATTCGATTGGATCGGGTTATTGTCTTTCACGGCAAGCGCACCTCAGCGAAGCTGTTCTGTTTAATATTTTTTTCATTCTTTTCATGCATTTTAAAACGACCTCCTGTTCTTGAACGATTCTACTATAGTCGTTCGACAGGCGGTCGTAAATCCGCTACTCTATTTTCCACTTACTTTAAAAGGATCGGTAAGCAAAAAAGACCCGACGGGTTATCCTGTCGGGTTATTTTTTAAATGGTGGTCTCAGTCGGAATCGAACCAACGACACAAGGATTTTCAGTCCTTTGCTCTACCAACTGAGCTATGAGACCACAATGGTTGCGGGAGAAGGATTTGAACCAACGACCTCCGGGTTATGAGCCCGACGAGCTACCAGACTGCTCTATCCCGCGATATGAATAAAATATAGAAAATAATGGCGGAGAAGCTGGGATTCGAACCCAGGCGCCGCTCACACGACCTACCGGTTTTCAAGACCGGACCCTTCAGCCACTTGGGTACTTCTCCAAGAAGTAGTGAGTATTACTACGATCGATTTGAATCGATATATATTGGTGGACCCTGTAGGACTCGAACCTACGACCCGCCGGTTATGAGCCGGATGCTCTGACCAACTGAGCTAAGGGTCCTTAAAAACTCGTTGGTGGCTGGAGTGAGACTCGAACTCACGACCTTCCGGGTATGAACCGGATGCTCTAGCCAACTAAGCTACCCAGCCAAAGAGTGGTCGGGACGACAGGATTTGAACCTGCGACCCCTTGATCCCAAATCAAGTGCACTACCAAGCTGTGCTACGTCCCGACATATAAAATTTAAATAAAATAAATGGCGCGCCCAGTAGGAGTCGAACCCGCAACCTTTTGATCCGTAGTCAAACGCTCTGTCCAATTGAGCTATGGGCGCATATCACTTTATCAAGTGCTCACTTATATTATCATTGAACCCTATCGAATGCAACCCCTAAAACAAAAAAAATTAAATTTTTTTTCAATTTTTTTATTTCACCTCTTTTACGTACTTTTCTACGCCTTCAAACAAAGTGTCTTGTAGCACTTTCAAGTATTGTTCAAAGCTGATCGTTTCTCCATACGTCAAGATCTTCATCTCCACTCCAAACAAATCAACTCGATAAGGCATGATCTTTAAACCATTGCGAAGATAAAAGGCTTCCCGTTTTTTGCGAATGAACTCTTCTTCTGCATCTTCTGCCTTTTCTGGATTCTCGATTTCCAAAACGATCGGCTTTTCTTCTTCTTCAAAAAAAGTGCGAAGCACTTTAGAGCCTACTTGTCCATTTTGGGCATTGGGATCGATCGCAAAATAATCGATCAACGTGAGTTCATCGTTTTCCAATGTAAACAACAAACCGACAGCTTCCTCTCCTTTAAGGATCGTGTACATGTTTCCTTTATCTTCTCGATCGATCCGAACAATCGCATCAAATGGTTTCTTTTCCGAATCAGGAAACGATGTTTCATACAGCTCTCGGACATATTCTATCTCTTCAGGAATGATCGCGCGATATTGGATCTTAGCCATACAATTCACCTCGCCTTTCCTTGTCGATTCTAACACACACTGCTATAATTTTTTTATGGAGTACTCAACAATTTTATTAGCGGCCGGCAAAGGAAGCCGCACCCATCTCGATTATAATAAGATCTTTTATCATCTGGACAGTCAAAAAACCGTGCTCGACACAAGTCTGGATGTCTTTTTGAACGATCCCGATTGTAAACAAGTCGTTTTAGTTTGCGCAGAACATGAAATCGACTATATAAAGAGCTTGTACGCGGATCCTAGGATCACCTTTGTCATCGGCGGAGATACAAGACAACGATCTGTTTATAACGGTCTAGGCGCTGTTCTCTGCGATTACGTCTTTATACACGATGCCGCCCGTCCATATTTAAAAGAATACTCGATCGAGCAGCTCAAAAGCGCGCTAAAGCAAGAGGACGCCTGCCTATTGATGGTTCCTTGTGTCGATACGATCAAGATGGTCGAGGGTGATTATGTCGCCCAAACTCCTCCTAGAGAAACGATGTATCGCGCTCAGACTCCCCAATGCTTTAAAACATCTCTCATCCTGCAATGCCATAAAAAAGCGATGGCCGACCAAAGGGTCGGCACTGATGACGCTCAGCTTGTCGAGTGGTATGGAAAATGTCCGATCCGCGTCCTGTTAGGTGATGAAGAAAATATCAAGATCACGCTGCCCAATGATTTATTAAACGAGTAAGGAGAACATTTGATGGATTCACTCACGTATTCGGCTCTTATTTTCGAGCCCGTCCAAGAACATTCCTATTCCCGCTTAGAAGAAGCGCTTCCTTTATTTGAGAAAGATCCAAATTGCGCGCAGATCGTCATATGCTGCCAAGAAGATTGGCTCCTGAAGCTCTCGCTTCATCCACATCAAAAAACGATGCTCGTGCAAATGTCAAAGCATCCCTACGTTTCTATGGTCAATGGCCTCAAAGCTGTTTGCGAAGATAGTGTCCTCGTACTCGATCTAAACCGGATGTGCAAGCTGGAAGATAAACAGCGCGTATTGAAAAAGCTGCAAGAATATCCTGCCATTTATTGTCACGCTTCCTTGCAAGGATTCGACACCCGCCTACTCATGTTTTGTCTTCAATACGCGATCGAGCAAAACGCGCAAATCGAAAATTATACCCAAGCCGTTTGTCATTTTGGAGACACGCCGCTGGTCTTTTTAGAATGAATGCCGAATTCATTCTTTTTCTTTATTTTTTGTTTAGTTTTTTTTATTTCATCCCTAATAATGAATCGTCCCTTCATCTGCTAAAATAGAGCCATGAAAAAAACAAATCTTAAAACCGGTTTGACTAGCGAAGAAATAAAAACAGCCAAAAAAAACATCGTTCACGACAATCTATCTAAATCGTATCGCTCGATCTTCCTACAACATACTTTTACGTTCTTCAATATCGTCAATTTTATTTTAGCCGCTCTCGTATTCTGGACTGGCTCCTACCGCAACATGTTGTTCATGGGGGTCGTTCTTTCGAATATGGTGATCGGAATCGTCCAAGAGATCCGCTCAAAAAAAGTTCTCGATCATCTTGCCTTGATCCACCAAGAACAAGAACTCGTCTTACGGAACGGAAAAGAAGAAACGATCCCCATCACCCAAATCGTTCAAGGCGACCTTTTGATCCTTCGCGCAGGCGATCAGATCCCATGCGATGGCCAAATCGTAGAAGGAAGCATCGAATGTTCCGAAGCAATGCTTACAGGAGAAAGCGATTCGATCGAAAAAGAAGTCGGAAATCGCGTCTTGTCGGGAAGCTTTGTCATCTCAGGAAAAGCGATGATGCAAGTCGAACAAGTGGGTGAAGATACGTACATTCATTCGATCTTAAAAGAAGCCAAACGCAACAAGCGCTACCCTTCCCAACTCAGGGATGCGATCCAAACGATCATTCGGATCTGCACTTTCTCGATCATTCCCGTCGGGATCTTATTGTTTGTAAAACAATATTTCCTTTCCGCCCAAACCCTTCAAGAAACGATCCTTTCCACTGTAGCCGCTTTGATCGGAATGATCCCAGAAGGACTTGTCATCTTGACAAGCATCGCTCTAGCGATTTCCAGCATGAAATTAGCTAAACAAAATGTCCTTGTCCAAGAATTGTATTGCACAGAGACTTTGGCTCGCGTCAACATTTTATGTCTCGATAAAACAGGAACGATCACACAAGGAAAAATGAGCGTTCTCGATGCCGAACAAATCGCTCCTTGCGATCCAAAACAAATCATCGCCAATATGTATGCGGCGCTAAGCGACGATAATTCGACCGCCCAAGCCTTGCGTGAATGGGCCGATCTACAACCTAACGAAAAGGCGCTCTCTGCAAAACCTTTTACAAGCGCCAATAAATGTGCACAAGTTCAATTCGCTTCAGGAACCTTTGTATGTGGCGCTTATACATTCATGACCGATCATCCCGATCCAAACATTGTCGCCAAGATCCAAGAAAGCGCTAAGCAAGGTAAGCGTGTCCTTGCGCTTGCTAAAAAAGAAGACGACCAGATCGAAGTGCTCGCCTTGATCAACATCCAAGACCGGCTTCGTAAAGATATCCGCCAAGTCTTTCAGTTTTTTCAAAAACAAGACGTTCAAGTCAAGATCATTTCTGGAGACGATCCTGTCACCGTCGCCGCCTTGGCCAATCAGGCTGGCGTTCCTGGAAAAGGGATCGACATGTCCAAAGTCAGCGCAGAAGAACTGCCCGAAGTCGTCATGCACAATTCAATTTTTGGACGCGTCAAACCAGAACAAAAAAAGGCCATGATCCTTGCCCTCAAGAAAGCTGGCAACACAGTCGCGATGAGTGGAGATGGCGTCAACGATGTGATGGCTCTCAAAGAAGCCGATTGCTCGATCGCCATGGGTTCAGGCTCTCAAGCCGCCCGCAGCATTGCTTCCTTGATCCTTTTGAACGATCAATTCGAAGCGCTGCCTTCGATCTTAGATCAAGGACGCTGCGTCATCAACAATATTCAACGCACCGCCTCGCTCTTTTTAGTCAAGACGATCTTTTCATTCATCCTTTCGATTTTGACGATCTTTGTCTTGCAAGAGTATCCATTTCAGCCCATTCAGCTGACCTTGATCTCTTCCTTGGCAATTGGTTTCCCAAGCTTTGTCTTGACTCTTGAACCAGATTATCATCGAGTGACCGGAAACTTTTTACGGACTGTATTTTCAAAAGCCGTTCCAGGCGCTTTATGCGTCTCGCTTTGCGTCATTACGACCTATATCGTCCAACACTTAATTCCCATGAATCAAGCTCAATTTTCAACGGTATGCACCCTTTTAGCCGGCGTATGCTCGCTTTGTGTCTTATACAAAACGTGCATTCCTTTGACGCCGCTGCGATTCATCTTGGTGATCGTCATGAGTTCGATCTTTACGATCTGTGTTCTTTTCTTAAAAAAAGTGTTCTTTTTAACAAATTTAACAACACCTCTATTCATCTTGACTTTAGCCGAGACTGCCTGTATCCCCTTCTTTTTATGGATCTTTTATGTATGGATCCAAGAATGGAACAACGCGAGAAAGAAAAAACGTGAAATGAAAAAGCCGCGCTAGGCGGCTTTTATCGTTTCATTCGAGTTTTTCGAACATTTAATGGTTGTTGAAATTTAATTTTAAGTACTTGATCAAAAGATCTTGATACTTTATTGTCTGTTCCCACTCATTTTTAGATCGATAATGATCAATGAGCAAAGAATAAAATGGAATTTTTAATTCTACCATTTGAAAAGAAGAAAGTTGAGACCGGATCTCGTTTATCAACTTGGAAAGATCCGACTTTTGATAAAGCTCTTGAAGAACCAATCGCTATTGTTTATAAAATTCAAAATTTCGAAAAATTCCTATTCCTTTCCTTTACTATAAATTCTATCATAAAGGAAATAAAGAAAGGAAAAGATACTATAAAAAAGAAATTATAGAAGTTTATTAGCGCCTTACTTATCGGACTCACAAATAACAATCATAAATAATATCTTCGGATTCATATCATCACCATATTCGCTACAAATCAAATAGAAAGGCCAAAAATACTATGAAGAAAACCGGTGGAATAGAAGGTACGATCAACGTTGATCAAACTCGTGATTCAAAATTATTAGTAAATATTGATTATAAATATACCAAAAGTCGAATAGCAACCAAAACAGCAGAACGTTTTCTTCCATATTGTAGGTAGAAAATGATTAAGAAAAAAATCTTGATTGCTTTGATCGTATTTTGTTCTTTCTTATTTCTTTACTTTTTCTTTTTGAGAAAAGATGAACATCCGATCAATTTAATCAACTTAGACGTATATATCCATGAAAAATTGATTCGACTTGACAGCGTTTATACCCATATTCCACGTAAAAATGACAGCGACACGGACCTTATCTCTTATCAAACATTTGAAGAGCTGAAAGATCTTATCAAAAGCAATGAGCAATCTACAGATTCCTCATTAAATGTCGATTCAAACAATTCATTACGGTTTGAACCTCCCGACGATTCCACTTATCGCTTTATTTGATATGAGCCTAATGAAAAAAACAACTGCACAATACGAGAATTTGCAAGTTGAAGAACATCGAGGAAATATTTTGATCATTGAACGAACTTGTACGATGGACGATGTCATGATTATCCAACAATATACGCTGCTCGCAGAATGAACACAAAACAACAAACAGAATTACATAGATGGATCAAATCAATAAATTTGCGCGTTTCAAGCGAAAGGAAGTCTATCTTTTTCTACTACGAAGAACGTATCCTTTCGCGTTTTTCATTCCTTCCTTGAACACAGGTGAGATAAACAAACCCGTCAAGTATCGATAAAACAACACGACCGGTAAGTACCACCACAAATTCCTTGAAAACAAGGTTCCTACTTGCCAAACAGTCATGCTCGCATGAAAAGGCGAAGTCATATGTTTCTTTATATAAGGGAATGAGTATTTATGATTCCATGAATGCATCCATTGACGCAAGATACACGAACTAATCCGTTTCATCGACAGCCTCTTCCTAAATCGTTAAGAAAATATAAAACTTTTAGTCAGAAAAGTCAATCTTCTTTCTATTTGCGATAAAAACAAGTATTTTATAACTATGAATTGGACCATTGTAGATTATGCGCAAAATGTATTGCAAACCTTTGATCAACTTCCTTTTAATCAAGTCGATTCTTTGATTTTATCGTGCATGGCTTATGTAAGAATGCCCTCAAGCTCTCTGCCGGCCTTAGAAGGCTGGGATGGCGTTCCTTTTAAAGAGGTATTGCGCGCGGAAGACTTCTCCTCGATGTTTCATACCGTCTATTCGGCGCCCCACTCGAAAGATCTTTTATGCGTGATGTGTGCGAGTCCACGATATCGCGATATTTTGATCAAAGGCTATACCCATCAAAACGACATGAAAAGCTCGATGCAGTTTTCCGCCATCACCTTTCAACTCAATAAAAACATGGCTTATGTCGCCTATCGAGGAACCGACGCGACCGTGATCGGCTGGAAAGAAGACTTCAATATGGCCTTTCAATATCCGATCGCAAGCCAAGAAGAATCCGCCCGCTACTTGCAAGAAGCCGCTTCGTACGTTTCAGGACAGCTCTATGTAGGCGGCCATTCCAAAGGCGGAAATTTAGCCGTTTACGCCAGCATGCATGTTCCATCCTCGATCCAAGAACGCATCGTTCAGATCGACTCTTTAGATGGTCCTGGATTTCCACAAGCGGTCCTTGAATCTTCAAGCTTTAAACATATCCAAGCCAAAGTTCATAAGACGCTCCCTCAATCTTCCTTGATCGGCATGCTTCTTGAACAACAGGAAGACTTTAAAATCGTAAAAAGCTTTCGCTTTAGCGTTTGGCAGCACGATCCTTATTCGTGGGAAGTGGAAGGATATGATTTTGCGACGATCTCTCACTTGACCCCAGGAGCCAAATATATGAATCGAACGATCAACGCGTGGCTCAACGAAATCACACCCGAAGAAAGAGAACGATTTATCTTAGCGCTCAGCAAGATCCTAGCCAGCGACAAAGCGATCACTTCCAGAGAATTTAGAAACCAGATCCCTAAAAATCTGCCCGCTTTCTTTCAAGCCGCTTCCGACCTAGACGAGGACACGAAGCACTTCTTAAAGAATACATTGAAAGAAATGGCCACATTGAGCATCAAAAATTTACATAATCATCCAAAAAAAGAAGGCGCTTGATCTAATTTGGAAGATAAGATCAAAAAGGTCTGATTCCAATCAAACTAGACCACCGTTATGACAAACCTTATTGCAGTGAGTTTTATGCAACAAGAGTCGAAAAAAAAGAAAGCTCCAGACCACATATAGCCTGAAGCTTAACTAAACAAGGATATCATGCATTAAGTTAGATGATAATCTAACTTAATGACATTGGTTTATGCATTGCCTTGTAAAATTGCCGGATTATTTTCACTTATCCTTATTTCAATTAATATTCTTTTCCATTTGTACGAATCACGTTTGCGTAATAATCGAAAGAATCTTTTTTATAACGTTTAAGTGTCCCTTTCCCTTCATCATCAAGGTCAACATAAATTACCCCATATCGTTTTGCCATTTCCCCTGTAGAAGCAGAAACTAGATCTACAATTCCCCACGGTGTGTACCCTATCAGATTCACTCCGTCTTGGATCGCATCATCCATTGCTTTGATATGACATTTAAAATACTCGATACGGTACGGGTCATGCACTTGCTCATCTTCAAGTACATCATAGGCGCCGAGTCCATTTTCGACAATCATGATTGGAAGCGAATACCGATCTTCGATTTCATTGAGAATATATCTTAATCCGTCGGCATCAACGCCCCAGCCCCAGTCAGAATAATGAATATATGGATTTTTTGCACCCATTGATAAATTGCCGGCACCATCTTTCGCTACATCTTTATGTGTTGTAACACATGTTGTATTATAGTAGGAAAAAGTAAAAACATCTACTTTTCCTTCTTTTAGCAATTGCGCATCTTTATTGAAGAACTCCGGATCCAATCCATATTGTGCCCAAATCTTTTTAGAACAACTTGGGTACTTTCCACGAGATTGCACGTCTCCGCAGTACCAGAAATAGTTCTGCATCTTTTCCTGAGCAGCCAGAATATCTTTCGGATCACAAGTCAGTGGATAGTTTACCAGACCGGCAATCATACATCCCATCACGAACTCTGGATAGGTCTCATGAGCATATTTTACAGTTTTCGCACTAGCAACAAATTTATTATGTAGCTGAATATATGAAAGTCTTGTTTTTTCTTCCGGATAATTCGGAACAAATGCTGATAACATCAGCATTGAATTGATCTCGTTAAATGTCAACCAGTATTTAACAAGATCACAATACTCATCCATCACAGTCTTTGCAAATTTGAAATACAGATCAATAGTTTTTGGATCTTCCCAGCCAATTTTAGTAGCGATATAGGCTGGATCGTCATAGTGAGAAATCGTGACAAGCGGTTCGATCCCATTTCTCTTCAATTCTTCAAATACGTTTCTATAAAATGCAAGCCCTTCTTCATTAGGAGCTTCTTCTATACCTAATGGATAGATTCGCGACCACGATATCGACATTCTGAACATATTCATACCCATTTCTTTAAATAGCGCAATATCTTCTTTATATCGATGATAGAAGTCGACCCCCATATGATTTGGATAGTGTTCATCTTCAAACACTGCGAAAGTAACATCCATCGGAATGTCGGAAGAAACAATTGACGTTCTTACTTTTTTTGGATCTCCATTTTTATCAAAATACGTCAAATATCTATTTGTTTGTGCTGATCCGCCAGTCGTAAAATCTGTTAATGCAGGTCCGCGACCATCCAGATTCCATCCGCCCTCATATTGATTAGCTGCTGTTGCGCCTCCCCAGTAAAAATCTTTTGGAAAATTCATCTTACACCACTCCTCTTAATTCTTAATACTGGTTGCCCTGTAATCAATGCACCTTTATGGAGATGAATGATATCACGATAATCGGAACCATTTGTAATCGTTACAAGAACTTCTGTAGAGTATCCTTCTTTTTCAATAGCTTGTTTATCAAATGATACTAGCGGATCGCCCGCTTCCACTCTGTCTCCTTGTTTAATATGAGTTGTAAAATATTTTCCTTGCAGGTTTACTGTATTAACGCCTATATGCAGCAATACTTCTGTTCCATCATCGGCTACTATTCCAATGGCATGCTTTGTAGGAAACAATGTCTTCACCATACCTGAAACAGGTGCAGCCACTTCACCATTCTCTGGAAAAATAACGATTCCTTTTCCTAAAGCTTCCGATGAAAATGCTTCATCAGAAGATTCCGTGATATTTTTTACAAGTCCGTTCACTGGCATTTGCACAATATGCATTTCATCAAGCTGTTCTTTTACTGTGCTTTTTTCATCTTTATAAAGAATTGTAGTCAAGCCAAATCCAACGAACAAAGGAACTAGAACAGCTAATACAATCGGGAAGAATTGCGGATTTTCCGGATTCAAGAACGATAACAATCCGATCACGCCCATACCAGCATAGGAGTAAATTTTCATATTAAATACACCTACTACTAATCCCGCACAAGCGCCTGCAATACAACTAATTCCTAATAATACTTTACGTGGCACTACAATCCCATACATCCCAGGTTCTGTTACTCCGAATACAGCAGAAACTGCTGCAGGCAGCGCTGCGCTTTTCACTTGCTGATCTCTCGATTTCGCAAAAGTCGCCAATAAGATTCCTACGATTCCAAAACATACGGTCCATGTTGACGCCAGCATCAGGCTTGGATTTCCTGCCATAACCGCATAAAACGCAAACATTACGATCAAGCTGTGAATACCGAACATGACCAGTATCTGCCAGATACCGCCCAGGATCGTGCAGCCCACCAGCGGAGATAATTCAAAGATAAAATTGATCGCAATATTCATGCCGTTGGACAATACTTCCGCGATCGGTCCGATCACTACGAAAGTAAGCGGAAAAGCGATCGACAATGTAATGAGCGGCGTCATGAACCCTTTGACAACGCTTGGCAGTTTCTTTTGCAGAAATTTATAAATTGGTGCCGAAATCAGCAAGCCGAACAATACGGGCAGAAAAGACGATGTATAAGAAGTGTTTACAGTGAATCCAAGCAAAGACACATCTACATTTTGAATGCTCGGATAAATCATGGATGCACCAAGGATCAAGCCGTAAAACGGATCGATTTCCAAATGTTTCGCGACATTATATCCCATAATAACCGGCAGACAGTAGAAGAACGCGTCCCCTGC
The DNA here is from genome assembly GCF_001945605.1 of Dubosiella newyorkensis. GTDB lineage: Bacteria > Bacillota_I > Bacilli_A > Erysipelotrichales > Erysipelotrichaceae > Dubosiella > Dubosiella newyorkensis. The sequence goes on from NZ_MPKA01000101.1 coordinate 11,014, forward strand.
TGCATTCGCCAACATACAAATACCACTTTCAGCTGGTACACCGCACATTTGAAGAATGACTAAGATTCCTTTCAACACACCAGATGCGCACATGATATTCAGTGTAGGACCCAATCCAGAACGAATGACTCCTAGCGCTTTATCGAGAAAAGACTTCTTTTCTTTTGATACCTCGGCTTTTACATTACTCGTAGGTAAGCCTAATTGTGTGCATACTTCCTTGTATACTTCAGGAACGTGTTCGCCGATCACAACCATATATTCTCCAGCTGCTTTGACTAGTCCGATCGTCCCTTTCATACTTTTGATGATTTCATCGTTCGCAATCGATTCATCTTTCAACACAAATCTTAATCGCGTAATGCAATGTCTTAAAGATTTGACATTCTCCTTGCCACCAACATTGTTGATGACGGCAGTAGCTAATTCACTGTACTTGTTCATAAATTTTTCCTCCTAATAGTACATAGAAGGTTTGGCCAACTTAATGTTACCATCCAATATAATGACTGATTTCTCAGTTATTACCGTTGTTATGTGCTAGACGATGCACATGGATCGTTAAATATAGCTTCTCTTCCTGCAAAATCTGATAATTGTATTTTTGATAAATCATTTTAGAAATAGCTTCCACACAATTATAAGAATTTTGATACTTATTTTTTATAATTTCCAACAGTTCATTATTATCGTTCCGATATGCTTTCTCATATACAAGTCTATGTGCAAAAAATTTAATATGTGTAATAAAACGATAAAAGTGAACTGAATCATTCGAAATATCTTTTTGCAAATGATAACGAACTATTTTAAGAACTTCTCTGATAATTCGGGTAACTTTCGTAGTTTCCTCTAGAGAAGAATTCTCGGTTTCTGAATTTATGATATGAAGGGCAATAAAACTTGCTTCATCATTTTTTAATTCAACTCCAGTCTTTTTCCGAATTATTTCAAGAGCCTTAAGGGCAAGAGCATATTCATTTTCATAATAATGGGCTATTTCCCAGTTCATGGTATTGGGAAGATAGATCCCTTCTTCCGCTCTTTTGATTGCTGCATGAATATGATCGGAAAGAGAAACATAAATGATATCGTTTATTTTTTTCCCTAACTCCAGCTTGATCATCTCAATGATCTCGTTTGTCACTTCTATATATTCTAAAGGTATATTTTGAATTATTTCCTGAAATCGAATATTATCCCTGGCCTCTTTGAGAACAAATATTTGAGTCACTCTGCTCATATCCAAAGGATCCCCGACTTTTTTAGAAAAAGCAATTCCTTTTCCACAGACTACTTGTTCTTTTCCATTCTTTTTTATAACAGCTACATTATTATTAAATATTTTCTTTATCCTGAATACTTCATTTTGCGGCTGTAATGCTGAATTTTTTAAATCTATGTTTAAATTGTTCATCGTTAATCTCCCTTCCAGCCATATGCCCCTGTCAAAATGTAACCGCTACCACACAGCATGCGGATATTTTAGCATTTGTAAAATATTTTGATAATTACCTTTATTGCTCTAAACATTGCGAATATTGTTATATAATCATCATTCTTTTCCTCTTCTTTTCCGATATCGTCATCCGCCGAAAAAAAGACAGCTCCAGGACTCATTCGACCTAGAGCTTAACTAAGCAAGGATATCAGGCATTAAACTAGGTAACAATCTCACTCGAACACTTCCAGAGAATTTAGAAACCAGATCCCTAAAAATCTGCCCGCTTTCTTTCAAGCCGCTTCCGACCTAGACGAGGACACGAAGCACTTCTTAAAAAATACATTGAAAGAAATGGCCACATTGAGCATCAAAAATTTACATAATCATCCAAAAAAAGAAGGCGCTTGATTTCGCCTTCTTTTTCTAATGCAGCTGTATTGAATGTTGTTCATTCACCCAATCGTTGAACGATGTTCCTCTTTCTTTCTCCCATAAATCGATCAGATCCAAAATCGTCGTCTGGATCTTGTTGCTCATTCCTATTTCCTCGTCATCCCTTTGATGACCCGATAAATAAGAAGTTGTTTCTCCAAGGATCACAAGATCGCTGAGCGCTTCGCTCATGCTTTCCTTGTTTCTTGAATCAAGAGTACTTGCGAGATGATCTACCAAAAGATGCATCTCCTCAATCAATCTCTCTTCCCATAATTCCATTGTATAACTCCTATAATATATTTTTACAATATCATACAATTCGGAAAAATGTAAACGTTTTCCAATATTATTTATAAAGCGACCAAGAAAGACATCGAACTTTCCGGTTGCGCCTATAAAACCTGACTTTACAAGTTAAAAGGAAATTATAGTACTCAAAAAACGATCTTAGAGATTTTTCTCCAAGATCGTTTTAATTTGCTTCTTCTTCAGAACGAAATTGTTGATCGGAAGCATATATTT
>NZ_MPKA01000068.1 GCF_001945605.1 Dubosiella newyorkensis
GCTACCTGGACAACGGAAGTCTGCCGATGACCAATTCGCTTGCCGAAAGGACGATCCGAAATTTTGCGGTAGGAAGAAACAACTGGCTGTTTTCGGGAAGTCCTAGAGGAGCCAAGGCTTGCGGAGTACTCTACTCGATCGTAGAAAGCGCCAAAGCAAATGGGCTGATCCCTTACAAATACATCCTTCACCTTTTAAAAGAACTCTCAAGACATGCTGGAAAGCTGACCAGCGAAATACTGGAGGAATGTATGCCTTGGAATCCAAATTTGATCAGCATATGCCAATAAAAACAAAGACGCTCATCGCAGGTAGAGATATTGTCTCTGATTCGATGAGCGTTTTCTATACGCTGTTTTAATTCCCGCTTACTCTAGAAAATAGAATACGATAAGATAAGTGTGTATTGAAAACTAGAAAGGATGGAATCATGAAATCTTTAAAGAAAGTCGGTGTGCTGTTTACTCTTTTGATCACCACTCTTGCAATGGTGGGATGCGCATCGACGACCACCGAAGAAAAGAGCACGGCAATGAAGACCGTACAAACAGATAAAGGGGAGGTCGAGATCCCAGAAAATCCAAAACGGATCATTTCCGATTATTATTTAGGGGAATTTTTAGCCGTCGGCGTCAAACCGATCATCGCCTCGCCTTACGCGCTCAACAATCCCTATTTAAAAGACGATATTGAGGGGATCGAGCCGATGAATATCACCTCTTCGGAAACTACGCTTGAGCAATTTAGTGCCGCCAAACCGGATCTGATCATCACGATCACAGAAGCGGATTATGAAAAATATTCGAAGATCGCACCAACGGTCTATATTCAAGATGGACAACGGAGCGATGACGAAACTTTTGAATACATCGCCTCATTAGTCGGAAAAGAAAAAGAAGCCAAAGACTATATCGAACAATTCCTTCAAAAAGCCGAAGAGCATAAACAAGAAATCCAAGATATCGTCAAAGATCAAACGGTCTCGATCGTTGAAGTATGGCCACAGCAGATCTACACGATGGGCTCCCACTTCGCGCGTGGAGGAAGGATCCTCTACGATCTATGGGATCTAAAAGCTCCAGAAAAGGTCCAGAAGGAAATGGTCGATGGCGATAAGCAATATGAAGTCGTTTCTCTAGAGGCGCTTCCAGAATACGCAGGAGATTTTGTTCTATATGGAGTATTAGATGGAACCGATCCCGCGTTCGTGACTTCGAGCAATTTATGGAATTCGCTCCCAGCTGTTAAAAACGGAAAGACGCTTCCGTATGAACAAGTCTCTTTCATGCATAGAGATCCGATCACCCAATCGAAGCAGCTCGAAATCTTTATCGACTTTTTCGAACAATTCAAGGAGTAGACGATGAACCATTCAAAAAGATGGAGTCTTCTCCTCTTTTTATCGTGTACACTCTTGCTTTTGGTTCTTCTTTCGCTCGCCTCGATCGTATTAGGAAGTACCAAGATCGAGCTTTCCACGATCTTGGAAGCGTTAAAAAATCCAGACCTTTCCAACCAGCAACATATCGTTTTGTTTGATTTGAGGATCCCGCGAACGATTGGCGATCTTCTCATCGGCGCTAGTTTTGCATGCGCGGGTGCACTTATGCAAGGGATGAGCAAAAATCCTCTGGCGGACTCAGGAATTTTAGGGATCAATGCAGGAGCGAGCTTCGCTTTAGCGATCTGTGTCTCTTTTCTTGGCACGATGCATTTTTCGATGAGCGTTTTCGCTTCGTTTCTAGGAGCGGGGTTTGCGATGCTGCTCGTTTTTGGACTCATGATGATCAAAGGACGAAAACTCGATTCTGTTCGCCTTGTTTTGGTAGGCCTAGCTGTCTCGATGCTGCTGACATCGCTTGCGCAAGGGATCTCGATCCTCTTTCAAACAGGACAAGATCTGACGTTCTGGAGCGCGGGAGGTGTGGGCGGTATTCGGATGGAGCAGCTGATCGTGGCCGCGCCAATCTTGCTTGTCGCCTTGATCGCTTCGATCCTTATTTCAAAGAAGATCTCGATCTTATCGCTAGGAGACGAGAGCGCGACAAGCTTAGGATTACAAGTCGAGAAAACGAAAACGCTTTGTTTATTGATCACTTTGCTGTTGGCAGGACCTTCTGTCGCTTTAGCTGGACCGATCGCGTTTGTTGGATTATTGACGCCGCATATCGTCCGCTTCTTTGTAGGAAGCGATTATCAAGCGATCATTCCTGCCTGCATGCCTGCAGGAGCGATCTTGATGGTGGGCGCGGATTTGATTTCTCGTCTGATCAACGCGCCAAGAGAAACGCCGATCGGTCTTGTTTTCGCACTTCTTGGTGTTCCTATGTTTATTTATCTAGCACGGAAAGGAATGAAGGATCATGTTTAAAAATGTGAAAGTGCTCTTTCCTTGCTTGATCGTATTGATCTTGTTGTTGTTAGTATTGGACATTCAAGCTGGATACGCTTCGATTCCTTGGAACGAGCTTCTTTCGAGCTTGTTTGCCCATGGAGATGAAACGACACGATTTTTGATCGTCGAACTGCGTTTGCCGCGGGTTCTTGCGAGTCTTTTGATCGGGATCGGTTTATCGCTTTCAGGGTGTGTGCTGCAAGGCGTCTCTCATAATGAGATGACAGAACCTGGACTTTTAGGGATCAACGCGGGTGCTGGTTTGATGATGGCGCTTTATTTATTGTTGTTTCAAAATCAATCGCCGCATTTTTCCTTCCTGCTTCCGCTTTTAGCTTTTGCAGGAGCAGGGCTTACGTTCTGGATCGAGTATAAGTTGGCGTCCAATAAAAAGAAGCTGCATCCGAATCGTCTTTTATTGATGGGCGTAGCGATCTCGATGGCGATCACGTCGTTGACGACGATCTTGATGCTCAAGATGCCAGATCAACAATACGCTTTTGTGCAAAGCTGGATCGCAGGCAATATTTGGGGGGCCTCTTGGACGAGCGTTCTTTTTCTAACGGTTTCGATGGCTGTGATTTTTGGCTTGATCGCGTATAAAAGCCGGATCCTTAACGCGCTAGCGCTGCAAGAAGAGGTTTCGATCGGGATCGGTGTCAATGTGTTCAAAGAATCGCGTCTATTTTTCGTGTTGGCGATTATTTTGGCGAGCTTGTGCGCTTCGATTGGCGGTGGGCTGAGTTTTGTAGGTCTTGTTTGTCCTCATCTGGCTCGTAGGATCGTGGGTCCGAATTATAAAAAGCTCGTTCCCGCGAGCGTTTTGATAGGGGGCGTGCTGCTGTTGGTGGCCGATATTGGTTCAAGAACTTTGTTTTTGCCTTATGAAATGCCAATTGGAATTGTAGCGACTGTGATCGGCGCTCCGTATTTTTTGTATTTGCTGATGAAGAACTGAAAGGAGAGGGCTTATGGAATTGGCGATGGAAGGAAAACAACTCGTGATCGGATATGGAGAGAAGATCATCATTCCGGCCATGGATGTCAAGATCCCGAAAGGGAAGATCACAAGCATCATTGGTCCGAATGGCTGTGGGAAATCGACGCTTCTCAAAGCGTTGGCGCGCATCTTGCCTTTGCAGTCTGGAGACATCGAAATCGAGGGTGTAAAGATGTCTTCTTTAAAAACGGAATCGATCGCAAAAAAATTGGCGCTTCTGCCGCAAGGACCACAGGCTCCTGAAGGGCTTCTTGTCGAGGAACTCGTCGCTTTTGGTCGTTATCCTTATCAGAAAGGATTTGGGAAGCTGAGCAAAGAAGACCATGAGCATATCGAGAGAGCGATGAAGGCGACAAAAGTGCTGGATCTTAAGGGCAGAAGTGTCGATACGCTTTCTGGCGGTCAAAGACAGAGGGTATGGATTGCTATGGCGCTGGCGCAAGATACGCCGATCATCTTATTGGATGAGCCTACCACGTATTTGGATATGGCGCATCAGCTCGAAATCCTCGAGCTTCTTAAAACACTCAACGAAAAAGAACAGAAAACGATCGCGCTTGTCATTCATGATTTGAATTTAGCGGCTCGTTTTTCGGATCACTTAATCGCGATGCGGAGCGGGACGATCTTGTATGAAGGTGATGTGGAGCATGTCATGCGAAAACAAGTGCTCGCGGATGTGTTTTCTTTAGACGCGTATATTGAAGAAGATCCATGGAGTCATAAACCTACAATGGTTACATATAAACTATTGCATTCGAAACAATAAAGTCATCTCTTGAAAAAGTGCATGACTTTTTTTGTTAAGTATGCTATTTTTTTAAAGTGCGAAGGGTGAACTATGACAAAATTTGGATTGTATAAAAATATTATGGAGCTCTTGATGACGGCGATCTTGGTCAGCGTGTTTCCATTCACGCTAGGCTATAAGGTCAAGCTTGTTCTCTTGTATGTTCTCATGCAGAATATGGCGGGCCGCTATCGGGGAAGAGCGCTTTTGATCTGGGATGAATTGAAGCTGATGACGATCGGTTATATCGGTTATTTTCTAGGCTCGCTGCTGATGATCAACTATACAAATTTTTATTGGGAAAAGATCTTATGGCTGCTTTTATTCATGGTGTGTCATTTTCTTCTCAACTTGATCATCGCGCGTTTTTCGCATTTGCTTTTATGGAACAAAGTCCATAAAAACGTATTGATCATCGGGGTGGGAGAGAGCGCGTCGCGTTTAGAGGATGTCTGCAAAGTCAATCGTTTTTCGTTGCATAAGATCAAAGCGTTTATCGACTGCAACAACGATCCGTATTTCAAGAATATCCATCAAACACCAGCTGAGCTGCATCATCCAGTTTATCCGGCGAAGGATCTTGAAAAAGTTATCGAACAAGAAAATATTGATACAGTCTTGATCGCGATCCCGGAAATTGGAAGAACGGATCTGACAAGGCTGACGACTCGATTGGACGATCTTGTCGATACGGTCAAGTATATTCCTGTATCGGAGGGGATCATCAACTTCAATACGAAGATCGATGATTTTGATGGTCTTTTGATGATCTCGACTTCAGAGGGAACGATCCGGCCTGTAGAGCGTTTCTTTAAAAGATCGATCGATATTTGCGCGGGGCTGGCGGGAATGATCGTATTGGCGCCTTTGAGCGTTTATGTATACGTTTTGAATCGAAAACAAGGGGATACGGATCCGATCTTTTTCAAACAAGAGCGGATCGGAAAAGACGGAAAGACATTTACGATCTATAAATATCGGACGATGGTGCCAAATGCCGAAAAGATCTTGGATCAATTGATGGAGCAGGATCCGAAGATCCGCCAAGAATACCAAGAAAACAAAAAGCTGAAAGACGATCCACGTGTCACGAAGGCGGGCGCTTTTTTAAGAAAGACGAGCTTGGATGAATTTCCGCAATTTATCAACGTACTGAAAGGGGAAATGTCTTTGATCGGACCTCGTCCTTATTTGCCGCGGGAAAAAGTCGATATGGGTTCTTATTATGACGATGTCGTGGCTTCAAAACCTGGAATCACAGGGATGTGGCAAACGCATGGTCGTAGCGATGTAGATTTTGAGCATCGGCTCGAACTTGATGAGTATTATTATCGAAACTGGAGCATCTGGCTCGATTTGACGCTGCTTGTTCGGACGATCAAGCAAGTGCTTTCGAAAGAAGAGCATGGAGCCATGTAAAAAAAACGCTGCTTATTTGCGCTTGAGCGTTGAGCAGCGTTTTTTTATGTCAATGGGTGTCCTTTTGGACTCGATCGTTTTCTGTAAAGCTTTATTGTAGGTGAACGGATCGAGATTTAGAGTTTCCATAAAAGCAATCGTCTTTTCGAAGTCTTTGATGAGCCATTCTGATAAGAGCCAAGCGAGGGCCATTTGGGTATAGTAGTTGCTTGCTTTGTATTTTTGGATCCTTTGAGAGATCGTTTCAAAGTCGCTTTCTTCTTTGAAGTGCATCAAAAACGAAGTATAAGCGAAGCGCTGGTCGAATTCGTTTTGGCTTTGTAGAAGCGAATCTAAAAAAGACAGGACTTCTTGTTTATGCTTTCGCATCCATTTTTGTCGAGCGCAGACCATATCGTTACTCGCCCAGTTCGTGTTATAGGGAAGCCATTTTTTTAAATAGCGAAGCCGGCTCGAGAGATCGAGCTTGGCCCTTCCGAGTACAAATCCATACAACAAGCTATATTCGTAGCTTGATTCTAAAGGCGTCTCTAAAAAGCTTGGATCGAGCGTTTTGGCGTACTGTTCCAATACGGGGGTCCTGATCCCTAAGATCGTATGACCTGGGATCAGCTTTTCATGAAACGCTTTGTATTTTGGATCGATGGAAGCGGAAAAGAGTTCTGATAGGTTCATTAGATCGATAAACCGACTTTGCGATAGACTTTGGCGATCTTTTTGTTCGCGATGCGGCTCGCTTTTTCGGCACCTTGTTTCAAGACTTCCTCGACTTGATTGGAAGCGATGATCTCTTTATATTTGGCTTGCAGATCGCTTAGGAAATCGTAGACGGTTTGTCCGATCTCTTTTTTTAGTTCGCCATAGCCTTTTCCTTCATAACGTTTGACGATCGATTCGATTGGTTCATTGCTTAAGACTGACTGGATCGTTAAAAGATTGGCGAGTCCTGGCTGATTGATCGGATCGTATTGGATGATGCCGACAGAATCGGTTTTCGCCGACATGATCTTTTTGCGGGCAAGAGCAGGATCGTCGAGCAAGTCGATCGTTCCTTTCGAGTCTTTTTCGGATTTGGACATTTTCTTTTCCGGTTCTTGGAGCGAATAGATTTTTTGTCCGACTTTGCTTGTCAAAGGTTCGGGTACTTTGAATGTATCCGAATAGCGGTGGTTAAAGCGTTCGGCTAGCGTCCTTGTCAATTCGACGTGCTGCTTTTGGTCTTGGCCGACAGGGACATAGTCGGGATCGTAAAGCAAGATATCGGCTGCCATCAATGGCGGATAGGTGAATAAGCCGGCGGTGATACCTGTTTCGCCTTTGGCTGTTTTGTCTTTATATTGGGTCATTCTTTGCAGCTCGCCCATATAGGAGAGGCAAGTCATGATCCAGCCTAACTGCACGTGGGCTGGAACGTCGGATTGTAAAAAGAGTGTCATCTTTTCAGGGTCTAGTCCGCATGCTAAGTAAAGCGCGATCAGATCTTTCGTGTTTTTTCTTAGCTCTTTGGCTTCGATCGGCACGGTCAACGCGTGCTCGTTAGCGATAAAGATGAACATTTCATATTCGTCTTGGTATTGTTTGAATTGGGAGATCGCGCCGATATAGTTTCCTAAATGAAGCCGTCCGGTCGGTTTGATTCCACTTAACATTCGTTTCATTGTTCGATTCCTCCATCCATATTTTCCATATTATCACGAATAAGTGAAAATCGTATCATTGTGTAGTCGTTTTCGGTATAATTCTTATTGGTGATACGATGATTACGATTTATACGATGCCTGGCTGCATGAGCTGCAAAAAGACAAAAAACTATTTAAAAGAGAACCAAGTCGATTTCGAGGAGAAAAATATTTATGTCACGCTGTTGATCGAAGAGGAGATCAAGAAAGTGATCCAGTTTTTTTATGGGAAGGAAGAAAAGTATGTGACATTATCTCCCGCTTTTGAAGCGACGCTTAAAAAAAGCTTCAAGAAGAGAACTTGGAAAGAAAAGATCCGCTTCTTGCAAAAGAATCCCTCGTGTCTTAAGCGTCCGCTCTTTGTGTATGATGAAGAAGGCGATGAAAAGATCGTGCAGCTCTTGGAAGAGAAAAGAGACGAGTGGTGCAAAGAGGATTGTTCAAACGCTCTTTTATGCAAAGAAGCTCGAAAAAAAGAAGGCGAAGCGCCTTCTACATCTTGAAGTCTTTGATCCATTTTCCAAAGGAGATCAAATCATTCCCTTGGTAGGTGAGCAAGCCTTTCATGCCGATTTCGACGACATTGAATTCAAAGACGCTCACTTCGAAGCTGAGCGGTTTTCCTACCGCGATAAAGTCAAGCTGAAATTGATCGAGAGCGTCTTCGAGGCCTTCGACCGCGTTATAGGAAAAAGTTTCTTTGTTTACGAGTGTGGCTTCCACACTGATCTTTTGTTCGTTTTTCATATGTATAGTATACAGCGAATCTATCGTTTCTTAAGAATTGTTTGACCGTGATCGACTTCTTTGATATGATAGTTGCGTTACAAGCGAAGATGGCGGAATTGGCAGACGCGCTAGCTTCAGGCGCTAGTGAAGCAATTCGTGAGGGTTCGAGTCCCTTTCTTCGCACCATTGACTTTTAAGCCCTTATATAAAGGGCTTTTTTCTTTGTGGTATAAAAAACGATATCGAATTCGATACCGAAGTCGCTGCTGAATAGTTAAATGTAGCTTTTGCCATGCTTCCTGCTCTAAGTCTGAAAGTGGAGAGCTCGAATACTGGCCCAATCCGGAATTGTAAGCGTCTTTTTCACAGCTTTTGCATTTAAACTCAGATTTAGCTTGACCGGGGAAAATCCGATCCCCTCTATCCCATTTGCATAGGTATTTGGGACTACTTTCTTTAAGATCTGCAAAACGGCGTTTACATCCTCATTGATGAGCTTTCCCATATCCGAGCGGTACAGGCCTCTTCTTATACGGCGTTTCGTTGGAGACTTGCCGTGCTTCTTTCTCATCCTGTTGCCGTTTTCTGATGGGCATCTCATGATCAAGAAAGGATGTCTTTCTTGTGTAGGACTCTTCCGTTTCGATGACGACGATCCGGAAGCCGAGTTGGAACGGATTCAGGAAGAAGAGACGAAGGATAGCGATCTGATCCAGGGGTTTTTTTACGGACCACGATCATAAAGAAGCGGACATTATTAAGAAGCTGTGTGTGGAAGTTCAAAGATTGATGCAGGATTTATATCATTTGCATCAGAAAGTACAGGATGTAGCTGTCAAGCATGACTACACGATCAAGGGAATGTATAAGCACATCAACAGCGTAATTGACAAATTGTGCCAATAGATTTGAAAAAGTATATCCTATCGTATATACTTTTTCTGTAAGTATGCATAGGCTTACGCAGGAGGAATATTGACATGACAACGTTGAAAGGAGTAAAGCTGTCCCAATGGGGAAACAGTCAAGGTATAAGGCTGCCGAAATCAATCATCGAATTATTGAAGCTTAACACTGGTGACGATCTAGGACTGGAGGTAAAGAATAATCAACTGATCGTTACGCCGTTAAGGAAGAGGAAGACCGTTGCAGAGCGGTTTGCTGAATATCGAGGCCCGATCGAGCTGGATGAGGTGTTCAGTGATGACGATCTGAGAGATGGTGAATATATATAAACGAGGAGAAATATGAATATGGGCTATAACCAGGGTGATATTGTATGGGCCGATTTCGGCCCTGTAAGAGGACATGAGCAGGATGGAAGACGACCTGCGCTGATCATCTCGAACCATCTGTTAAATCAGACAGGGATGTACAGCGTATGTCCGATTTCTACGACCACAAGACGGTATCCGACGTATATCGAACTGGATGGAAGGACGACCACGCAAGGGGTGATTATGGCTGATCAGAACCGAACGGTCAATCTCGCCAGACGGAATGCAAGAAAAATAGAGGAGTGCCCATTAGACATCCTCGAAGAAGTCATTCGAACTATCGATGAACTTCATGCGATCTTATAGTGCTCCAAGACCGAGATTTTTGGAATCGCAAAGAGTTCAAACATTGTGCCTCGTTAAGGTGCTATAATAGCCGGAATAGGAAAAAGGGAAGAAGACGTTCGTCCAGGCAACTGGACCGGATCGTGAAGGAGCGTTTGAAACGGGTTGAAAAGAGAACCAAAAAAGATCGAGGAGGCTTGGACAGAAGCGCAAAAGCTTGCAAAGATGAACGAAGAACAAAAAAGCAGTATGAACAGGAAAAAATCCAGACGGAAAACGAGAACTTGAAAGACCAGATCGCGCAGCTGGAAAAGCAAGCCCAACGTACTAAACTTTCCAAGAGCGCTGCCTCGATTCTTCAAGAGAATCACAAGATCACGGCTACCCAGGGTATTCTGGACTTCGTAGTCGAGGAGACTGCCGAGGATATAAACGTGCGGATCAAGAAACTCGTGTCGATCATCAAGGCGGATCGAAAAGCAGTAGAAGTTGAAAGGTCACTTGGCTAGACTCCGAAAATAGCGGTTCATTGGTCTTGAAATACGAGATGGCGAAAAATGCATAAACAATATATAAAATTATTTAATGAACGGATTGAAACGGATGTTTTTTTATATAGTATTATATAATCGTAAGGAGCTCCACAATGGTCAGATCTGTAATATAACTCAAAACTGATCGCGATTCCGGAAGCATATTGGAAGGTCATCATCTCAGAGCTGATCCGCTTAGGATTCATCGAAGGATTGATGGTCTACCAAACTAAAAATGGATCAGGTTGGGTAGACGACGGGGTCCACATTACTCTGAAGGGCGTCGAATACCTGGAAGAGAATCAGGGAATGAAGAAAGCGAGGGGTTTCCTTGGACAATCATTCTTTATTGCTTTAGAAGGCGTTTTCGCTGGGCTTACCGCAAAAGTTTAATTTGTTTAGTCGTATCGAATTCGATGCGGTTTTTATTTTGCGTGAAAGGAAATTCAATGAAAACAATCATGAAATTTATTACAGCCGTCCTTATGACGGCTTTTCTTATGGCCGGAATAGCTGGATGTACAGAGGTCGATAAAGTCCGACATAATTTGTCTGATGAAGCCGACAACTTCAATATTCAAACTGTGATCAATTTAAGGACAGATACCCACATTTTTGAAATGGAAGCCGCTTTTGTGTTAAACACTTCGTCACGATGTAAACTTGAAATTCCAAACGGAAAATAGTCTGCTAGTCTTTCATAAACAAGATATAAGCCAATGTATTTAAACTTAAAACTAATCTTTCGCAAGGTGGCTTACTCCCTTCTAGTAACAAAAGAAGCAGTCAATCCTAGGATTAACTGCTTCGAATTTTATATGGAATAGTTTTTAAATTTTAAGCGAGTATCTTCTTTAAACTTCTTTCTTGACGGATTTCCTTCAACTCTATAAATTCGTTTATTCTTCACATCATAGATAACAGACCATACTGTATCAGCGCCAGTTTTTCTATCGTATTGACACATAAAACCATATTTACCAGAGAGTATATCTTCAGCACAATTCAGAGAAAATTGATTGTTTTGGCTTTTTAAAGCTTGATAGGCGACAGTATACCTTTCTGATGAGTTCCAGTCGTCAATGTTTTCATCATTTTTGTATTCGGTCATTTTCAATGGGTTATAGTTGTTTGCGGTTGTTACAAAATGCTCGTTGTCTTTCGGAGAAATAATCTCAACAACGAATGGATTGCATTCTACAACAACCATTTCACCTGTAATATCAATCATAGTTATAGTTTGTTGAGAAGCGATCGGTGCACTTTTTAAAAATGAAAGTGCCTCTTGAATTGTCTTACATTTTTCGAGTATATATCGTACTAACATTCCTGCATTGAAGCCATACTTTCGTACTTTAGGATACACAAAAGTCAAGCCAACAGCTAGATCATATTCGTTTACACCATCTTCCATTTGAACAAAGGCGGTAGTGTTTCCATTAAAAGCATAAACATGATCAAGACGATATAAACAATTCATATATAATTTTTCTAATTCCACTAAAAAATCGCTGTTTCTTCCTAAGAGAATATGGTTTTTATCTTGAAACGCAAAACAAGTACAATGATTACTGAATTCAAAACAATACATACTAAATAAAAATGTACATAAATCCTCGTAGGATGCCTGCTGTCCATCCGATATTCCTTTGATTTCATTTAAAATTTCTGGATAGTATTTTTCATAAATCGGAATACACCCCTTTGCAAAAGCTTTTCGTTCTTCTGTAATTTGAAAAGTATGTTGCTCGCAAATGAGTGTTCCATGTTTTTTTAAAGCTTGTCCCCAATGGTATCCAGCTTCATAATGTGTATTTTTAAATTTTGCGTGATACATTTTTCCGCCTACTTTATTTCGTTTTAATCGAGTAAGGCCTTACCGTTCATAAACTAACAGAATAAAAATATTAAGTCAATGAAATAAAAAGTTGCATGATCGATACGCTCCACTGCATACTGGATGGATAGTCTTCAGCCAGAATATTGAATGCTATATGTTAATTTTCTAATACAATAAAGTGCTGGATATCGATTGTTTATAGAGTATAATTTAGATAATGAAAGAAACGAAGAATGGAAGTATAGATCAAAAAAATGCTTCAGAGAGAAGAAAAACAAGATGAAAAATGTAAAATGTAGACGATAAGATAAATATGTACATAAACGATGAGATAAATATGTACAGTTTCTAAAAACAGATTGTAAAATTCTCTTATTTGCAGGGAGGATTTTATGATCATTACTTTATCAATCAACAACTCGTTGCGTGTTGATTCTTTGACAGATTTGAACAAGCTTATGCCGCTTATGAAGGAGGGTGTTTTGAAATTGAACAAATCCAAGATTGCCCGTGAACTCGATATCGATCGCAGAACGGTCGATAAATATCTGAA
>NZ_MPKA01000130.1 GCF_001945605.1 Dubosiella newyorkensis
TTTTTGGAAAAGGAATCTCGGTAAATACAAGATCTTCATTATGAGCAGTGGTATTCGTTTCCATAGGGTAGCCACCTCCTGTGGTTACTCTACTTTAACTTTCATCAGGCTGCTACCCGCTGTTTTAATTCCCGCTTACTTTCTAGACGCACTCTTATGCCCATAGGAAAAGACGACAAAAACTAATTTGTCGTCTCTTGGTTAGGCTCTGAAGGAGTCGATGGCTCAGATGGAGTCGAAGTTCCTGGATCTGTTGAAGTTCCTGGATCTGTCGTTCCTCCTGGTACTTGATCACCTGGTGTTTGATCGCCTGGTATCTGGTCTCCTGGCGTTTGATCACTTGGAGTCTGATCGCCTGGCGTTTGATCGCTTGGCGTCGAAACGATCGGATCATTATACACAGGATAGTATGGCGTATTGTAGACAGGAGCAGAATTATCGGGTGCCGTATCGTTCGTTACTGGCTCTTGCGCGGCTGGCTTGCTTTCTTCCGCTTTTGGCGATGGGGTAAATGTCTTAGGATCGAACCAATCTTTGCCTTCTTCTTCTCGATAGGAGATCTTGTTTTTCAAGATTCCTTCTTTGGCTTGCTTGAGGATCGAAGCGATTTGTTTAGAAACATCGCTGATCTTGATCGAAGTTTGATCACCATTGTTGAGGGCGTCCCACGTCTCTTGGGAAAGAGGAACTTTTCCATTGATCATCGAAGTCAAAGTTTCTCCGTTGGCCACTTCTTTCGCGCTGAGGACATGGACCAAAACACTTTCTTTTGTTTCTTGCTGTCCGCTTTTGGCGATGATCTCGACTGTTTGATCGCCCACTTGACGAATATCGAGATCGGGAACGATCAATTCGACGCTCTCTTTGCTTGTCGCTAAAAAGTATTGTTTCAAATCAAAATCTTTCGCGTTTTGTTCCACATTGATCTGGGAAGGAAAATCGATGAATTTTGGCTTGCTTTCTGCTTCAGAAACGATCAGCTTGCTTTTCGCTTCTTGGTTTTTATAGCGAAGCGTGACTTGATACATACCTGGTTCGAGATATTCTTTGTCCTTGCTTGTGACGATCTTCGTCTTTGGATCGTAGCTGTACTTTTGTGGGGAATTCATGAGCGGGCTTTCGATCTCGATCTTTTCTTCGTCTTTTACCGGTTCTTCTAAAAAGAGAGAAGCGTTCAATCGAACAGGATCATGCGCGTTGATCTTGACTTCTTTCTTGACAAGAAGCGTTTCTTTTCCTTGTTGAACGACGTAAAAACCAATACCCCCAACAAGAAGACAAATGATTGCAATCAAAACGAGAATGCGATTTCTTTTTTTTACTTGACTGGTTTTCTTCATACTTTCAATCCTTTCCTGCTCATTATAGCAAAAAAAAACTGCTTAAAGCAGTTTTTATTCAATAATTGAACTGATCACTTCGCCACTATGCGCGTCGAGCGTGATATGGTTTTTCGTATCTCCGAATTGGAAGACAACCGTATATTCCGTTTTCGCGCTGTTGAGCTTGCATGAAAGATCGCTCACATCGCTTTGAGCCAATCCCGCGTTGGCGAGCGCATTATCGATCGCGATCTGCTTGTCGACCACATTACTTGGAGTCGTCTCCTGTGGTGTTTCTGTTTCTTTTTGATCTTGCTTTGGCGCCTCGCTTGGTTGCGCTTGCTCTTCGGATTGGGCTTCGACTTTTCCAAAACTTCGATCTTTGATGATCCCATCCATCCCGATCTTGTAGGTGTATTCTCCATTCCCCGCTCCAAAACGGATCACATATTCGCCATCTTTTTCTTTTGCGTCCAGGTCTTTTGCTTCTTCGACTGTCGTATCCGAATCATCTAAAGCGACTTCGGTCGCGTCTTCTAAACTCACTGTCGGTTTCGAGCTGCATCCGCTTAGAACAAGAAGTGACAAGCCGATCGCTATCCATTGTTTATATCGCATGCTTATTCTTCTCCATAGCCATATCCGTATCCATATCCGTATCCATACTTATGGCTTCCTGTATTTTCGACTTTGGTCAAAACGGTTCCGATCACATGCGCGCCATTCCGATTCAAATCTTCGATTGCCGAGCGGGCGGCGCGTTTGTCGGTTTCTTTGGCGGAAATGACATAGATCGTTCCATCGCACATATTCGAGATCGGCACTCCATCCGATACACGAGAGATCGGCGCACAATCGATGATCACATAATCAAATTCTTTTCGCGCCTGCTGAAGAAACTGTCCAAACTTCTTCGAAGAAAGGATCTCGGTCGGATTTGGGACGCGGCTTCCTGCCGGCAAGAAAAAGAGCCGGCTTCCGTTCTTGAATTGAAGCGAAACGACTTGCGGATAACTAAATACAGATTGTCCCGCTACATATTCGGTCAATAAATTCGTCAAACCTTCCGCGTTGGAGACTTTATACATTTTGTGGTCTGTCGGGTTGCGCAAGTCGCAGTCGATCAAAAGCACGTTTTGATATTTGTCCGCGAAGATGCGCGCAAGATTGGTCGATACTGTCGATTTCCCTTCGTTTGGAAAGGTCGAGAGAACGTTGATCACCTTGACCGTTTCGTCCACTTGAGAAAACTCTATATTTGTCCGAAGGTGTCGGAACACTTCATCTAGATTGAATTGGTCGATTTTTCTAGCCATGATTGCCTCCTAAAGATTCCTTTCTTTTCTATATGCACTTCGATCTGTTCGATCGGTTTATTCAATAAGATCCTTAATGGATTGGAATAAAGCAGCTTTTTCGCGTTCTCGATCCCAACTTTTTCGATCAATTCCGTTTCGATATCGCTAAGCTTTTCTACGCGGTGTCCTTCTGCTCGATGTGTATCGGTACAGATGATATGTCCATAGCCATGCTCGATCAGCCACCAAGCGTTTGCTTGGATCGTCTTCCCGTGCATTCCTTGCAGTGAAGTGCGGTTGATCTGAAAAATATATCCATTCTCTTTCCATTCACGGATCATTTCTTCATCGAGTCCGTGATGAAAATATCGTTCAACATGGGCGATGACAGGCTTCATGCCGCGAATCTCGACTTCATAGAGACGATCAGAAGCATCCGGGATCGAGTGGATCTCTTGACGGACGTCGAATTCGCACAATAAATAACGCGAACGATTAATCGTCTGATACAAGCCATTGTTGAGGGCGCGCACGAACGATTCGTCCATGAACATTTCCGCCCCCGCATAGATCTCTATGCCATATTTTTCGGCGAGAAACGCGAGCTCGATCTGCCTATCGCGCATCCTTTGGATCTGTTTGGAATCGAGCTGGTTGCTCACAAAATGCGGAGTCGAGCAGATCGCGATGATCCCATCCTCTCGAGCGCATTGAAGCGCTTGTCTTGCGCTTGCGACATCGGGCATGCCATCATCGATTCCCCAGGCGATATGGGAATGTAGATCGATCTTCTTAATCATCGAGTACAGGCAGTTCGCATAGTACCGGGATTCCTAAGTAGTTTTCTGCCTCCTCCTTGTTTTTGAGCCGCTTGTCCATGACGATCTGCAATACGACATACAATCCGCCAAGACCTAAGCCAAGCACCGCGCCGATCAAGGCGTTTCTTTTGACATGCGGACCGACTGGAACATAGGAGAGTCTAGGTTTGTCGACGATCTCGATATTGGATACGTTAAGCGTATCTTTCATTTGATCGATGAACGTGTTGACTGTCGAAGTCGCGATCGCTTTGGAAAGCTTGGCGTCTTCGGTCACGACATTCAAAGTGACCATCGTCGTATTTGGCGTATTCGTGACGCTGATCTCTTTTTTCAGCTCTTCTACGCTGCCGACCCCCGTTTCCCTGGCTACCTGTGAGAGGATATTGTTTTGGACAATCAAGGTCATCACGTTGTTGACGAGCTTTTCATTCGAATTCATCGAGTTGACATCGACATACCCGGCATCGGAAACCATCGGCGTCAAGAAGATCGAAGCGCTGGAAGCATATGTCGGCTTGATCAAGAACTTGGTTCCTAGACCCCCTACCAATCCTCCGATCACTGTCAAAAGCGTCAATAGGGCGATATGCTTTTTTAAAGCTCTCCAAACTTCGCCAAGATCGATCGTGATCTCATCATTGTCTTCTTCTGGCGGAATATACGAATTGATCGGATTTGCGCTCACTTGCGATCTTCGTAATGAATTTCTTCTATAACTTGCCATACAGCCTTCCTTTCTGTTTTCTTCTCTTTTTAACAAACAACTCTATTAAATCATAAATTTACAATTGAATCTATCTTTCCTTTCATTTTTATAAACAAAAAAAAGCATAGTTCAAAATCATCTATGCTTTATACGCTTCAAAGGCTTCTTTGATCCGTTTCGCCCTCCGGGCGATGATCTGTCTTGTATATGGATTTAAATTGGCATCAAAACAATGATAAAGTCCTTTATTTAAATACGTATGAACATCCACTCCTGCATCATAAAGCCATTTTCCATACTCGATGCCATCGTCTTTGAGCACATCGAATTGTTCGACTTCGATGATCGTTTTTGGAAGATTCACCATATTTTTTTCCTCCATCGGCGATAAATAGCTTGGCGTTCCTAAATCTCCATTTTTTGAATAGCGCGCCCACATTTTCGCATTCGCTTTCGTATTCCAGGAAGGCGTCTTTTTCATTTGAAAAGACTCTCCTCTCATTTTCCTATCCAAGACAGGATAGATGAGCATTTG
This sequence comes from Dubosiella newyorkensis, assembly GCF_001945605.1. Lineage (GTDB taxonomy): Bacteria > Bacillota_I > Bacilli_A > Erysipelotrichales > Erysipelotrichaceae > Dubosiella > Dubosiella newyorkensis. The sequence goes on from NZ_MPKA01000130.1 coordinate 4,686, forward strand.
AAGAGCGAGCGGGATGTTATGATTGTGGCAATACAAAGCTAGCGCGGCAGCAATACATCCTCCCGCGCTATCGCCCGCCACGCCAAGAGGAAGGTCGCTCCTTTCTGTAATATAGTCGAGCACCTGAATCGCGTCGAGCAAAGGAGAAGGAAATGGCTCCAAGGCGTAATCGACAAAAACGACGACGCAGTTGGCCTGTAGACAATATTGTTCGATGATCTCATAAAGGTAAGGAGCGGCTTTGCACAAAAAAGCACCCCCATGGAAATACAACAAAATTCCGTTGGGTCTAGTTTTGGGTTTGAAAATGGTGACTTTGACGCCATTCATCTTCATTTCGATCATCGGCGCTTTTGGGATTGGTTTAGGCATACGATCAATGAATCGATTGGCTTGTTTAGCGATCGTTTCGTTGAACAAAATCGACGGAAAACGAAAACACGCTGTTTTCCGGTAAGGATTGCAGATTTGAGTATTCATCGTTTTTCTTCCTTTTTTACACAATAGCACGTTTCAAGCATTTTCTCGACTTTTAAGATCGTATGGGCGCTCGAATTGCAGCAGATCGTATTGTCCATGACCATCTCGACCGCCTTGTTCAGCGGCACTTTTTGACTTTGTATCCATTCCGTTCGATCGAAGGAAGGCTCTTGGCTTTTTTGGCATTGGAGTGCCAAGAACAAATGCATCGTATTTCTCAGTTTGCTCGAAGAGTCATAGCTTTTTCCTAATTCGATCCACTGATTCGATCGATATCCTGTTTCTTCAAGGAGCTCTCGTTTCGCCGCTTCAAGCGGTTCTTCTTTTTCATCGATCATGCCTGCTGGCAGTTCGACAAGTGTTTGTTTGAGCGCTTGTCGATATTCAGATTTTAAAAGGATATTTCCTTCTGGATCGATGGCGGCGATCATGACGGCGTCCGGGATCTGGATTGAATAAAAGTCTTTGATTTCGACAAGGTTAGGCAGAAGTACATGTTCTTGATGGACTTCAAGCCATTTTGAACGAAAAACAATGGTATCTTTACACGTTTTCCAAGGTTTGATCGAATTTTTCAAAATAGAACCCTCCTTCTTTTTCTAGATCAATTATAAGCGCAATTTTCTCAAGGAATCGAAAAAAAACTGGTAAAATGAAGAAAATATGACTTTCAGAAAGGAACTGTTATGGAAATAAAACTAGAAAACTTGACGAAAATTTTTCCTGCGCGCAAGAAAGGTCAAAAGGAGGTCGTCGCTGTCGATGATTTTAACGATACGATTCCTGATGGAATGCTTGTCGCTTTGCTCGGTCCTTCGGGCTGTGGAAAAAGCACGACGCTCAATTTGATTTGCGGTCTGCTCAAACCGACTTCTGGAAAGATTTATTTTGGGGATCGGGATGTGACAAACGTCCCTCCTGAATATCGCGGGGTTGGGATGGTGTTTCAAAACTACGCGCTCTATCCGCATATGAGCGTCGAGCAAAATATTCGTTTTCCCTTGGAAAATTTGAAAGGCGATCAAAAGCTGTCCAAAGAACAAATGAAAGAGCGTGTTCTTGCTTCCGCAAAGCTTGTGATGATCGATTCTCTGTTGGACCGCAAGCCAAAAGAGCTCTCAGGTGGTCAGCAGCAGCGGGTCGCGATCGCTCGAGCGCTCGTCAAACTTCCGCAAGTGCTGCTTTTAGACGAGCCGCTTTCCAATTTGGATGCTAGACTTCGTCTGCAGACGCGGGAAGAGATCCGTCGCATTCAAAAAGAGACAAAGATCACGACGATCTTTGTCACGCACGATCAAGACGAGGCGATGAGCATTAGCGATATGATCGTCGTGATGAAGGATGGCAAAGTGCAACAGATTGGTAAGCCGCAAGAAGTGTACGATCATCCGATCAATTTATTTGTGGCCAAATTTCTTGGTACTCCTCCAATCAACGTGTTTGAAGGAGCGATCTTTGAGAATGGATTATGGATCGGCGAGGAAAAGCTGTTTGATTTGATGCCGACCGAAGATCGTCCTGTGTTCGTGGCGATCCGTCCAGAAGGTTTTGTTTTAGACGAGCATGGTCCTTTTTCGCTCGATTTGATTCGTCCAGAAGTTTTGGGAAGAGATATTAGTATCGTGGCGAAACACAAAAAGGCGCAAAGCGAAACGATCCGAGCGATCATCGACGCTTTTGAAGCGAAACATTTGCCAAAAGATATTGTTCGGTTTTATTTAAAGCCGCATAAAGTGCATGTGTTCGATGCGATCAGCCAAGAACGGATCGAATGTGTGATCCGAGAGAATGGAGAATAATATGGAAAAACAAAACTGGAAGGCTTTTTTATACTTACTTCCTGCCCTTGTTTTTTTGGGGGTGTTCTTAGTCTATCCTTTGATCGACGTGTTCATCTATTCGTTTGAAGAAGGATATTCTTCGGCTTCTCAATCGTATTTTGGGATCGGATTGTTCAATTATGAATATGTTCTGCACGATCCCTATTTCAAGCAGGCGCTGATCAATACGTTTGTTCTTGTGATCGTGACGGTCCCGATTTCGACGGGGATCGCTTTATTGATTTCTTTAGCTTTGAATTCGGTCAAGAAATTGAGAAGTTTCTTGCAGACGATCTACTTTCTTCCGTATGTGACCAACACGATCGCGGTAGGCATGGTGTTCATGGTTTTATTTAAAGAGACGCCCTATTCGCAAGGGGTGGTCAACATGCTCATTCAATGGGTCCACCTTTCTCCGGTGGATTTTATGGAGGGACCTTGGTGGGCGAAAATGTTCGTGCTCTGTTTTTATACGATCTGGATCGTCATGCCTTTCAAGATCTTGATCTTGACTTCGGCTTTGGCGAGTGTCGATGAACAATATTATAATGTGGCGAAGATCGATGGTACATCGAGTTCGCGGATCTTTTTTCGGATCACACTTCCGATGATCTCCCCTTCTCTGTTTTATTTGGTGATCACCGGATTCATCGGAGCTTTTAAAGCGTATAGCGACGCGGTCGCCTTGTTTGGCACGAATTTGAACGCGGCGGGCATGAATACGATGGTCGGTTATGTGTTTGATATGTTGTATCGAGATTCTGGAGGGTATCCTAGCTACGCTTCGGCGGCCGCGATCATTTTGTTCGCGATCATTTTGACGATCACGATCATCAACTTGCTTGTTTCGAAAAAGCATGTCCACTATAACTAGGAGGGTGTATGAAGTCTAAGAAAAAAGTGCTCGTATGGTTGCTTTTGGCTATTTGGGCGATCATTGTTTTGTTTCCTTTTTATTGGATGGTGCTGACTTCCTTGAAGGAGTATGGGGCGTATAATGCGGAATATATTCCACAATTTTTCACGCTGGCTCCTACGTTTGAGAACTATATTCAGGCGTTTACGGATGTTCCGCTTGGAAAGTATTTGTTGAATACGTTGTTTTTTGCGATTGTGACGACGGGGCTGATGGTGTTCGTGACGATCTTGGCGGCGTTCGCGTTTGCAAGGATGGATTTTAAAGGCAAGAATGTGTTGTTTACTTTATTTTTGGCGTTGATGATGATTCCTGGGGAGCTTGTTGTGATCACGAATTTTGTGACCATCACAGAATTGGATTTGAGAAACACGTTTTTAGGTTTGATCTTGCCATCGGTGACTTCGGTATTTTATATTTATTTATTGCGGGAAAATTTTGCGCAAGTGCCTGATCAATTGTATTTTGCGGCGAAAGTGGATGGAACTTCGGATTGGCGTTATTTATGGCGTGTCATGGTTCCGATCTGTATGCCGACTCTCGTGACGATCACGATCTTGAAGGTCATCGAGTGTTGGAATTTATACATTTGGCCAAGTTTGATCACGGACGATCCGAAATACTTTTTGGTTTCGAATGGGATCCAGCAAATTCGCGAGAGTGGTTTTGGTCGGGCGAACATTCCGGCAATGATGGCGGCTGTCGTGGCGGTGAGCGTGCCGCTGATCGTTTTGTTTTTGATCTTTCGAAAGCAGATCATGTCGGGTGTGGCGCAAGGAGGTACGAAGGGATGAGGAAACTTCTTGTTCTGCTTCTCGTTTGTTTGTTTTTGACGGGTTGTCATGGTTCTAGGTCGCGTGAAATGTTCGTGATGCCCGATCACTTTGATGATTCGAGAACGTATAATATTACATTCTGGGCGAAGAACGATACAAATAAAAACCAGACGGCGGTCTATAAACAGGCGATCGAAGATTTTGAGAAGCTGTATCCTAATATCAAAGTGCATATGAAGCTGTATACGGATTATGGAAAGATCTATAACGATGTGATCACGAATATTGGCACGGATACGACACCCAATGTCGCGATCACCTATCCGGATCATATCGCGGCGTATTTGGAAGGTCAAAATACGGTCGTTTCTTTGGATGAGCTGATGGTGGATGAAGAGTATGGTTTGAATGGTTCAGCTTTGAGGTTCGATAGTCCTTCAAAAGATGAGATCGTGCCTGCTTTTTTAGAAGAAGGGATCATTCAGAATCATCAATACGCTTTGCCTTATATGCGTTCAACGGAGGCTTTGTATATCAATAAAGATCTGGTGGAAAAGCTTGGCTATTCGATTCCGGATGTGATCACTTGGGATTGGATCTGGGAGGTTTCCGAGGCAGCGACAAAAAAAAACGCGGATGGAACGTATGTGGCGAATGGCCAGAAGGTGCTGATTCCTTTCATCTACAAATCGACCGATAATATGTTGATTTCTATGTTGAAGCAAAAAGGCGCACCCTATTCTACGGAAGCAGGGCATGTCGAGATCTTCAACGACGAGACGACAGATCTGCTGGAAGAAATTGGAGAGCATACGAAGTCGGGGGCGTTTTCGACGTTCAAGATTTCGGGCTATCCGGCTAACTTTTTGAATGCGGGTCAAGCTCTTTTCGCGATCGATTCGACGGCGGGGGCGACTTGGATGGGAGCGGATGCGCCGCTTTCGGATATTGCGGAAGATTCGAAAGTTGAATTTGAAACCGTGGTTCGTCCGATTCCACAGTATGATGTTGAGAATATTAAAATGATTTCACAAGGGCCTTCGATCACGATTTTTAACAAAAAAGATCCGCAGGTGGTTTTGGCTTCTTGGTTGTTCGCACAATATTTATTGAGCGACGAGGTGCAGGTCGCCTACGCTAAGACAGAGGGCTATTTGCCTGTGACGAAGAAAGCGATGGATTCGAAGGAGTATCAAGAATATCTCTCGAGAGCGGGTCAAGACAATGAAGAACATTATCGAGTGAAGATCGACGCGGCCAAGCTTTTGATGGATCATACGGAGGATACGTTTGTCACCCCTGTGTTCAATGGTTCGGCTTCGTTAAGAAACGCGGCTGGAGAGCTTGTGGAGAGCACGGTCAAGTCCGTGAAGCGGAAAGAAGAGATCGATCAAGATTATTTTGAGACTTTGTATCGAAAGACGGAAGGATTGTATCATTTGGATCAAGTGGGAACTTCGTCGATGGAAGGGCAAGATCTTGGTCCTTTGCCGACGTCTTCAAAGATCTTGTTGATTTCTTTGGCTGTTGTTTGGGTTGGGATCCTGGTGTATGTGATCCGCGATAAAATGAAACAAAAACAGAAGGCATAAAAAAAATTGGAGAATCTCCAATTTTTTTTATTTTACGCTGACTTTAATGATGTGTGGATTTGGCCCTTCGTACCAATAGAGGTAGCCTTCCATATCCACTGTGTCACCTACTTTGAGTTCTTTGACGGCTTTATAGACGTCGGAGTCTTTATCGGTCAAGTATGACTCGACAACGAAATTGTATGTTTTTCCATCTTTGGAAGCGTTGAAGTAGAGGTCGTCTCCTTCTTCGCCAGATCCATCGTAGTTATACAGATAGGCGGCGTTGTCATCGCCGATCGGCTCGATCGTCATATCTTTGAATTCGACATATTGATTTTGATGTTTGAGCAGCTTTTCCTCGTTTCCTAATAAGTCGGTCACGTTTGTGACTGGAGCGATATAATTTCCTTCCAGGATCTCGATCTTGGCGCCTTCTGCCACTTCGATCTCGCCAGACCATTCTGTTTTGTAGCCTGTGACTTTGATCTTCGTTCCTTCTTTAAGTTTGTCGTACAGGTCTTGCGAGCATTCAGCGTTATAGATGAAGTAAGCTCCATCTGGATCTTGGGTATACAAAGAAGCTTTGTCTTCCCACCACGATTGCTTGTTTTGAACATACGTTTCGATCACGACTTCGCTGTCAACATCGGCATCCATATACTCTTGATAGGTCATGACGCCTTCTGATTTTTTGGCTGGATCTTCGCTAGTTTCGCTTTGGTCGTTTTTGGCTGGAGCTGAGTTCGAGCATCCGCTCAAAGCGAGTCCAAACGCGAGCAGCATTGCTATAAGGGCATGTTTTGTTTTCATTTCTTCTCTCCTTTTACATTCATTATAAACGATTTATGGCCAGAGAAAAGATATTTTTCTACGGGCATAGAAAACGATTTTTCAGGATAGAAACCGTATAATGAATACAGTTAATAAAGGTAGGTAAACAATATGTCAGAAATTAAAAAAGATGTTCAAAACGAAGAAGTAAAACATGATGTGGATGTCATCAACCGCAAAGCCGCTGATGTGAAAGAACACGAAGCGCAAATCGAAAAAGATCGTACAAAGATGATGAAAGATCTTCATGAAAAAGAAATCGAGCATGATCAAAAAGTGATCGAGAAAAAAGAAAAAGATCTTGAAGCCAAAGGCGAAGAACTCGCATCGGATGATGTTGTTGGCGTAGTCGAAGAAGAAGTTACGATCGAAGAGTAACAAAAAAAACATTTAAAAAGCTATTCATTTTAAAAAGGACCATGATCGAAGTGGTCCTTTTTTAGGGTATCCAAAAACTTTTGGGGTTTAGTTTTTAGGGGTCACTTTTGGGGTATGACTTTTTAAACTGTACCCATAAAATTGGACACTTAAATTTTAGGGCTCCCTTATCTATAGACACTTGATTTAGGGGAAACGCCCTTATAAGTAGACAGTTTTATGGACAGATTTTGGATGGTAAGATGTATCTATATATCAGGACGGAAAGGCATAGATACATATGAGCAAAAAGACACATACCCATTCATTTTCACAGCAGGATATCAAAATAATGGAAAAAAATCCTTATGTCTCTTTTGTTTCAGAAACGACAATACGATTTACGGAAGAATTCAAAGAAATCGCTTATGCAGGCAAACAGACAGGAACTCCTCTTCCTGAAATTTTCAGAATACATGGTATCGATCCTGCTATCCTTGGAAGTAGTCGGGTAGAAGGTTTTTCCTATACTTTGAATAGAAGGAACAGAAAAGAAGATCCGGATCAAAAACGATCGAATACGAGTTATCAGCGTTCTCCAAAAACCGGAGAAGAATCTCTGATACAGCGGATCGAACAGCTGGAGCATGAGTTGGCTTATACGCGTCAGGAAGTAGAGTTTTTAAAAAAATGGTACTATGTCAAGTTTGAGGACAATCTAAATTTCTGTTTTTGACAAATCCGAAAAAATTTGTTCCGCTTTCCATTGACTACGGGTCCCTATCCCTAAGAACCCATTTCTTGTTGCTTTTCAAACT
>NZ_MPKA01000010.1 GCF_001945605.1 Dubosiella newyorkensis
CATCCGCAAAACAGCTTATTGTATTTTTGCGACCCAAATCGTTATGTTGGTTTTAGGGATCCTCCTGCGTATTGCGGCTGGAAATTCTTTGCTGGATGGAGGATTGATCGAACTAGATTGGATCCTGGCCGGTTTGTTCTTGTTGTGTATCCCGCAAATCAAAACAAAAAATGGACAGGATGAAAACTTGTAGAAAGGTTGAAAGATATGAGTATTCTATTTTTATTGCTTGGCATAATGTTAGTGAACTTCTGCAATCCTGGAGCAATCGATGAAGCGCAGTTAAGCAAAACGATGTATTTTCTATATAATTTTATCGGTTTTGCCGTTTATATTTTCCCTGTTCCTATCCTGCTCAAATACAATAAGGCAAAGGATAAAAAGGATCGATCGTTGCTGGTCGTTGCTCTTACATTGATCGTTTATGATCTGTTTAATTTGTTGTTTATCAAGCTCAGTCCAATGACTTATGGGCTGCAGCTTGTCGTTGTCCTGCTTTATTTTCTTTATCAGAAATGGAAGGAAAAACACTAGCTTTTCTTCAAGGAGGTCGAACCATTTGATCGTCTTTATATGTTTGTCGTATATGGTGAGCTCGAATGGATTAGATTAAAAGGTTCCCAATATTCTTAGTATTTTTTTAATAATAAATATAGACTCTTCTCTTAATAAACTGGCGGTTGAATGTAGTTCAACCGTCCTTTTTTGTTTGTATTGTTGGCAGAGTCGATTGCTGAACCAAAGAAAAAAGCTGGTGTTCAACCAGCATTTTTTCATTCATTCTCTTTTTTGAATGTCACGATCGCTTTGAAAAGATCGCCATCGATCTCGATCTTGAACGTGCCATTCTGCACTTCGGTAAAGCTCTTGACGATCGCTAATCCTAAGCCGCTGCCAATTTCATGGCGCGATTTATCGCCACGCACAAAGCGTTCTACGATCTCGTCAGGATTGAAATCAAGAGGCAGGCTCGACGTGTTGCGATACGTGATCTTGACAAGATCGCCTTGATCTTCGATATCCATGAAAACACGCGTGTGATCATGCGAATACTTGGCGATATTGTTAGTCAAATTCTCAAAGATCCGCATCGTTTTATTCGGATCCAGATCAAGAAAGACAGGATGATCCGGATGCTTGAGCACGATTGAGATGTTCTTCTTCTGCAGTGCGTCGATATGTTCGGCATTGACTTGTTCGATCAAACTCGTAATATCGATCATTTGCTTTTCCAGTTCGATATTGCCCGAATTGGCTTTTGAAACATCGAATAAGTCGACAACAAGACGATCCAACCGATTCGTGTATCCTTCGATCTTTTTCGCGTATTCTTTGATCTTTTTCGGATCATCAGTCGATTCGACCAATTCGACATACGTTTTGATTCCCGTCAGTGGCGTCTTTAAATCGTGAGAGACATTAGAAATCAGTTCGGTCTTCATATTTTGCGACTGGATCCCTTCCTGGAGCGCTTTTTCAAAACCCGTTTTGACTTGCAACAAAGAATTGTAGATCGACTGAAAAGGACCGACAGGATAAGGAAGCACTTCATCAAAGCGACCTTCTGCCAGCTTCTTGGTCGCCTCCAACGTGATATCGTACTGCTTATGAAGACGGTTATAATACTTCTTCCCTTGGATCAAACCATAAATCAGGCAAGCCATCATCAAGAACCAGCCAAGAACAGGAATGTTGAAGAAGATCGTGACGAGCACGAACAAACCAAACAAAAGAACGAGCTTCGTGGCGCTGTTTCCTTCAAACAAAGAATATTCCATAAGCTCTTTGACTTTCTTATGGACCCATCGAATAAAGGTAAAAAGCAATGTGTCTTTTTTGACAAAACGCAAGAAGCCCTCTGCGAACATCCGCTTGATATAGACAAGATCGAGCCAGTACATCCAATACAAAAGCATCCATAAGCAGAAGTAGAGAATATACGAAATCGGAACGATTCCTTTGATCGTTTCAAACGTCATGTAAAATTCTCGATTCATACAGGCCAAGCTCAAGGAGAAGATTCCCATACACAACAAGAGATACCCTATTGTCGAAAATAGAAAGGCTGGTTCAAATTTCCATTTTATAAAGTCTTTAAAAAAAACGGTTTCACATTCGACTTTGTTTTTGAAGATCAAAACGATTAAGACGGCCAAAGCGAGAGGAAGAAAGAATCCGAAAATCATTTGCGGAAGTATGAGCGCGTCAATATTTGACAAATGAGCAATATATTTTCCGTTTCGAATCACTGGATCGTGTACATAAAAAGCCACCTTCACATTTTTTGGTTCATGGATCTGTATGTTTTTGGCCGTTTCGGTTCCAAAATTCCATGCGATCTCTGAATAAAGCGCGTTTTGGATCCGTGGATCTTCATTATTTTCAAAAAGCGTCCAATGTTTGGAAGAAAAATTCTCGGCGCTCGTGATCGTCTTTCCTTTGTATTCGGCTTCGTAGTAGAAATTCGAATCTTGATTCATCGTCGTGTATGTCGCATAAATCCGATTCTGTACAAAATCTTCAATTCTTTTCGCCTCTTCCGCGTCTACTGGATCTTTAAAAGAAATCGGTTTGTAATTGGGATCTAGTTGTTCGGCCACATAATAGGAAAAGAGTTCAAAGCTGTTTTGAAGCTCATCCTTCGCCTGTTCGTCATAAGTAGGCTCGATTGATTGCGCATTCATCAATCCATAGACCGAAAACGCGGAACAGACAAGAGTAAAGAGCGTGACGACTAGAAAAAATATTCGTTTTTTTTGCATAGATCAGCCTTTCTTTAATTTATAGCCCACACCCCAAACGACTTGAATATACATCGGCTTTTTCGTATCGAGCTCGATTTTTTCGCGCAGCTTGCGAATATGGACCGTGATCGTATCCGTGGTGATCGCTTCTTCTTGCCAGATCTTTTCATAAATCTGTTCGGCAGAGAACACTTGATTTGGATGTTGCATAAAAAGCTCTAAGATCTGAAATTCCTTAGGAGTCAAATGGATCGACTTTCCGTGTGCGAACACCTCCTTCGTTAAAGGATTGAGCTCGAGATCGCCAACGATATACGAACTGTTTGGCTCCTCTTTTTCTTTTCCTGCCTTCAGATCGAGGATCTGTTCATACCTTCTTAGCTGAGCGCGGACCCTAGCGATCAGTTCCATGCTCGCGAAAGGTTTTGTGACATAATCGTCGCCCCCTATCGTCAAACCATTGATCTTATCAATATCTTCGCTTTTCGCGCTTAAAAAAATGATCGGAAAATCGTATTCTTTCCGGGCTTGTTTGACCATTTCGACGCCATCCATGATTGGCATCATGATGTCGACGATCGCAAGATGGATTGGATATTGTTTCATAAATTCCAGTCCTTCTTGTCCGTTTTCGGCGAGCACGACATGGTAGCCTTGATTTTCCATATAAATTCCGATGGCTTCACGGATCCCTTGATCGTCTTCGGCCACTAAGATCGTATGTTCCATAAATTCCTCCTATTCTGGGTGGATATAAAAACCAAATCCAACCCAAATACTCATGGCGAGTATGCCTAACCATTTTAACATTTCCATTTTGATCACCTCAATACACCTATAGTCTAAAAAAGGAAGGTAACGATTCATGCGTGAGAAAACGAAAGATTTTACAAAGAAAACGTAAAAAAAACCGGAATTCTCCGGTTTAATCGAGCTCGAAAGCTCCTGTATACAATTGATAATACACACCCTTTTGTTTGATCAGCTCATCATGATCGCCACGCTCGATGATCCTTCCATTTTCCAAGACCATGATCGCGTTCGAGTTTTGGATCGTCGAAAGACGATGCGCGATCACAAAAACCGTGCGACCTTCCATCAATTTATCCATTCCTTCTTGAACGATCCGTTCTGTGCGCGTATCGATCGAAGAAGTCGCTTCATCTAAGATCAGCACAGGAGGATTGGCGACAGCCGCTCGAGCGATCGTTAAAAGCTGACGCTGACCTTGCGAAAGCGATTCGCCCGTCCCATGAATATACGTATTATATCCATGCTCCAAATGTTTGATGAATTCATCGGCGTTCGCGAGCTTAGCAGCCGCGATACATTCTTCATCGCTCGCGTCCAGTTTACCAAAACGAATGTTATCCATGATCGTTCCAGAAAAAAGAGTCGAGTCTTGAAGCACCATACCTAACGAACGACGAAGATCTGGCTTCTTGATAAGCTTGATATCGATTCCATCGTAGGTGATCATTCCTTTTTGGATGTCGTAGAAGCGGTTGATCAAATTGGTGATCGTCGTCTTGCCCGCTCCAGTCGCCCCGACAAACGCGATCTTTTGTCCAGGCTTGGCGAACAAGGAAATGTCGTGAAGGATCACTTTCTTTTTCGTGTAGCCAAATGTCACATCTTCGAAACGAACATCGCCTTTGAGCTCGACAAGCTGTACCTTCCCATTTGGACGAGGATGTCTCCAGCACCAATGGCCCGTGTTTTCTTTGCATTCGACCCATTCGCCATTTTCTTTCTTGACATTGACAAGAGTGACGATTCCTTCATCCGTTTCGCTTGGCGTATCGAGAATATTATAGATCCGGTTGGCGCCCGCGCCCGCCATGATCACCGCGTTGATCTGTTGCGAGATCTGACCGATTGGATTGGTGAATTGACGATTGAGCAGCAAGAATGAGGCGATCGTTCCGATCGAAATTCCAAAATAACCGTGCAACGCGAAGAAGGCGCCCACGAACGCAGTCAATACGTAGGAAATATAGCCCATGTTCATGATGATCGGCATGAGGATATTGGCGAATTTGTTGGCATTCGTGCTTGCCTCGAACAATTCGTTGTTGACTTTTTCAAAATCGCGGATCGCTTGTTCTTCGTGCGTGAATACTTTGACCACTTTGCTGCCCTCCATCATCTCTTCGATGAAGCCGTTGACCTTTCCTAAAGAGGCTTGTTGTTCGCGAAAGTATTTTCCGCTTCGCTTTGTGATCATTCGGCTCGCTAGGATCATCAAAGCGCCCATGATGATCGTCACGCTCGTCAATGGAGCGGACATGATCAGCATAGAAATGAGGACAAAGACCATCATCGAAACAGAAGAGACGAGCTGCGGAATCGATTGGGAAATCAATTGACGCAATGTATCCGTATCGTTTGTATAAACAGACATGATGTCGCCGTGCGCGTTTTGATCAAAGAAAGCGATCGGTAGCGATTCCATATGTTTGAACAAGCTTTCGCGCGTATCGTTGAGCGTCCCAAGCGAAATATTGATCATGACACGGTTCCAAATATAGGTGGACAAGATTCCAAGAGCATAGATGCTTGCAAGAAACAAGATCGCTTTGGCCAGACCACCATAATTTGGATCGGCGCTTTGAGTCAGCGGCGTGATATAGTCATCGATCAGCGTCTGCAAGAAGACGCTTCCATACGTGTTGCAGAAAGCGGAGACAAAAATCAAAAGCAGGACGATCAAACATTGAAACTTATAGTGTTTGATCGTTTCTTTCAACACACGAAGCAAACCGTTCAAATTATTCTGCATCATCTTCATCTCCTCCTTTCTGTTGGGCCGCGTAAGTTTGAGCGTAGATCTCATTGGACTTCAACAATTGTTCATGACTGCCGATCGCTGAAATTTTTCCATTGTCGAGCACGATGATCTGATCGGCGTCTTGGATCGAGCTGATCCTTTGGGAGATGATGATCTTGGTCGTATCGGGGATCTTTTCTAAAAACGCTTCCCGGATCAAGGCGTCGGTTTTCGTGTCGACAGCGCTTGTCGAATCATCAAGGATCAAGATCTTCGGCTTTTTCAAAAGCGCCCTGGCAATACAAAGTCTTTGTCTTTGTCCGCCCGAAACATTGGTTCCTCCTTGGGTAATATACGTGTCATAGCCATCCGGCATCTTTTGAATGAATTCATCGGCTTGAGCGAGCTTGCACGCTTCCTTGATTTCTTCTAGCGTCGCGTTTGGATCGCCCCAACGCATATTTTCAATGATCGTTCCTGAGAAGAGCACGTTTTTCTGCAAAACCATCCCGACATTGTCACGCAAGGACTTTAAGTCGTAGTCTTTAACATTGATTCCTCCTACTTTGACGGCCCCTTTAGTCGCATCATAGAGGCGCGGGATCAATTGCACGAACGAGGACTTGGCAGAACCGGTGGCTCCTAAGATCCCATACGTCGAACCGGAAGGAATGGTGACATTGATGTCGTCGAGGACGAATTCATCGTTGTCATTTTCCGCGTAGTTGAAGTAAACATGGTCGAAGACGACTTCGCCATCTTTGATCGTCTTGATTCCATCCTTTGGTGATTGCAGGTAGCTGACTTGGGTGATGACTTGGGTGATCCGTTTAGCGCTGGCGATCGACATCGTCACCATCACGAAGACCATCGAAAGCATCATCAAAGACATCAAGACAGAAGAGGTGTACGTAAATAAAGACATGAGAGAACCGATCTGCATATTTCCGCCAACCACTTGATGCGCTCCAAACCATGAAATCCCTAAAATCAGCGTATACATGCTCAGCTGCATGATGGGCGAGTTGAGGATCAAGAGCTTTTCAGCCTTTTTGTTCACTACATAAATATCGCTAGAAGCCTTGTCGAATTTATTGATCTCATAGTCTTCGCGGACAAACGATTTAATAGCGCGGATCCCAGCAATATTTTCTTGAATGTTCTCGTTGAGAGCGTCGTATTTTTTGAACATTTTTTCAAAGATCGGACGTACCTTGAAGATAATAAAGAAGAGCGAGAAACCTAAGAAAAGAATGACGATCAAGAAAATGCCGGCGACAGCAGGCGAAAGATAGAATACCATGGCCATCGAAAAGATGAACATCAATGGCGAACGCACACAAGCGCGGATGATCATTTGATAGGCGTTTTGCACATTGGTGACATCGGTCATCATACGAGTGATCAATCCGCCCGTCGAATATTCGTCGATATTGGCGAAAGCGAAGTTCTGGATATTTTTAAATTCAGCTTCGCGCAAGTTCTTGGCGAATCCGCTCGAAGCGATCGCCGCGTATTTTCCAGATTTGGCGCCGGCCCATAAGGCCAAAAAAGCGCATAAGAGCATCAAGCCTCCATAGAGCCAAACTTTTTCCATATTTTGCTGGTTGATTCCTTGATCGACAAGAAGCGACATTAAGTATGGGATCAACACATCGAATAATACTTCGAAAGCGACAAAGATCGGTGTTTTGATCGAGGCGCTTTTATACTCTTTTAAATGGGATAAGAGAGTTTTAACCATATATTTTTTAAACTTCCTCCTTTTCTGCTTGCATGAGATTATGTAGCGTTTTTTCTAAAAGAGCGAGTAGAGTTTTTTGTTCTTGCGGGCTCATTCCTTTCAAGAAAGTTTCGTTCATTTCTTGCCGAGTAAGACGAAGCTGTTGATAGAGCTCTTTGGCTTTTGGGGTGATTTCGATCGAATGGACTCGTTTATCGCTGGCTGAGCGGATCCGTTGAATATATCCTTTTTGAGAAAGACGATTCAGGATGCCGGTCACAGTGGGATTGGAGATATGAAAATAGTGTTCGATATCACGCTGGATGATTTGCCGGTTTTGGTTTTTGAACAGAAAAGTCAACACGTCGCATTGAGATTTTGTCAGATCTATCGATCGTACTTTATGATTGAGCAGCTTTTCGGCTTGCTGGCTGATACTATGGAAGTAAAACCCGATCGAGTATTGTTCGCGTTCCATGATTTCTCCTTTCTAGTGGTTATATAGCTGACTCTATATAGCATGCTATAATTGTATGCTTAGTTATTTTTCATGTCAATCCCATTACTAGAAAACTTGTGATACGATAAGACCATGAAGAAAAATGATGAGTATGATGTATATTGCACAGATCTGAGCGATCAAGGAGCAGGCATCTGCAAAGTGGACGAAGAGGTCGTTTTTGTCTTTGGCCTTTTACCAAATGAGAGGGCGAAGATCAAGATCATTAAAGTCTATTCGCGCTACGGGATCGGACGGCTACTCAAGCTTGAAAAAGAAAGCGGCGCGCGCCAGATCGCGCCATGCCCCGTCGCCAAGTGGTGCGGAGGCTGTCAGCTGCAGATCGTAAAATACGAAGCGCAATGCGAATTTAAAGATCAATGGATGGCCCGTTTGTTCAAGCAAGAGCGCCTGTATCCGATCTTGAAGGCCAAAGAGCCTTTGTTTTATCGAAACAAAGCCCAATTTCCGATCCAGCTTCATGATGGAGTGCGGAAGATGGGTTTTTATAAGCGGCATTCCAACGAGATCGTGGATACGAACGAATGCTTGATCCAAAACGATGGGATCAATCGGATCTATAGTTTTTTGTATGAACATCTAGATGAAGCGTGCGCCCGAGGGCTTCGGCATGTTTTTATTCGTTGTTCTTTATCGAACGATCAGGTGCAAGTCGTTTGGATCGGAAGAGAAAAGACGCGAGAAATCGAAGCGCTATCGAATTCGCTTAGACAAGCGTTTCCCAATATTGTCAGTATCGTTTTCAACTATAACGAGAGAAAGGACAATGTGATCTTGGGAGAGGATTACGAGGTGCTTTATGGTTCGGATTCGATCATCGAAACATGTTTAGGAAACGAGGTCGTTCTTCATTTTAAGTCTTTTTTTCAAGTCAATCCAAAACAAATGGAAGTCTTGTATCAAAGGGCGATCGAGCTGGCTGGCATGCAAAAGGGCGATCGCTGTATCGAGCTGTATGCGGGAACGGGAACGATCGGCATGGCCGTCTCGAAATATGTCAAGGAAGTCATCGGAGTCGAGATCGTGAAAGAGGCGGTCGAGAACGCGAACGAGAACGCCAGGCGCAACGGGATCGAGAATTGTTGTTTTGTTTGTGAAGACGCTTCCAAGTTTGTCAAAAAGTATACAGGTGATGTGGATGTTTTGTTTGTCGATCCGCCCCGCAAAGGCTTGAGCGAAGAAGGAATCGAACAGATCCATAGACTTTCTCCAAATAGGGTGGTGTATATTTCGTGCAATCCGAATACGTTGAAGCGGGATATCGAGCGCTTTCGTGAACAAGCGTATGATTGCGTCTGTATCCAGCCTGTCGATATGTTTCCGTATACGAGCGGGATCGAATCGATCGCGCTTTTGCGCAAGAAATAGACCAAAAAAAGCTAGCGTTAATGAGCGCTAGCTTTTTAGTGGATCAATTATTTTTTTCTAGATCTTGTTCTGTGACGTTTTCACCATAAATGAATCCCCAATCGATCATTTGTTGTTTCATCGCTTCAGAGCCTAGCGAGTGGCTAGAACCTTTGACGATCGTGTTGGAGTCGAGCGCGTAGATCGTGACGTCGCCATCTTCTTTATCGACAAGGGTGAGCTGACTCCGGCTTTCATTGAGGTCGACTGTTTCATCCTCTTCGAATTGAGCTTCGTCGATGATCCGTTCCATCGCGCTGGATGCGTCGGCGTCCAATTTGAATTGAATGAATTCATAGTCAGTGTCGCCTTTTTCCGCTTCATAAATGCGGGCTCCTGGATAATCATCGTCCGAATACTCTTTGTCGATACGGTATCCATCGTTTTTGAGGCTTGTCAAGATATCGTCAAAGACACTTTGACTGATGTCTTGGGTCTTTTCTTGTTTGCTTTCTTCTTTTTTGGTTTCGGTTTGAGCCGTTTCTTCTTGTTTTGTTTCTTGTTTTGGCGTTTCTGTTTTCGCGGGGGCGGAGGATGCGCATCCTGTCAACAACAGCGCGCCGCTAAGCAATGCGATCAATTTTTTGTTCATGTCATCACCTTCGGTTTCTACTAGAAAAAGCATAACATCAACGAGACTGAATTGTTAGCTAGACGCTTATAATGTCGCTTTGACTTCTTGTTTGCGATTGAGCACGAGCAAGAAGCGATACAAAGAGATCATAGAGCCCGATAAAAGAAGTGCGCCGATAATATCGGTGAACCAGTGAACTCCGCAAACAAGACGGCCAGCGATCGTAAAGGTGATCAGCGCAGCCGAAAGGACCGTGATCCAAAAACACAATTTTTGATGTTCAGGAAAGATCGTCTTGAAGGCGAGGATGCCTGTCCATAAGATCGTCACGACCATCATCGTATGGCTGGATGGGTAGCTTGCTTCTAGCGCGCCATCGAGAAGAACTGGCCGATAGTTGATGATGACTTTTTCAAATCCGACATACCAAACGACCATGAGGACATAAACGAGCGCGAGTCCATAAATCGCGGCCGAAACTTTTTTGAAGCTTTTGTTTTTGATGAGCTGGTACAAGCCTAAGCATGCAAAGAAAAGACATTCGACCATCGCGATATAAAGCGGAATGTCGGTCGCCATATATAATAATGGCGTGACTCCAAAAAATAAACGAACTGTATTGTTGAGTTGAGAAAAGCCGATATTGCTTTGGAGCGGGCCAGTTGGCTTAACATCGACCACACAAAGACAAGCCGTAAATAAAAAGAAGACAACAAACCACAACAAGGTTTGACATAACGCTTTTTTACTTTGAATATTCATAGAAAACTCCTTTTCAATATCTCTATCTTACTTGTTTTGTTCGTTCAATCAAATGACATTGAACAAAAAAAAGAAGCCTTTATTTAAAGGCTCATTTTCGGATGGTCAGGATGGCGGGATTCGAACCCGCGCTCTCTTGGTCCCGAACCAAGCACTTTACCAAGCTAAGCTACATCCTGATTGCTCGTATATTCTAACATATTTCAATCGAAAAAAAAAGACACGTTTCCGTGTCGTTCTTTTCAAATGGTGAGGCCGATGCGACTTGAACGCACACGACCGAAGTCACTACCCCCTCAAAGTAGCGTGTCTGCCGATTCCACCACGGCCTCATAAAACAAAAGAATTGGCAACGTCCTATTCTCGCAGGCGCAAGGCCAACTACCTTCGGCGATGAAGTGCTTGACTTCTGTGTTCGGGACGGGAACAGGTATTTCCACTTCTCTATCGTCACCAAATCTTTTGCTTACTCATAATACACGAAAAGAAGCGTTGTGGCAATTCTTTTTTTACTTTTTTTATTTTCTTGGAAAAAATACCTAAAAAAACCCATAGGATTGTTTCGTTGAATCATGATAAAGAAAGGACGAATCGTCTATGGGCACTTATTATGAGATTATAAATTCCTAGTTCTATCTACTTTTATTATGTCAAATGACATAGCAGTTAATAGCATAGAACAGCTTCACTCAACCTAATAGAATCAACCAGTCAACAAACAGATCAAGTGAATAATCTGCTCTCGTGGACAACTTTACAATTCGTTTGGCAGTCGTGTTTTCTGTTCGGAATATTTTATCGAGCCAACCTGACTTAAAAGCTCAGATTTAGCTTGATCGGGGATAATCCGATCCCCTCTATCCCATTGGCATAGTGGTACTATGTCAAGTTTGAGGACAACCTAAATTTCTGTTTTTTGACAAATCCGAAAAAATTTGTTCCACTTTCCATTGACTACGGGTCCCTATCCCTAAGAACCCATTTCTTGTTGCTTTTCAAACTCCCAGCTCTTGCTGCGGCTTGAAAAGCCCCAAGCTTATCTTAGGGATCCCCATTGTCAATGACGCTTCTCAATTTTTTTCTAAACGCATCTTTTTCAATATCTTGTAGTTTTTCTCGTATTCCATCGGGGATTCGTATCCGCAATGGGAATGGATCCGGATCGTATTGTAGAATCCTTCTATATATTCGAATACGGCTTTCTTCGCTTCTTTCATTGTTTCGAAATGGTAGAAGTTGATCCATTCTCTCTTGATCAGTGAATGAAAGCTTTCGATGCAGGCGTTGTCCCATGGATTGCCTTTTCTCGAATACGATCTTTCCATTCCTTCTGTCTTGTTTTTGTATTCTTCGCTTGTGTACTGGACTCCTTGATCGCTGTGGATCACCAATGGCTTTTTGATTCCTCGTCTTCTTTTGGCTATTTCTATACACTCCAGAACTTTTGCGGCTTCCATATTTCGAGTCATCACCCACCCGACTATTTTTCTCG
>NZ_MPKA01000062.1 GCF_001945605.1 Dubosiella newyorkensis
TGGCCGTGAGCCTGGGAATCGGAGCCGGAAGAAGAGGAACAGCACCTACTTCATCAAATGCCACGACCTCATCCAGCAGCTGAGAAAAGCCAACGAAGAAAATCGGCTGGAAAACCGTTTGAAGAATTACAGCCGGTACAAGCTGCTGATTATCGACGAAATCGGGTATCTGCCGATCACAAAAGAAGAGTCGAAACTGTTCTTTCAGCTGATCGACAAACGATACGAACAGAAAAGCACGATACTGACAACCAATATCGGCTTTGGCGAATGGGACGAGATATTTCAGGACCCCGTTATGGCCAATGCGATCCTGGACAGGATCCTGCATCATGCGCATGTCGTGTCCATTACCGGAAAGTCTTACCGTATGAAAGACCATATCAAGAAGAAGCCGCACACCGAACAGGAATAAAGCAATTGGTCAAAATCGAAAGAAGGATCGAAAAGATCCTTCAGTATCTTTCAAACAAAATTGAGCATTTTTATCTCATCGAATTTGTACATTTTTAACTTGACATCTACACTGCGCCTTGATCATGATGTCGCCGATTTTCTTTACCGTTGTGTTCAACTCCGATAATACGGTCTCGATCCTTGATAACGCCCTGGTCATCCCTTCGTCGCGTGCACTAAGGATCGCCTCGATCTTATGTTGTGTTGAACTCATGACCCATCGCCTCCTTTGTTCTTTTGAGCCAGAAACCTTTTATAAGCCTCCAACTGTGGTGACATTTCCTTTTTCTTCGTTTGCTTCTTTTTCAAGCGGTCCAACGCGCGCTCATAGTCATACAGTTTCGTGAATTTCGCGTAGATCAGGCGCCCTTTTTTATCCCGTAAGGAAGCCTTGTTGCTCGCGTAAGCCAGCTCGTGGATCCGATAATCGAGATCGACGTTTTTCAATGCCTGAGCTTCACACAAGAGGCGATATTCATGCATATCCAGGTCGAGAGCTTGCTTCATTGTGTTGTAACCGAAAAAGCGAAAACAGTTGGCTGCCACCTCGTCGATCAGCTCTTGGGTGCTTATGCTTTCAGCTCGCCCTGTTTCAGCTTGTCCATTTCCTCTTTCACGGCCGCGCCCATCGGATCGGCCATTTTCTTCAATGCCTTCCTGCAGACATTCGCTTTGTACAAAAAACTGATCACCTCGTCGCTAAAGATATCCAAGTCTTCGCAAGATTCGAGATAGCCTTCAATGTCCTTTTTCGTCGGCCTTTCCTTGGCCTCGTGATTGCATAAGCTGTAAACGATATCGCGCAGCGCGCAAATATCACCAACCTCCTGCCATTGGATTACAGCCTGTGCCAGTCCTGTTCCAGCCCCGATCGTCGGGTTGTCCTTCTTGGAAGTTTCGCCAAGCATCTCTCTGTCGATTTCTGCTAAAAACCCAAATGTAGCCCGCAATTGGTGCACTTTATCTTTGATCGTGATTTCCATATTTTTTCTCCTTTTTAAAAATAAAAAGGAGTCGTTTAAAGACTCCTTATGAATTGCTCTCGGCAGCGGTTTGAACTACTGTGTCTTTAAATACGTACTGAGCCGCTTCCAGCTGTTCCTGTGTCAAGGTCGCGTAGCCATCTTTAGGCTCGCCAAAAACACCGACCGTTAAAGAATACTCAGTAAAATCCTCCGCATTTGCGGTCAGTTCAAACTCCGTAATATAGCCGTTATAGTAGCAGGATTCGTATTTCCCTGCATTCTCTCCCGTACCTTCGATCGCTGTATTAATTTCCCAGACCTCAACGACCTTATCTTTCAATAAAGCCGCTTTTACCTTTTTAACGTTCTCGTCGCCTTTAGCGAAAAGAGCGTTCAGTGTGATCTCAATCTCTGCTCCTCCTGGAACACGAACTGATCCAGACTTTGTTACAACATTGTCCGCGTCCTTGGAAATGCTGGTCGATCCTTCCGTCTGAAATGCCAGAATCATCGCCGCTTCTTTTGTCAAATCTTCCAGGACACGAACTAAATACATAATTTTCGATCCCTGCACCGGTTCGGCCGCAAAGATCTGCAAGTCAAAATTCTGAATATTGACCTTGTTGAAATCAATTTTTGTTTTCATCTTATTTCCTCCAATATTTGTACTCACAATTCACCAGCCCATGCATCAGTGGCTCCGATGTCGTATCATCTGGCAAAATGTCTTCGTCTCCTCCAGACATGCACCAGCCGTAAGAGGGCGAGGCGTCGATCGATTGTGCGATACGGCGAATTCCAAAAAGCAAGGAGGAAAAATCGCCCCTCGCTCGAATGTTGTTCGTCCACGCGTGAATTGTAATATTTACCCGGCCGAAAAAGCCGCCTTTCACCTGATAAGAGGCAGAATCCTGCGTATTGCCAATGTAGATGAAAGGGTACGGCGTGTCCTCGGGAGGCAAATCTCCATCGTATACCCGATCTGGGAACGCTTTTTCAAGTGCCACACGAAACTGGCTGAATAACTCTTGTTGTGGACTCATAGATCACTGATCGCCGCCTTTTTCAAGTCGATAATGAAGCGGTCTTTCTGGGCGTTGAACGCCGGTTCCATATATGGCTGCGCCTTCATAAATCGAGTGCCCAGCTCGACATATTCGGAATAGTGCGGTGTGGCAAAAACGACCCCCGTCTTTCCGCCATCTCGCATTTCAAGGCCAATGTTCCGCTTCAATGTTCCGGTATCGACTGGGCAAAGATCTTGTGCGCGCCCTTGCATTTCCGAAGTGTTTTGAGCCACAGCTCGTGTGATCTTTGCTGGATCCGCCGCCTTGATCAGTTTCCGCTGCATCTCGTTCAGCCCACTAATATCGCATATAAGCCTCATTCCTGTACCTCCGTAAGCACGAACGTCTGCTTATGGCGCAGATTGCGTGCCCTTTCCACTTTGTAAAGTTTTTCGCCGATCCGGATCCGATCGAACGCCCGATCGTAATGATTTTGGATGTGGGCAGTTACGCTACCATCCTCAATTCGGCCGTAGATCAGACGCATCATGTCAACGCCCGTATCAAAGACGCTGGCCATCCGTCGCGTTTCAGAGATCGTTTGCGGTCCGTAGTTGCCTGTTGCGGCGTCATACGCGCCGTGTTCGATTTTCTGAAAGAAGATCGGGGTGTCGTATCTCATAGGAACCGCACCCGCCCTTTCTTCTGGTCGTGTTGTTTGGACCTCCATGCCTGCATATCATCTTCGAATGGCGCGAAGTCATCATCGGTAAACGTCATACTTTCGCCTTCGATCGAATGGCTTGCCACGCCTTCCGATCCGATCCGGTTGAACCGTTTGATCGCGACTTCGACCAGGATGTAGGACAGCTCCTCTGGCATCGTCTGAACGCCCAGGAGCACGAGGAGGCGCGCCTGCGCGAGATTCAGGACCGCTTTGAGTTGGTCATCGTTCGCTTCATCGCGCTGATCGAGCATCAATTTGATCGTCTGCAACGTTTCCACGTCTCTCACCTACGTTTCTCGCTGCTACTTCGAGGACGGCGTGGCAGTCGTAGTCAATTTGACTTTAGCGACAGCCTTCTTGTTAACTTCCGGAATATACTCGCCAGACTTACCATGTCCTTGAAGCGCAACGCCATCAAAATCCTGCGCTTCGATCGTACGAGTCGTGTTGATACCGGTAAATGCCTTAGCAATGCCTTCGATGTAAGCGTAGACAACTTCGTTCTCCCCAAAATAGTCTTCTGCAACTTCCGTGATGACAAAGCCTTTGAATTTGCGTGCTTCATTGTCATCGATATTCACTGTGGATCCTTTGCTCGTTGTTGTCAGCCCGCTGTCTACGATCGCGTTATATACATCTGGTGTTACTTTAGCGATTCTCTTACCTTTGGCTTTGACGTTCGTGAAGTATTTGGACAACTCACTGAACAATGCGGCGACCGTATCTTTCGTGATGCTGCTCACTTCGATCGTTTTCGAAGCGCTCTTCGAAATGAATGCTGCATGCTTACCGTTTAGTTCCTCAGTCACAGCCTGTGCCTGCAGATCGAGGCGATCGGCGATAGCTTGTTCAAAATCGGCATTGACCGTAGACCGGTCTACACCTTCGTGGAAAGCCCACTCTGCTGTATACGGAACATCGGTATCTTTATAGATGACTTCCGTGCGGTTTCCAAAACGAGATGTGCTTTCAGTGCCGGTACCAAACGCGACATTTTCGCCTTTGTTGTAAGTCCCGATCGTGACCGGGATATCCGACGTCTTGACACTGAATGCCGTCGCGGAATCCCGAACGCCATCCACCACATCGATCTTCCCTCCAACGAAAAAGTCATTGAATTGGGCTTGTACACCGAATACGGCTAACATGAGTTCTTTAAACTCCTTGCTGAACACCCGGATGTTCGAATTTTGCGGTTCATCCGCAAACATCTGAAGATTGATCTTTTTCATTCGCTTCATACTTTTTACCTCTTTTCTATCGTTTATACTTATTCAGTTTTGCTTCGAAAGGGCTTGGCTTTTCATGGTCGGTCCGGTATATTTTCGGAGTTCGTCCCAGTGCCCTTTCAGCTTCGACTGCTTTACGATCTGCCTTGATGACCGACACGAGCTTCTCGATCCGCACGTTCGTATCTTCGGCAGTTTCTCCGACTACGAAGTCCAGGATATCCTGGGTAGCCGTGATCTTGTGATTCTCTTGAAGAATCGTGGCAGCGCTCTTGGAAAGTTCAGTACGTTGGGCTTGCTTTTCCAGCTGCGCGATCTGGTTTTTCAAGTTCTCGTTTTCCGTCTGGATCTTTTCCTGTTCATACGCCTTTTTTTGTTCTTCGTTCATCTTTGCAAGCTTTTGCGCTTCTGTCCGAGCTTCCTCGATCTTTTTTTGGTTCTCTTTTTCAGCCCGTTTCAAACGCTCCTTCACGATCCGGTCCAGTTCTGCCTGGGTGAACGTCTTCTCCCTTTTTTCCTCTTCCGGTGCGTTTTCTTTAGCGTCCGGAGCGGTTTGCTCCTGTGGAGCATCTGTCTCGTCCGCAAAAAGCTGCAAGTTGAATGGTTTCACAATAAACATTTTTCTTACCTCCCATAGTTTTACGTCACAATGTTTGACTTCCGTACCTTTTAACGTCTTGAACGTTTGGACATATAAAAAGGACAACGAATTCCGCTGCCCTCTATCCCTTTTTCATGTATGCGCATTTAACATGATCAGGGTACGCGCTGGCGATACTCATGCAGCCGAGCCGAAAACTTTCGACCAGCAGGATCGCATCATCCTCCGCGTGATTGCCATAAATTTGATGCCAGCCCTCCGTCTGATCATGGTAGATACAGGCACCCGTCAACTCTTCGATCGACTGGATCAGATTTTCAAATAGCGCTGAGATTGCGCTGCACACGATGTCTTTTCCAGGTTCTGCGTATTGAGCATGCCCCGTGATCGTGATCACGAACTCTTTTCTTCGCCGCTCTACTTTGATGTCGATCATAGCTTGTTCTCCTCGAACAGCTCTAGCAGTGCCTTCTGGAATGCTAATGAAAATACGATAACAAAAGGCAGATACAGCGGCGAGAATACGATCCACCAGGATAGATCGAAGCCGAAGAAGGTTTTCAAAGCGAACATCCCAATAAACAGGATCGTAAAAAGCCTTGGTAGATATCTTGTCATTCGTGATCTCCTCCTAATCGTCATGTGTTACTTTGACACCCCATTCTGGCAAAAAGTTTAATTCATAATGGTATGGATCCGAGTTGGCGCCTGAAATGTCTTCCATCACATAGATTGTTTCGTCAGACACATGGATAAAGTGTCGTTTATACACCCCTTTCGCCACCTCGCAAGTGACTTCGAGCTCTCCGCGCTCTGATGTATCCAACGCGAATGTGCCTTCCATTTCAAAAACGACAGTATCGGTCCTGTTGTTGATCACGGTCAAGCGTCGTTGAATATTGAAGTTGTCGGCTTCATCAGACAAATTATGTCGGACTTTATCGACCTCTGTACATCCAGCTATTCCGGCCATAAGAAAAGCCGTCATAAGGACGGCTGTAATAGATTTCATGATTGTTTCCATTGAATTTCCTTTCTGACAAAATAAAAACCGTGCACATTACACGGCTAAAGAAATTAAATTTTTGCGGTAAGCCCAGCGATAACGCCTTCTAAAACAACAAAGAATGATTGGCCGAGAAAATCCTTGGCTTTCGTCATCCCCTGATTTTCTTCCAAGTACTCCACGCCTTTTAACGTGATATGGATTCCATTATCAACCCAACCCGATCCGTTTTTCGTCCGGTATGCCATCAACCCTTCGATGAATCCGGAGCGGATCAGCTCTGAAATGATAACCTTCCAATATGCTTCCGGAATCTCGATTAATTTCGAATTGTATTGCAAATCCGACCATTGCGGAGTCTTCCCGGCTTTCAGACATTCGTATAGGTACATCAAAATCTTGCAGATGACGACCTGCATATCGTTGTGTGCCATGGTTACCTCCTTTTTACAGAATAAAAAACCGTGTCGATTGATACACGGCTTCTTAAATTAAGAAACTTTCGCCGGGCCCCGCCTTCCCCCGGTTCGCTTTTGACCACTTCGGTGCTGATGTTTGCAGGATCGTTTCACATCCTCGAAAGCCTCTTTGTATTTATATTTTAGCACTTTATTTCTTTGAGTAAAGTATTTCGGCTTTCTTGATAATTTTAGATGTTTTTCTTTCCGACATCATCCAACATGTGATTATTGAGCTAAGAAAATCTGGGTGATCCTCATCATTATTTAACCTTAACACAGCAAGGATATATTTACCTTCTGATTCAAAACGCTTTAATATCTTTCCTGTATTTTCTTTTTTATCTGCAAGAATATAATCTGGATCTTTTAAAGCCGTACATAGCTCACCCATAACCAACTTGTAAGCTTCAGGGTGCCTTTCAAGAATATGCCTTTTTTGTTCTCCGGTTATGATTATTTTATCTTCTCTAATTTCTCCCTTGATATTCAATAGAGCTTGCTTATTAAATTCAATAAAATAACTGGGCAATCTAACCTCTTTTATCCATTGAAGAAGGGTTAATTGATGTAGATCAACCTCTTTTTTCCACTTCTCCCTTTCACTATTCCAATCCCTCCAACTCAGCCCGTGCTTGTCATATGTCTCGGTCCACTCGTCGAATAGTTTGACCTCTTCGTCGCTCACACCGAAATCCGTGCGCTCGATATAAGCAGAAGTAGAACATCTGCAATTACTAGTTACAAAACCGTTAGCAATGTATAATGTAGATAAACAGGAGGCATCATATACATGACCAGAAAAAGGCACAACATTGATGAAATCAACGTTATCGAACTTTACAAAAGTGGGAAAACAGTCAACGAAATTTCTAATATTTACGGCGTTCATAGATACACGATCGAAAGGATTATGAAAGCCAATGGAGTCAAATTGCCTGGAGTCCGTATCGATCTCGACAGTACTAAGATCGCCGACCTTTATGTTTCCGGAATGAGCGAAAAAGCCATTTCCGAGCAATTCGGAGTAAGTCGCCCCACGATTCGTAGACGACTCCTTGATTCTGGTGTCATAATCAGAACTCAAACGCAGGCTAACCAACTCATGATGAGTAAGAGAACCCGAGAAGAGAATATCCGCAACTCTGAGGCCGCCCATAATGCCATCAGAGGTTATACCTATTCCAGTGAGGAACTTTGACAACGAGCTTTCAAAAGGCAAAAATCTTTCGTTCAATTTGATAGTGCCTACGAGGCTTCTATCGCTGATGAACTTAGAAAAAGAGGAATTAAGTTTATCCCTCAATTCGCCATTGATAAATACAATGTCGATTTCGCTATCGGGGATTACATCGCCCTTGAGGTCTACGGAGGTCACTGGCATTCGAAAGGTCGTCATGCTATTCGATTTAACGATCGAAGCAAAAAGATTTTCGATAGTGGTAGAGCTATCGTGATTTGCTGGTTCACCAATAACATCACTACCGACATTACCGCAATAACGGACTACCTTATCTCCCTTGATAAGGTTCTTCGCTTTGACCCAGCCTCTCGCTGTAAGCATTATGTGATTAGGTGTGACGGTAAGTCGAGCTCCATCGGCCGTTCTAATCTCGACTACATCTCCTGAATATTCGCTTTTCATAATCGCCTCTGCATCAGGGGCGATTATTTGCGTGTCAGGCAAAACACAATTCGGATGCATAGGCGGAGCGTTCACGCCTGGCTGCATATCCTTCATGTCAAAATGTTTCCCGTTGATCGCTAAACAATGCGGGCAAGCCGTCCCTAGGGAATGGAACGTATATTGATCGAATCCGTTTTCTTCAAACGATCGGCGCTGCGCTTCCGTTTGAACCCGTGCCATTTCTGTGATCATCAAACGGTTCGCGTCGTATACGCTCGATTTTATCTTTTTTCGAAGCGTCCGCGCCAATTCTTTTGGATTGCGTCCCTGAATGAGTCCGGTCGATAAAAGGTTCCCCAGCTCGTTTCTTAATATATCCTGGTGCTTCCAGATCCGGTCGCTCCAAGTCGCGTTGTGAAAGCTGGCGTTCACGATCGAATGTGCGTAGCGGGCATTGTCATGGACCGTACGACCTAATATACCGGCTTGCCGTTTGAACGTCTCGATCGTGCGCTTGGTCAGCTTCTCTTCAAAGAAACGCTGCAGTTCGTCGAAGCCGCCGACCAGATGCATTCCGATGTTGGCTTTCAACAGCTCCAGCCGGTTCACCTTCATCGTGAGATTGTAAAGTCTCATCTCTTCATTGGCCTGATCGGAGAAATTTTTCTCGGCCACATACTTTTTAGCGAGCTCGGCATACGTTTTTATATCCAGTTTAGAGACTCTTTTTTTCGCTTCTGCATAGGTGATTCCCTCTTTTGTGGCGTATCGAGTGTAGAAATTGTTGATCTGGATCTCGATTTCATTCATCATCTGTCGGTAGATGCGTTCGATCTCTTGGCTGTATGTCTTCTCTTCTTGGATATTGTGTTTCCGCTGCTCTTCTTCCCGCTCGCGCCAATAGTCGGCGCTACTTTTCGATTCCGGCTTCGCCATCGTCTACTTCCTCATGATCGTGTTCCGCAAAAAGTCCCTGGATGAGCTCGCTGTCCTTCGTCTCTTCTTCCTGGATCCGTTCCAATTCGGCGTCCGGATCGTCGACATAGGATAGCAGCGAAAGCTGGGTCCGTTTGGATACAAGGCCTTCGGCATCCTTTGCGATCGAAGTCTCTTCTGCCCGGTTGTTCGGGATATTTCTAGATGTCGTGATCACGATTTCTTTCCAAGCATCCGGATCGGGCACGTTTGTAGCCAGCGAACAGAAGATCTTGTACCGCTTTTTCAGCGATTTTTCAATTTTTCGATCAAATCCAAGCGCCAGATTGCTCATGGCCTGCAGCTTGTAGGCCAGTGAAACTCCGCTGGTCGCGTTGCCGTAAGCTTCATCGCTGATGTTTGCGACCATCGAGATCTGATAGATCTGCTTCTCCAGCCGATCGAGGAGGTTTTCTTGTGTTCCGTCTGCCGTGGGTTTGGTCAAAAACTGGACCACGACGTCCGAGGCGTTGTCTGTACCGTAAAAATTAATGACTCTCTCGTCCCGGATGCGTTTTACGTTATCCTCGTCGACTTCGGCTCCCAGGATCGCTAGATAAGCCTCTGCGAATGCCTCTACATCGTTTGCTTTTTCAGAGATCACGCGGTTATACTCTTCGATCAGTCCGCCCACTGTTTCGAACAATCCGATCCGCTCGTCATTGAGACGGTATTCAACCACAGGAATGTATCCGTAGGGATTTTCTTGCGTATCTTCTTTCTTTTCGCCATCGAACGCGATGATCGAGTCTCTCGTAAGGATCTCGCCATACATATCGCCAAGATTTTGATCGTTGCTGGTTTGGCTGTTGTTTTCGTGATAGCCGTAGCGCACCGCGAACAAGGCGCGCTGCTTCAACGTATCGTCATAGACCACAAACAACTCGTCTGGTTTGACGGCCGTCATTTTTGTTTGACTCTTCTCGTCCTGGTAGAGATATTCGAAAGCATGACCAAAAATACAAACATATTTCAAGAGCTCGAACTCATGATCCGAGATCTCATTGGCATCTTCGAATGCAGTGATCGTGTCCAAAACGGTCTGATCGGGATGTGTCTTCTTGATCCGGTTGCCATAAGCATAGCCCATGAAGGTGTCGGTAATGTAACGGGGGAAATTGGCCACAAGCCGGTTGTCCGGTTTCCAATTCGGCTTGTTTGGAGAAAAAAAGATATCGTGAAACCCTTTGTACATCATCTCCAGGTACCGATATCTTTGTTTTCGTTTGTTATGCAGTTTGATATATTCTTCGACCAGCTCCATCGATATGCCGTTTTGGATACGGCTTGGATCGCATACAAGCGGATCCGGAAGCTGATAGGGGTTTTTTGATCGTGTCATCATATTCCTCCTTTGAACGTTTTCAATTTTGGGCTTCCTTTCGAGAAGCGCTCGACGCTGTATCGCATCGCGTCCATCAAATGGTTAAAATCATCGATCGGACGGTTGATCGTTTTGCCAAACCGGTCCTTATCCCACGTATAGTTGGAAATTT
The DNA here is from genome assembly GCF_001945605.1 of Dubosiella newyorkensis. Lineage (GTDB taxonomy): Bacteria > Bacillota_I > Bacilli_A > Erysipelotrichales > Erysipelotrichaceae > Dubosiella > Dubosiella newyorkensis. The sequence goes on from NZ_MPKA01000062.1 coordinate 10,548, forward strand.
CCGTAATGAAATGGACGCAGCGCGGATGGACAAGGATCTCATAGTCCTGGATGAACTGGATCCCGTGATTGATGGAGTCGGGTCCTTTGACCGAAGCTGCCACACGGAGGCCGTACCCTCTCAGCTCATCGATCGATTTGGGTTCGGCGCTGTCCGCCACGATCTTCTTCTTGGCGTAGCCTGACTTCGTCACTTCTTCATAGATCTTTCGGTTGGTCAGTCCTTTTTTGTATACTTCATCCCAAACGAAGATCTTCTTTCTCTTCTGATCGATAAATCCGATAAAGAGGGCTGCCGGATCGTTCGAGTATCCAAAGTCCAGCCCATTGATCGATTCGCACTGCTGAACGTCATCGAGCGTGAACTCGGCCTCCTGCCAGTTCTCGAATACCAGCCCTTCCACGATCCCCCAATGACCAAGACCGGCTACCTGATAGCGTCTTGGATTATTTTTCTTCATATCCTCGAACAGCTTCAGATCGGCTTCGTCGAGCCATTCGTTGCATTGATAGTTGGTCGTGATCGCCAGCACATTTGGATCCGGTGTATCGAAGAAACGCTTCTTGATCCAATGGTGTTCGTTCCACGGATTCAGAGTCAAGGTCCATTGTTTCCAAAGGCCTTTTGGAAGCTCTCCTCGGATCGACTCGTCAAGCATGTTGAAATCGTCCTCGCTCATGAGCTCATATGCTTCTTCGATCCATCCCCAGCAGAGAACGCCTACCGATACAGTGATCGATGTGACTTTAAGCGGATCATCCAGGCCCCGGAACAAGATCTTCTGCCCCGTCGGCTTGTAAGTGGCTTCGAGAGGGGAAAGTTTGAAATCCCAAAGGTGCGCCACATGCAGCCGTTCGCACGCCCACTGCAGATCGGTGAAGCAGCTGTCTTTGAGTGTCCGATACGTCTTCCGGACCACCAGCAGGTTGGATCCTGGATATTTCATTAAGTTGTAAATAAACCATAGAGCCGTAGTCTTGGATTTTTTGGACGCGCGGGATCCTTTTACTACCCGGTATCTGCCACGAAAGTCCCAAAACTGTTTGTATCCTCTGCCGACCAGATTTGGAAGATATACGGTCCTAGTCTTCAAGGTCGGACTCTCCTGTAAAGACAGGAACCTCGATCGAGAGGTTTACGTTCTTTTCAAAAGCTCCATACGATCTAGCCAGCAGCTCCGCCGCTTTGTTCCGCTCCTTCGTGTTCGATCGAAGAAGTTCGATATCTCCGTTCATCGTAAGAACTTCATCTTTCTGCTCTCCGCGCATTACAGCCGTCAAGTATTCCATGACTTCCTGGATATCGGCAGTATTCTCGTCGTGGATCTCCTGCATCCGCTGTTCTTTATAGGCTTTGACGTCCGGTTTGGAAAGAAGCCGGTTCCCTGCCGAGCGGGCGACCGAATCGCTTCGAACAGTCTTGTAGACTTTTTTATAGGCTCTGGTCACATTCATGCATTTCAGATACTCATCAACGAACAGCTTTTGTTTGTCAGTCATGGAACCCCCTCCTTTCCTTTCATAGTCCGCATCCAAAAGAAAAGCGCCCAAGTTGGACGCTATCTAAACTTTATAATGATTTTGTTTGCATTTCTAAGCTATCTGATTTACTATCAAATCAGAAAAAGTTGAATAATATTTTTTACGCTCTCGAGGATGTTTGGTGGACACTCCTCTATTTTTTTTGCGTTTCTGGCATCCAAGTCCATTGCCCGGACGTGTTCGCAAAAAATTTTCCCTTTCACATCCTTTGTTCCTTCTAGAGCAATGTGCAAAGGGAAATCTTTGTTGTTTGTAGAAATAGGACAAACCAAGTACATCCCTGTTTTTTGGTGGTATGTGTCATTTGACACAATTACTCCGGGGCGATGCCCTCGTTGTTCGTGCCCTTTAGTTGGACTAAATTCTAAAAATATAATATCTCCTTCCGTAAAATTCGTTTTATTCATAAATCTCCTTTCTCTTTATATGGATTCTTTTCCTTCATAATCCATACCTTCCCAAGCCTCCATCTCATCTCCGAATAGTTCTTGATAAGATGGGCCTGAATAACTAGCAAACAAATCTTTTAAAGTTTTGATCTTTTTTGGTTTAGCAGGTGTTAATACGATTTTATCGCCCTCCACCTCTAACAGCAGTTCATCGCCGATATCAATCGACAGTAAATTCAATATAGCTTGTGGCAACCTAACGCCTCTACCGTTGCCCCATTTTGCTACGGTAAGTCCTTTCGTCATTTATAAATCCTCCTTCAAAATTTATACCTTGTATAGACATTGTATCATTTTCTTGTGTTTATACAAAGTAAAAACAATCTTTTTTATGTTTTTGTTAACGTCATCTATGTTTCATGTAAATGAAAAAGCCGAAAATCAACAGACTCCCGACTTGATCACGCATCGACACGCATCGACACGCATGTTCACGCATCGAATAGCACTTGGCTTTTCCGGTGCTCTTTTTACATTTCTTGATGATACTATTATAGCACCTTGACACGGTTCACTAGTGTACTCTTTCAGAAAAAAAATAACCGGAAGTCGATCGACTCCCGGTTACTTATCTCCATCCTTATCGGATCCTTGGTATCTCCCGCTAATAAAAATAAATACCAGCGTCGCCGCCGCGCCGACAAGAGTTGTAAAGCCTTCAAGAGCGCGCCCCTGCGATAAGAGGAACATCCCCCCGCCCAGCACAATCAGTGCTATTATAAAGCCCATAAACTGACCACGTTTCTTCGTTTTCGCATCTTCTCGAAGCATATACGTAGCGTTTACCAATCTTGCTTCCTGCTCTTTTTCCGCCATAGCAATTATCCGATCCGCTGCATCGGGGTGGGCCTCATTGTACTTGATCAGTTCAGAAGCCGGAGGAAGAGGGCCTTCATATATTTGACTGCTCTCCTCATAGCGTTCTATAACTAAGTTTCGTTGTCGAGGTGAAAGCTTATCAATCTCGGCTTCAACCTGCTGAATCTCACTATCCTGCTCAGTCGGCGTAAGCGGTTCATTATCCGTTTTTGTATTGTCTTTCATAATCATTCATCGCCCATTTCAAGGACTTCCCTACATTCTCCCAATCTTTCTGGATCTGTTTGGCGTCCTGCCTTCTTCCAGCTACATTCGGCAATTTTAAAGGCTGCGGCCAAATGACCATAAAAGAAGCCAAACCTGAAATAAACGCTTTCTTTAACTCTCTTTTAAAAGTATTCTGTTTCATAATTTAACCTCCTTGTACACATAGTATATCCATTTTGCTTGCAATTTTGCAACTATAACAGCCAAGCTTGGTTTACAATACCTTTTCAATCACCACGTTGATGTGCTTATACATTCCCCGCTTTGAATAGCCGTGATCGCCAGCCACATCTTCTGCCGATCGGCAAGAGTGATACAGATCCTGCAGCAGCCTCTGGTCCTCCACGCTCAGTTTCTTGACGACATCCGCCTGCTGCAGCGACAGCGTCAGCGCATCGATCTGCACCTCCTTTTCGGTCTTCTTCTCGATCAGATCCAATAAGCGACCGTTCGAGTGGCTCGGGGACGTCGTGGTCGGCATGGGAAGCGGGCTCTTAGCCTGCTCCTCGGTCAGTTCGATCCCGGAATGAGTCAGCCCCATCATTTCCTCTTCTATCACCTCGATCTCCAAAGTCAGTCGGTCAATACATTTCTGGTACTCATACTTGTGACGATATGAATCAATCACCAGCTTCGTTAGTCCTGTCATAATCCTCATCTCCCTTTCGTGCCACAATGCGCATTGACATGATTCCCATTCCGATATAGATACCAAAGGCGAATCCAAAAAGAAACTTGATCATGCTTCCGACTCCTGCATAGCGTCCTTGATCAGCAGCAGCGCATGCTTGATTGTCCGGTCCCGATGGACTCCGCTCCATAGTCCGGATGTGATCCCTACCGCCAAAGTGTTTGGAGAAGCTGGCCAAATATGGGCAAATTGTCTGCCATTACGCATGATATCGATAGCAAGACCCACACGTCTTATCTCATAACCTTCGGCTGTAAAGATCCCTCTAGCCTTCTCGATCAAATCGAGTTTTCCTGCTCCGATCATTGGTCTTTCCCCCAAACGCAACCGTGCTTGATCTTCTCAAACAAGGCGATTTCAGCAAGGCCGATGACCACATCGCGCGCATGGCTCTCCCCCTGTTTTCCAATCTCAGCCAATGAATAAAACGCATCCGCTACCTCTTCAAATGTTGGCAGCGCATTTTGTTTTTCTAAACATGCACTTATTGTTGGCACTTCTTCTGTTGTACTTATCTTTAATTTTTCCATAATCTTCTTCTCTCTTTCTTTCGCCTGCTGTTCCGCTTTTTCCTTGATCCTGGCGCTCTGCAGCTTTTCAAAATTCTTGGTGACCTGCTCTTTAGCCTGTTTCAGTGTGTAAAGGATTTGCTCCTCGGAACAATATGTCGTATCGCCTATTCCATCGATCTGCACTTTGATAGGGTGGCTACCGGTCTCCGCAATAGACCTGATCGTTGCGGCCTGAACCACAAAATAATCACCGCTGATCGAACCCGTAATATAAACACTGTCCCCGACGCGTTTCTTTCTTCTGCCCATCAGAGGTCTCCACCGATCAGATCTTCCAAAGCTTTACATGCCTCTTTGTATGCGGTTTTCAATCTTTTCGTGTACTTCTTGTACTGATCTTCAGGTGCTCTTTCGTTGTTTAAGACACCGATAACTCTATCTGCGGTTATGTACAGAGATTTAAGCCTCTGCGAGGCGATAAGCTTAGTTTCATTTTTTGTAAGTTTCATTTTTTCGTCCTGCTTTCTAATTAAGTTGTTATAATTCGTCCATAGGAGGTCCGATATGAACGAAGACTTTTCAAACGTAAATCTGTTTTTGTCCGAAAAATTCAAGCTCTTTCTTATGCGATTCCGAAAAGGAGTCGATGGAAGTTTCTTGGGACGTTCACTGGTTTCTCTGCTAGGCTTGAGATTTATCACGGCAAGCTATCCTTTCTGCGATACTCTTAAAACCGAAGGCGATAATCCCAAGGCTCTGTACACCCTAACAACTCGTTATTGGCGGTACTGCGTATGGAAAAGAAACCGTCTCTTTGACAAAATCCTAACTTCCATCATTATTCCAATTTTCGTTTCTGTAGCTACAACGCTATTGCTGCTAAAACTGCAAGAACTAATAGAACTATTAAGGCAGCAATGATGATCTTCAGCAGCTCGAACCTCCCGTCAATGTATTCAAAGAAGTCCATCTCTTCTTCAGAGACCCCATAGGTTTTCATGAACGCTTCCCTGCGTTCTTTTTCTTGTTCTAGTTCTGTCATATATCTTCTATGCCTCTTTCATCTTCTTAACGCGTCCAGAAGAGTGCGCTGAGTGACCTCTTTCGACTGGAGGGCTCTCAGCATGTCTTCATCGATCGTGCCCTTTGCCAGGATGTGATAGATCACGACAGGATCCTGCTGTCCCTGACGATAGATCCTGGCGTTGGCTTGTTGGTACAGCTCAAGGTTCCAGTTTGGCAAGCTGTACCACACACCAATGTGGCCACCTTTTTGAAGGTTCAGTCCATGCCCGGCACTGGCAGGATGGACCAGCAGCATGTCGATCTTGCCGACATTCCAGTCTTCGATGTCCTGGTGCGTGTCCAAGGCGCGCACGCTGTACTGCTTTTCGAAATGGTTTCGGATCCGATCGGCTTCGTGCTTGAAATAGTAGAAGACCATGACTGGCTGGCCATTGGCGGAAGTCATCAAGTCTTCCAGCTCCAGGAGCTTCATATCATGCAGCGTGTGGACATCTTTGTGATCGGATGTATAGATCTGTCCGGAAGCAAATTCCGAAAGAAACAAGGTCAGGACGCCAGCATTGGCGGCCATGATCGCGTCGTCCATCTGTCCTTGACACACTTCCAGGATCTTCTCTCGTTTAAACGTTTTGTACTTCTGCAAAGCCACTCCAAGATCGATCAAACGGTCGATATAGGTGACGGGAGGAAGATCGGCACATTCCGACTGCTTGATACTCATGCAGATGTCGCCGACCGTGTCATAAATCTGCTCCTGCGCTCCGTCTTTCACGCCCCAGTCGTATACGACATGGCCATTCATCCGGGCCGGATACAAATATCGGGCCTGAAAGATTCGCTGTGTTTTTCCCAGGCGTTCCCCCTGATCCATCAAATAGATCTGCGCCCAAAGATCAGGGATGCCTTTCGGGGCAGGAGTTCCGGTCAGCCCAATGAATCGCTTCGTCGCTGGCATCACACGGCGCAGGGCCTTGAAGCGCTTGGCTTTTGGACTTTTGAAAGTCGACAGCTCATCGATCACGACCAGCTCGAACGGCCATCGCTGATCAAGGTGATCGATCAGATCGGCGACATTGTCCTTGCTCACCAGATAGATGTCTTTTCCGGAAGGAATCGCCGCCTTGCCTTTGGCCATCGGCGCTGTGATCAAAGCCCAGGTCAGGAACCGGGTATGGTCCCACTTTTGGATCTCGTCCGGCCACGTCGATTCAACGACGCGTTTCGGACCGATGATCAGGACCTTTTGGACATCGAACATCAGAAGCTCCGAGATCACGGACAAAGTCGACACCGTCTTGCCGGCGCCCATCGGCAGGAACAGGCCACACGTGGGCCGATCCAATGCCCACGCGATCGCCTTCGCCTGGTACGAATGCGGGCGGAATACGGTCATACTTCCCTCCGGAACCTCAGCGCGCACATCATTCTGTCAACCATCTCTTTGTTCCAGATCACGAAGACCGGAACGTTTTGATGCTGAAGCTGCTGGATCTGATATTTCTGCACTTTCGATAAGCGGCCAGAGTCGCGTTTCAATTCAACGAAAAACTGGATCCCGTACAAAGTGCACCACCGGTCCGGAACGCCCTGCATTCCTGGTGATGTGAATTTCCAGCACAGACCTCCCTTCGCTTCGATTCTTTCCTTCAAATACTTCTCAACATCTCTTTCGTACTCCACTTTTCTCCTCCTATCTATGCGTACGGCAACAAATGTAAACAAAGTCACCCCTGTTTCTAAACTTTAAAAAAGTGTACTTTATAGGATTTATAGAATTTCTATACCCCCTTTATTTCTATAATTCCTATATACCTACTTTTATTACTTTACTGATTAAAGTTTGTTTACTTTGTTTACAAAATCACCATTTCCGCTTTAGCTATCGTGTTTTTCCTGTAAACAAAGTTTTTAAGTTTGTTTACGTCCGTTTACGTTTTTAGAAGTTTGTTTACGCCCCGCTTACTTTATTTTTTTGCTCTAGCGTAAACAAACTTTTTAGCTGCTATCGCTTCCTAAAGCCTCTTTGGGCCCCATATCCTCCTGAAAACCTTATTGCGCCACTCGTCCTTTCCCACCCGCACTTCTCTATGATCATCTTGATCTCTCGCTGTTCAGAGTTCGGGAAATTGGCCTTTGAACCATTGAGAAGTTCGCACCATACTTCCAGGGCGCATACCTTCGTTCTCTCTTCTGTTCCTTCGTTGTCGGGGTTGGCCAGCCACTCCGATCTTTCATAGGCGTCCTTCTTGTCCCAGTCCTTAGGGAGCTTGCGCTCCAGGAAGTTTCTGATCAGTTCTTCGCGACTGGAATGGAACCGGAACTCTTCCTGCTTGTCGAGTGCCATGGCTTCCAGTTCTGGTTTCAGAAAAAGCTCTTCCCCTTCTTTGTAGCGGACGTAGGCTTCGGCAAAGATCTCGTCGCGTTCCTTTGGCAGCTCCTTGAAAAGGTCTTTCTTTACCGGATGCTGTCGCACGAGAAGCGGCCAGTATCGGCGGTTGCCTGCGTAGTCCCGCAGGAACTCCACATCGTTGGTCGTACCGAAAAAAACGCACTGGCGTGGGTTGTTGGACACCCGTCTTCCGTAGGCCTTGCGGTACTTGTCATGGGTCTTGGTCAGAAACTGGCGCTGTCCTTCGATGTCGGTACGCCTTGTGAACGTCAGTTCGGCCAGCTCGATGATCCAGGATCCGTCCAGGGCTTCATAGGCTTCCTTGCCTTTGATGTCGCTGATCGTGTCGTTGAACCACTTGCCGCCCAGTGTCGCGAACGTCCAGCTCTTTCCTGTGCCCTGCTGAGGCCCGACAAGCACCAGGGTATAGTCCATCTTGCACCCAGGCTCCATGACCCGCTTTACGCAGGCTGTGATGGCTTTGCGCGTAACAGCTCTCGTATACTCGGTATCCTCTACACCGTGATAGTCGATAAACAGCGTGTCTAGTCGCGGAGTTCCGTCCCATTCTGGCAAGCCATTCAGATAGTCCCGGACCGGATGGAACTCGTTGCGCTGGTGTACGACGCGCAGGCCGTCCTCGATCGCGCTCTTGCCTTTGAGCTGGTACTTCTTTTCGAGATAATAGCGCAGCTGGGCGTCGTCGCTGTCCGACCATCCGGGCTTGGTGCTGTCATATCTCCACCATGGCAGATCGCCGGACTTGACCGGATAACCGTTGAACAGGTCATCCCCTCCGATCCCTTTCAGTGCCTCATCGTTGGTCAGGATCAGCACCGCGTTGTCGATCGTCGTCTTGATGTTGCCGCGCTTGTCGGTCTCCAGCTGGGTCAGCCAGTTCGTTCCCGTCCCTTCCAGATCCTTGAAATCCTCCTCTGCGCTGCTGTACCGTTCTTTCATCAATGTTGCTTTGCAGTCCGGATCTTCTTCGCAGAAGTCGAGCATACGCGTCCAGGAAGGTCGCTTGATGGTCGGTGTGCCTGGCGTGATGTCTTCGTCCAGATCACGGAACAAATGGATCCTGACCAGGTCGAACGCGTTGCATAACTGTGTGCTCGTGGGATCTGTGGCGTGGTTCGAATAGGCGAACTTATCGTCATAGATTACAAGACCCTTTTCGGTGGAGCCCTGAATGTACGTATAGCGGTCCTCGCTGTCTGTAGCCTCATAGACGTCGGGCAGAAACTTGGCGATGGCCTCCTGGATCGAGTATGTACGGCAGAAGGCGCCGACGAAGCCTGTCTTTGCCAGCGGATCCTCCTGCTTGTCGACGGCCCGCTTATGGAGCTCCTGCTGTCTTGATGAGCGCGGCCAGCTCGTAATGTCTTTCCAGTCGATGTATTCGTCAAGCAGCAAGTCCGGATCCAGTTCCTTCCCTTCCTGCTCGTAGAACTCATATACGCCATCTTTTGGTGTGGATGGCCAGAACATCAGTCTCGCCGCCTGATAGGTCGTGTCGTCGAAGTAGTCGATCCCGAGCATCGAAGCGACCATGCGAGCCAAAGGCTCGTACTCGTCCGGATTGATCTCTCTGGATAGTGGGACGATCAGCCGATATTTCGGCTTTTCGGGAACGTGTTTGTGCGTTGAGTACATAGCCAGGCAATTGCCCGGAAAGACGTGCTGCATTGCCTCCCAAAACCCGACCGGCGCGAAGTCGATATCGAGCGTGATCAGCGATCGTTTGATGATGGACAGGCTGTTGCGGTGGCCGTCCTTGAGATACCCGCCGACAAAGCCTCCCACATCTTTAATGGCCCCCTGTTCCTTCTTCGACATCCTTCGATATTCCTGGACTGTCTCTTTTGTATGGTAAGCCGGCCGGATCCGATCGAGCAGCTCATCCCAAGTGACGGACTCGTTGCGGTAAGGATTCTGCCAGCGGTTCTTGCATGTAGCGATTCGAAATTGCATCGCGTTCACCTCTTAATCTTTCTTGTAGTAGTCGGATACAAAGCCGTCGGCCGTCAGGATCAGTCCTGGCGCCCAGTCGATCGGTTCGGCCATTAGATCCTCCAGAATCTGTAAAGACTCTTCAGCCCGATCGGCCGGCACTTCGCAGATGATCTCGTCATGAACATGAGCGATGATCCGGAAATCGGTTCTTTTAGTCACCCGTTCGAGTGCTACGGCCAGACAGTCCCGCGCGATGGCCTGAACGATATTCTCCGTCAGCTTCCCGCCAAAGGTATCGACGCGCGACATCTTCGTTCCTGTGTGTTTCGCGTACGAGATTTTGTCGTCCTTGAGCGTCGGCATCCAGTAGGCCATGCACCGCCCAGAAGGCAACTGGATGAATACATAACCTGGCCGACGAATGAACCGGATGCCGTGGCGGAGATTTACAGCCTCCCCATTGAGGCATCGCTTGAAGCCCGATTCGATTGAACGCCATAACTTGCATATGTGAGGCGAAGCCCCTCGCCACTTCCTTACGATTTCTTTCATCTCTGTCTCATTAAGCCCCATCTTGTCGGCGCCAAACGCGATCAGCGCGCCAATACCACCCTGATAGCCCAAAGCCAATTCTGCCACCTTGCCCTGTTTGCGCAGATGGCTGTTGACTCCATGCTTCTCGACTGGTACGCCGAACATCTGGCTGGCTGAAGCACAATAGATATCTTTCCCGTCGGCAAAGGCTTTCATGCGCCACCCTTCATCAGCCAGCCAGGCAATCACTCTTGCTTCGATGGCACTATAGTCAGCCACGATCAATTTGTGGCCTTCTTCTGGCACGATCACGGTCCGAATGAGAGTCTTGGCTGCTTCGGTGATCGATCCGTACAATAGTGTCAGCATGTCGAAGTCGTTGTTGAGCACACATTGACGCGCCGGATCGAAGTCGTAGAACGCCAATTTAGAGGGCATATTTTGAAATTGGACCAAACGTCCGGCCCATCGTCCGGTACGGCCGCCAAAGAAGCGGAAGCATCCGCGCACACGGCCGTCATCGGAAACGCATTTAGTCATCGCGATATATTTTTTGATCGAGCTCGATCCGGACTCTAAGCGAAGCTCCAGAACTCTTCTAACATCCTCCGGGAGCTCGCCTTTGAGCAGTTCCTTGATCGTCGGCTTGTTGAGCGACTCGATCTGCATCCCAGTCTCCTGATAGATCCACTCCTTGAGCTGGATGATCGAGTTCAGGTTGATACCGCCCGTGATCTTCTCGCATTCTTCTTTCATCTCTTTGACCATGAGCGGGTATTTTTCTGTCAAGTTCTTGATCATCGTCATCTCGAGACGTACTCCAGTATCATTGATTCGCTGATCAATGCAGTAGCGCATCCACTCCTCTTCCGGCATCGGGTATCGCCGCAGCTTGTTGTAGATCTCTTGTTCGACCTCGACGTCGCGTTTGTTGTAGAAGACGAAGCGCCCCCACTTTTCGGGATCGTCTTCGGGCATGTTCCGTGTCCGTCCTCCATTGGCTTTTGTCGGCTTGCACGGCTTGGAGAAGTAGTTGATCAGAAGAGTTCCGGCGCTGTCTTTGGCCAACTCGCACCCGATCGCTTCGGCACAATGTTTCAGAGATGCAGGCAAGCCCAGCTCGCACGCGTGGATCATCGTGCAGTACCAGGCTTTCGGATCAAGGTAATTATGGTTTTTTCCATCGCCAAACGCGTGCGACAGACAGATCCTTTCGAAGCTGGCATTGTGCGCCACCTTCATTACTTCGGGGTCCAGGATGTCCCGTAGCACCTTCGCCGGCATGGTCTTCCGGGTCGGCATCTCGATGACCTGGACCGGATCGTCGTTATAAGCAAAAGCGAGGAGCAGGATCTGAAATCCGGCATCCTCGCAGTAGTTGTATACAGATGATTTGCCGAGGTCGATCGGCGAGTACGTTTCGAGGTCGATGTGCAGCACCCTAGGCGAACGGGTCTTCATCGTTGTCGCCGCTGCCAAAAGCCGATGCCGAAGCCATGTCTGCGAAATCCGACTCTGCCGATGCGGATCCGGTACCCAGCGGTTCGCCATCCGACATCTTGCACACGTTGTTCAACCCTTTCGAGATACCCATACCACCCTGCGGGTGATTATACGGATACATGGACAGCGTGACCTGGCAATAGTCGCCGCCCTGAATGTCTTCTTCGCCAAGATGGACGAGTGCCCCGTCCTGGACGGCTACGACGCCCGGCTTGTTCTTGCGCTTCAGGTTCATCAGGTAACAGCCTTTCACGTCTTCCGCATCCAGCGAGTCAGGACGCAGATCGGAATCGCAGTCGATCAGGATACCCTTGTTGCCGCCGTCCGGACGGATGAGTGGCGTCTTCCCCTTAGACTGGAACTTTGCCCCGTGTTTCTTCACGCCGGCTTCGAAAGCCGCCTTGTAGGCCGCGTTGATCGCGTTCAATGTCTTCTTGTCTTCCTTGTCGATCAGGATGGCCACGCTGTACGATGGCTCCGAGTCCTGATTTTCCGATGCGTATGGTGCGAATAAGTGCGGCCATACGATCCGCACGGTTCCAGTTCTTACATCTTCTGGTCTTTTTGCCATGATTATTCTCCTCCTTTGATCATGTCGCTAAAATCTTCGACCGCATCCGAATAGACGGGCCTTTTATCTGTGATTGGAACAAGCACAGGCTTGCCGCGCGGTTTATCGATATAAACCTCCGCCAATTCTGCGAAACGCTTTTTTCCGCACATCTTTTCAAGGCCGCCAATGCCAAGCAGCTCTTTCGGCTTATAGAGCTTGTTTTCTTCGTATCCTTCAGCAAGCAGCTTCTGGACGAGACTTTCTTTATCGCTGATCGTACGTCGGCTCGTCCCTTCGACAACTTTCCAGCCTTCGAATTCTGCTCCTTCCAAAGCTTGTCTTAAAGCTTCGTCCTGAAGTTCTTTGGCCCACGCCTGGATCGGATCGAGCTCATTAAGAAGCAGAGAGATCTCTTTTTGAGAAAGAAGATGTCGTCTTCGATAGGCTGCGATCTCTTCCATCTGCGCGGCTCTTGCTTTGCATGTCGATCGCGCCTTGCAGAATCGGCAGTGAGCGCCGGCGCATGCTTCTCCTTCGCCGGTCATTGCTTTTTGAGCGGCTGGAACAACGATCGTTTCAAGCCAGTCAAGAATGGCTGTTTTGGTCGTCTCCCACGACGCTACGTTTTGGATCCTAGGCTGGAAGATGTGCAGTGTCACTCGTTCGAAGTCATAGAAGCTTCCGAGCAGATCGATCGCGCCGGCCGCATAAAGCATCAGCTGAGAGTTTTCTTCCGGATCGACCGGGACGCCTTTGCCATACTTAAAGTCGATCACATCAAGTCCGGCGTCAGACACGATCAAGGCGTCGCCTGTTCCAAAACCAGACGGAACCCAGCGCGAATAGTCGAGACGCTCTTCGATCAGCAGTTCCGGATTGTTGTGGCTGTTATAGATGCTGACCACATAGTCTTTGTAGTCGGTCGTGGCCTCATCCATCTCCTTGTCGGAGCACTCGATCTTCTTGCGCCCCTTCGACTTCCACTTCTTCAGCTTCTCTTCACAGATCGAGTGGGCAAGCGTGCCTTCCTGCGTGTAAATGGTGTCGGTATTCGGGAACGTCGATTCGAGCTTGGCTGAAACTGGACAGTTCAGCCATTTGCTCGATGACGATGCCGATAAGAACGCGTGTTGGCTAGGCATGATCAATCAGCTCCATCAGCTCGCCGTACTTCGCAGGGTCGAGTGTCGTTAGATTCTTGGCGCCAAGCTGACTCAGCAAAGCCTTGAATCTAGGCCCATCCAGTTTTGACATCGCGGCCGCTCGAACTTCTTCGAGTGTGTAGGCTTTCTCTTCAGTTGGCTTTGGTTCAGTTTTGGTTTGAGTGTTGGTTTTGGTCACTTCTGGTCGCTTGATCGCCTGCTTGGTTGCGTGCTCGTCTTCGAACGGTCTGTCCAGATCGTCTTTGGTCAGTTTCTGTTTTTCTAAGGTGAATCCCATCTGATCGGGTTCGATCGTGGCCGATGGGTTGGCTAGGAAGCCCATCAGCTGGGCTTCGATTTCGGCGTAGCTGTCGCCTGTGATTTCTACTCTTATCATTCTTTCCTCCTATATATGTTTTTGTTGCGTTGAAAGTTGCTTACCCTCTGCTATAAGGCTTCTTCTCTTCCACGGCTCGTCTCGACCGCAGATCAGGTCGCGATGACGTTTCTCGCGTGCTTCTTCTTGTTGTTTAACGTAATGCAAATAGCTAGCGCATTCGCCGTGGCATGTCGGCGTCCGTTTCGGGCACCGATAACATGGCGCTGTTGCGCCGGGTTTCACGGCTTGTCCTTTTCTGCTTTTTCTAAAGGCCCTTTATTGATTGCGGCACATTTTGTCCGCAAAACGGTCATGGCAAAACGAGCGTCTGTAAGTGCTGATTCCCACGATGTCAAATGATCTTCCATATCATCCAAAAGGAACTCAAAGTTGATGATGCTCATCGGGTCATCCACATGGATCCGACGAGATTCTTTGGTTAAAAGGTCTACGCCTTTTTTCGCCTTTTTTGTGATCTCCTGGCCGAAAAGGATGTTCTTTTCGAGCTTCTGGAGATTCGATTTGATTAAGTGCATTTATGTCTCCTTGTTAAGTTCCGACCCCCTCAAAGAGCTGCCAAGCAAAAGAAAGGAAAAGCGCTTGTTTGAATTGTGTATAGTATCTTGACAGCTCCGTGACGGAGCCGGAATCTATCTTGTTTTTTATTTGTTGTTGATCAGTTCTTTAAGGCATCTCGCCGCCTCCGAGGCGGCATTCACGAGCTGATCGCGCTCGCTTTTGTAAAGCACATCTGTCTCTTCCAAGCACTGCACGATCGACACGCTCTCCAGGAGCTCGCCGATGCACCGATGCGCCCATGTTTCAGTTCTTGTGTCCATTTGGTTCCCTTTCTGTGATGCTCCGGTCCCCTCAAGAGCCTGCCGAGATTTGAAGCTTAAAGCGTTGATTTATAAGGAGATTTACTATGGTCTTTTCACGACAGACTCGTGACGGGACCGGAGTTTGTGTTATAATTCAGTGTGTATATTTTTTCTTGGAGGGCTTTCGCGAGTCCTCCTTTTTTAGCTGTTTACGGTCGCATTTTGCTGTCTGCTAGACGGATCATGGACTCTTCCAGATACTTTCCGAAGTTCCCTTTTCTTTTTCCAGGCTTCGAATTCAGCCTGTACAGTTGGATCAGCGTAGAACTCTGTAAGCTTCTCTTTTGTGATCCCGCGCGCTAGACCTTCTATAATTTTTTCCATTTTGTTCTTCCTTTCAATGTGGCGTCTCAAGCATGAAAGTCAGCAGGATCAGAGCTGCGCCGATCACGCTGGTGATGATTTGGATCTTTCGATGTTCTTTTAGAGCTTCGGTTTGGAGCTCGATCATCGCTTTTTCCTCAAGATGCTTTTGGATGTTCTTGTTGACCCTGGCCATGAACTTGTAGTCAGTCATGAGGTTTTCCTCTTTGGAGAACTTGCTGATAAGCAGCGTCTCCAATTTTTTCAAAGACTGAGTCGATCAGCGACAGCGCTACCCGATATGCTCTTTCTGCCCCCAAGGCATTCCAATATTCTTCCGACTCGTCTTCCTCTTCGTCTTGCGCATCTAAAACTACAGATAAACGAGCATTCAACTTATCACCAATTCGAGTCAATTCCGCTAATAGATCGACTCCAAAAGCAGGATCTGCAAGTTCCATATCTCTAAGAGCATGTTCAAAGCCGGCAAAATAAGATTCATTGATAGATCCATCTGCCAAAGACCGTGCAGCCATCTGATGTAGCCGTTCAATTTGATTTTTCATACGCTTTTCTCCTTTTCCATTCTTCTTTGTAGCAATCCTCACATACCGCATAGCCGAAGCCTGCAAAGTTGTGAATTTCCAGCGAAGTAAAAGTGTCTCGATACCGAACTGGCTTTCCACAGGCTGCACATACTATCGGAGCATTAAGATTTGCGATTGTCACGCTTCCGAGTGGCAACTCATAGGGATCGTACTCGCGGGATTCATAATTCCATTTACCTACCATTTTGCTTTTCCCTTCTTGCTCGATTTGCTGCCGTTACTCTCCTGATTTCTTGTATTTCGCATTGTTTACAAACTGCAAACGGCTCATGATCAACATCGAAAATTTCTCTTGAACTCACGGCTCTTCCGTACTTTATTTCTTTTCCGCACGAAGCACATTTGATCAAAGTGCGATTTAAAGGGCTGTGATACGGTTCCATTAAGGCGCTTCCTTCTGGAACTTCGTATGGTTCGTGCTTCTCGGTGAGCGGGTTCCATTTAACGTTTTTTTCTTTCATTTCCTTTCTCCTATCTATTCCTCTTAAATGCCGTTTAGTTCGGCATAATCCTTCCGGATCTTTGTTTCGCTTGTATTAAGCTTCTTGATCAGTCTAGAAACATGGACACCGCCTTCAAGGGCCTTTTTCCCTTCCTTGGCTACTTCTTCATTGATTTCGTTCATGATCTTTTTTGCGCTTCTATAGCCGCACGGCCAGAATTGTTGGATATCCTGGTTATTGCACCAGCCTTTGACCAGAAGCTCATAGCGTGCTTTTGCGAGTTCTTTGACATCGGCCATTTTTCTCATCTCCTTTTTAATACTCATTGATAGATACGATCGGCATGCTCAGCACTCCGATCATCTCCAAAAACCTTTTAGTAACCCTTCTGCCTCGAGACCATTGCCGTCCCGAGATGTACTGTTTCAAATAAAAGCCGCCTTTGAGATGCGACACCTCCCAAACCTTGTGGGAGTTGTATGGATCTTGATATCTGATTCTTCTCATTTTGTTCTCTCCTTTTTTGATTTCTTTCCTCTCTATTCCAGCGTTTGAAGCGTTTGGCTTCCTCAAGTTTTGAACCAAATATCAAGCTGTATAAGCCTGACTCCGAAATCGCAATCGCTTTTGTGGGGCTACCGTTTTGGGCGGTTAGATTATTTAAATACACTGGTTGTTTATCTTCCGGATCTACATGTTGTCTGATAGCTTTATCCAAATTTGAATATCCTAAAATTCCAGCAACATCTTTTCCAACAAAATATGGTTCATCATTGATGATGGTTGTGCGAACTTGTCCGAATTCGTCGTTTTTAAAAATTTGCAGTTCGTTCATAAGTCTCCTTTCTAATCCACCCTGATTACGAAATCATCAGGTTTCTTGTTTAATGCGCTGCAAATGGCTAAGAACTCGTTTACGTCGCATTTTCTTTTTCCTGACAAGATTTTCGAAAGTTTTTCTTCCGAAATCCCTGCTCTTTTTGCAACGTATTTTTGCTTGATTCCGTTATCATCCAAATATTTCTTCAATTTATCTTTATCGAACATATATGCCTCCTTTCTGTGTTGAGTTTCTTAACACGCCATTACTATAACGTGTATTTTCTTAACAGTCAAGAAAGAAATGTTAAGAAATTCAACATTTTTCTTGTTATAGGGTATCTTTCGGGATAAAATACAAGCAAGAAAGGAGAGCTAAAGATGAACAAATACTTAATTGAGCGCATTAAAGAAGCCCGAAAAGATTGCGGAATGAGTCAAAAAGAAGTTGCTGACATCCTTGGAATTAATCGTTCTACGATAGCAAGTTATGAAACCGGAAATTCAGAACCTGATATAGATACGTATATCAAACTTTGTAAAATCTATAACGCCAACTATGTTGATATCCTTAACAAAGCCTATGAATTACAGGAGATTGCCCAATTTACCCCAACTATCGAAGAAGAATACATTATCGAAAAGATTCGCGATTTAAACGAAGAAGACAAAGTAATGATAGTTTCTTTAATTGAGCGTTTGACTACTAAATCCTCTTTAAAAGTCGAAGACGTGCCGATTCGCTATGTAACGCTGCCTGCTTACGGATATGCCCCGTCGGCTGGTACCGGAAACTATATGCCTGATGACATTCCGGCAAGCACGATCCAGGTTCCGGAGTCTCCATCGGCCGAAAAAGCTGATTTCGTTGTTAGGGTCAGTGGCCATTCGATGGAACCGAAATTCATGGATGGTGATCTCGTCTTGGTTAAAAAAACTGAAGTGCTTGATCCTGGCAAGATCGGTATATTTTCTGTGAATGGCGAAGCGCTGATCAAAGAGTACTTTCCTGATCGGCTGCATTCGCTCAATGCAAGATACAAAGACATCGACCTTAATGACGGCGATACAGTGCGCTGCCTAGGCGAAGTAATCGGGAAATTATAAAAGAAAAGAGGAAAATGAGCCCCTGTCTGGAATAAAAAATATCTTCCCTGTTCCACAAATGCATAAAGTACCCTTAGTCGGAACGATCTCGTGTGGTGAGCCGATCTACATGGACGAGGAGCGCGGCGATTCGGAACTGCTCAATAAGTATTTGGAACTGATTCAAGATGAACAAGTCGGTGTCCTATTTGATAAGGTCGGGAAGCTGACTCCCAAACAACTCAAGGCTGTGTTGACTGTGATTGATGCGATTGATAAGGAAGAAGATTAAATAATTATGAAAAATAACGTCGAAAGAAGAGAAATCAGTTTAAGTTCGCTGGTTATATTTGCAGAAAACCCGAGACACGAACCTGCGGAAAATGAAGAAAAGGCTATGGAACTCTTATGGATAATAGTTGGAAGTCAAAAAATGGTAAATCTAGCTAAAGATATTGCTGAAAATGGATTAAATCCCAACGAACTGCCTATTCTAGTTCCTCTCGCCAGCAAAAAAGGAAAATTCGAAGTTTATGACGGGAATAGAAGGTTGACAGCATTAAGAATACTGAGTGATCCTGACAAATACGACTTTATCTCCACAAGCCAGAAAAGCAAGCTCAAGAGCATCGCGCAAACAAACTTGAGTCGGATCCCGAAAAAAGTCTTTGCTTGCATTACCAGTCAAGAGCACGCTCTGTCTCTTATAAAAAAGACCCATACTGGTGTGGATAGTGGTCGAGGCCGTACGCCCTGGGGTGCAGAAGAAATTCGAAGGTTTGAATTAAAATATGGCACCAGGAAAGATACAACCGATTATATTCTTGAAAAAGCGAACGAATACTTTGAAATCGATAATCTAACCAAACGACTTAGTATCACCTCGATTCGAAGAATCTTTTTTGCATCGGTCAAAAATGCTTTAGGATTCGACGAAAAGAATCCTGCATCTTTCACAAAAGATAGGATTTGTCTCGCGATAAAACTCATAGAAAAAGCAGCAGAGGAGGACAATAGCGGAAATAAAGTATCGAGATGGCATGCAGCGGATGCTGAGAAAATGTTAATGCCTATTATAAAAGAAGAAATAATAAGCCGCCCGCTCTCTCCTATACCTGAGCCGATCGCGCAAAATTCTGGTAAAACATCTACAAATAATGCCACAAAAGGCAATAAAGACAAAAGCGATAAAAAAGAAGGCAATTCGAACAAGTCGAAAGAAGATAAACCAGAACCTCCCAAAGTTCCTTACTTTATGGAAGGCTTGGATTTAAGCGGCTTATCTAAAAACGAACAAGGGAATCACGGGATTATTTCAATTGGAAATGAATTATTGAAGATCTCTAAAAACAAAGCAGTCGATAATTATCCATTGGCATCAGCAATGCTTTTGAGATCGCTTGTCGAAGCGGTATTGATCCGTCACCTAAAAACAAAAACCGACGAAGAAGGAAAACCTCATTGGAGTCATCTAGCTAATGAGACGAATGGCTATCCATCTTTATCTAAAATCATCAAATACTATGGTAAGTGTCATCAAGGCCTCTTAGATCACACTCACAAAAGAACATTTGATCAATGCTTAGGAGATCAAAGCAAGGTAATCGAACCAATTAATTTATTGATCCACCACCCTGAAAAATTCCGTGAGCCCGAATATAAAATTAAAGATTGGCCAAAACTTGGTCTACTTGATTTGTTAAACTACCTGATTAAAGAAATTTCTGGCCAAAATGCTATTTAGCGTTTATCCTTATCACGAGGAGGGTGAAAAAAATGAATAATTCACCACTAAGATATCCTGGAGGAAAACATAAGCTGTTCCGTTTTGTCCAGCAGCTCATCAAAGAAAACGGCTGCATAACATATATTGAACCTTTTTGTGGGGGTGCTGCAATAGCTTTAGAACTATTGAGAACCAACACTGTACAAAAAATCATAATGAACGATTTGGACCGCGGCATCTATCTAATGTGGAAAATGATTCTGGAAAGACCTGAAGAATTAATTGAAAAAATGGACAAAACAGAAATCACGTATGCAGAGTGGGAACACCAGAAATGTGTTCGAGCTAATTTGGAAGAGCATTCCGATCTTGATATAGCGTTCTCTACCCTTTTCCTTAATAGGACTAATCGCTCAGGAATCATCGATAAAGCAGGCCCTATTGGGGGTAAAAAACAGGATGGGGCTTATAAGATCGGCTGTCGATTCAATAAGGAAAAACTGGCCAAAAAAATCCGTTTAATCCATTCAATGAGGAATAGTATTAGTTTGTATAATTTGGATGCCCGTGATTTCTTAGAAAAAGTCGTTGCTAAAGAAAAAAACGCATTTACGTTTTTCGATCCACCCTATTTCCATAAAGGGCAGGAACTCTATTCAGATTTTTTAGGGTCTGAAGACCACCAGCAGCTTGCCACGCTCATAGTTGATCATCTTAGGCATGAAAAATGGATTGTTACATATGATAATGTCCAGGAGATCAAGGATTACTATTCACCAGTCAATGGGTTCGAGTACAGCCTTCAATATACGCTGCAAGAGAAGAGAAAAGCCACAGAATTGATATTTTTTTCGCCTGATGTAAGAATTCCTAAGTTGTCAAAATATATACATTTCATAGGTAAAACTCCCTTTCGATAGTACCAATAGTTTATTGGATATAGGGAAACAGGAAGGTTAATAATATTTCAGACACCGATATTGTCATAATTGGCTTTATTATCAAAAAAGGATGTGATGGAATGACATATGAGGATTTTTTAAGATTTAATCAAATTAGTGTTGTTTTTGAACCGCTTCCTTATTCGATCAAGGGCTTCTGCAGGAAGAAGGGCGAATGGATCGTGATCGTACTGAATGCCCGCTGCGATCTGGCTGAACAGAGGCGTGCGCTTGATCATGAGCTTGCCCATGCGCTGAATGGTCATTTGGATATGTACGACTATGAAGAATGCGAGAGTGCTGTTGCTTTT
Organism: Dubosiella newyorkensis; assembly: GCF_001945605.1. GTDB lineage: Bacteria > Bacillota_I > Bacilli_A > Erysipelotrichales > Erysipelotrichaceae > Dubosiella > Dubosiella newyorkensis. Next base: position 31,427 of record NZ_MPKA01000062.1, read on the forward strand.
CAGAGCGGACAACGGAAAAAGAAAGGATGAACAAGGATGCCTGTCTATAAAGATGAAAAACGGGGGACTTGGTATGTCGATATCCATTATACCGATCAAAACGGAAAAAGCCGACATATAACGCGTAGAGGGTTCAAAAGAAAAGGAGATGCCAAAGCGGCTGAAGAGGATATTTTGAGAAATCTGGCGGATAATCTTCCCTCTTCAATGACTCTCGATGAACTGGTTGATCAGTTCAACAAAAACTATGCGATCGAAGGAATAAAAGAGTCGACAATGATCAGTAATTATTCGGTCTATAAGCAGCATATTCATAAGCAGCTCGGTTCCACAAAGGTCAAGAGCATCAAAGCTAAAACTGTAATGGACTGGATGAGCGATCTAATCGCCAAGGAAAAACCGGACGGAAAAAAATATTCAGAAAATACAATCAATAATACGAAAATGACTTTATCGACGTACCTGAGCTATGCCGTCAAATTGGAGATCTTAGAATCCAACCCATGCCACAAGGTTAAAAAGTACAAAGATCAAAGCCATATGAGCCCAAAAACGGATGCGGAAATCAATTTTTGGTCTCAGACAGAGTTCAATAAATTCTATGATGCGATAGACGATACGTTTTGGAAAACTGTCTTTTCCTTTCTTTGGGAAACAGGAGTTAGAAGAGGAGAGCTCATCAGCCTTCAATGGCAGGATATAGAGTTTGAAAAAAGAACTATTATGATCAGGTCTACAGCTACGAATAAGACTTCCAAAAAGGGGATCATAAGAACATCTCCAAAAACGAAACGATCGAACCGAAGAATAGATATGACTTCCTCTCTCGAAGCCGCTCTTTTGGATAGGTTCCGGAATGAACAAACAAAAGATGGCTTCTGCTCAAACTGGTATGTTTTTGGAGACTTTAGGGCGCTGTCTCCGACCACATTAAAAAGGAAACATGATCAATACACAGAAGCAGCAAACGTTAAACATATAACCTTGCACGGATTTCGACATAGCCATGCAAGCATTATGATCATGAACGGCATGCCAGATCAGCTGGTCGCCGATCGACTAGGACACTCTGTAGAGACTCTGCATAAAGTTTATACCCATATCTATGAAGAACAAAGAGTGTCGTTTAAGGAAGCGCTGAATAAAATTTATAATATAAATTCCTCACAGCTTCCTCACGACTGCTTTTTGGGCTAAAATCAGCAATAACAATTCACCCGATTTTCCTTTATATAAAGCAAAAAACCGCATTTCTGCGGTTTTTAACTCAACTAGATGGAGCAGATGACGGGAATTGAACCCGCGTATCAGCCTTGGCAAGGCTGTGTTCTACCATTGAACTACATCTGCATGATGGCGGTCCAGATGGGACTCGAACCCACGATCTCCTCCGTGACAGGGAGGCATGTTAACCACTACACCACTGGACCAATATTAGATTGAAAATAATGATGGCGGTCCAGATGGGACTCGAACCCACGATCTCCTCCGTGACAGGGAGGCATGTTAACCACTACACCACTGGACCAATATAATCTTATAATAAAGATGGCGGAGATGGAGAGATTTGAACTCTCGCGCCAGTTTCCCGACCTATACCCTTAGCAGGGGCACCTCTTCAGCCACTTGAGTACATCTCCAAGAATTGTTTCGGTCGGCGCTACTCATCAGCGCTCACTTATATTAACATAGACAAAAACTAGATGCAATAGAAAAAATAAAAAAAAGCGATTTTTTTCGCTTTTTTTTACTCCGATTCCAAAGTCTTGATTCCATATTTAAAATAGAGAACGTGTCCGATCCAAACGCACACTAAGATCGCTTGACCAATCGGCACGTTTCCCATCATGATAAACCCTAAAGCCATTGTCATCGTGATGATCGCCATGACACGGATCTTCCCCTTGCGATGCATGCCCCGCTCTTTGACCCAGCTTTCTAAATTGTCTTTGTATAGATTTGTAGAAAGGAACCAATCATTCAAACGTTTCGAACTTCTTGCGAAACCAAAAGCCGCTAACAACAAAAACGGAAAAGCAGGAAGTAAAGGCAAGAGTGCGCCTAGAACACCTAGACCTAGACCAATAAATCCAATCAATAAATACGCTATTTTCATACATTTCCCCTTTTTTTAACTTTCTTCTTTTTCCAATTTTCTTTCATCGAGATATAGCCATGCTTGAAAACAAGCAAAGGATGACGAAATATCAAGCGCGGTCCCGAATAACGCATCACTTTCCGGATCTCTTCCCGCATCTCTTTTTGATAACAATGAACTTGGCAAGCCGAACAAAACGTTTTTTGCTCCATAAACGGGCAAACGAGGATCCTCTTTTTCGCATATTCGATCAAACGCTCAGGATCGCCTTCATGACTACGATAATAGAGTTCGATCATTTCGCTAACGAGCCGGATCTCGTGCTCTCTTTTATCTTCGATCTTCATGCTTTCCCCATCTCTAAGCGTAAATCGCAGTTTTGAAGCGTCGATTCTCGATGCGAAACTAAAATGATCGTTTTCCCATGTTTCGAATCATCGATCGACTTCAAGATGATCGCCTCATTCAAACTATCCAGATTGCTTGTCGGCTCATCCAAAAATAAGACTTTCGCCCCACTCAAAAAAGCGCGCGCCAAACCAATTCTTTGCTTCTCTCCTCCCGAAAGCGAACTTCCAAGTTCTTGAACCAAAGTTGAATATCCTTGCGGCAAAGAAAGAATGAAGTCATGAATATTCGCTTTCCGACACGCCTCCTCGATTTCTTCTAGAGACGCCCCTTCCTTTACGAAAGAAATATTCTTCTCGATCGTATCGTGAAATAGATGCGTCTCTTGACTCACGCAGCTTTGATGATCTCGAAGCGCGCTCGTCTGGATTGTTTGGATCTTCTTTCCATCCACTAAGATCTTTCCTCGCTCCACATCCCAAAAACGCATGAGCAGCTTCAACAACGTTGACTTTCCGCAACCACTTGCTCCCCGGATCCCCAATACCTTGCCTTGTGGGATCTTGAGAGAAAAATCCTGCAGAACAAGATCTTCACCATATCCAAAATCGACACCATCGACCTCAAGACGATCGAAACTCGGCTTTGTTCCCGTTTTGACTTCTTCGACGACCGCTTCCTCTTCAAGCAAATCCAGCAAACGATTTCCCGCCCCTAAAGTCGGTGCGAGTCCTGTTCCTAGATTCGAAAGCGCGATCACAGGACCAAAAGAAGAAATCTGTAAAAGCGGAGAAATCAGCAGCGCCTCATAAGAAATAAAACCATTTTGATACAACCAATACGACCACAAAAACATCAGCACCGAAAAGAAGAGGATCAGCGCATTGCTCATCGACAGACCAAGCCCCATCTGCTGTTTGATCTTCTTTTCTTCTTTGGCATGCCCTCTCGTCTTATCGATCAAGCCTTCTTTATACACGTCGGCCGATCCAAATTGAAGCAGATCCTGGATCCCTCGAACGCCCTCAAGCATCCTCGCGTTGATCATAGCGCTCTTCTCACGATAAGAACGACCAGCGCTCATCGTGGATTTCGATAAAAAATAAGGCAAAAGCCCGCCAATCGTTCCATACGCGATCAAGGCAAGAAGCGCTAAAGAAAAATGCAGCGACCCTTGCCATAAAACACAAATCAAAGAAACAAGAAACGCGATACAGACTGGCGAGATCGTATGGGCATAGAACACTTCGAGAAGTTCCACATCGCTCGTGATCAAAGAGATCAAGTTTCCTTTTTCCTTCGTCTCCAATTTAGCAGGCGCTAACGCGCGAAGCTTTCGAAAGATTACATCTCGAATATGCGCTAAAAGCTTAAAAGCAATATAATGATTGCTTGCTTGTTCCGCATAGCGGAGCACTCCTCGCATAAAGGCGCAAAACACCATTGTCCATAGGATCGGTTGCCACGACTCATTGGCCAAGATCTTCAAGATCCCATATCCTCCAAGAATCGGAATCAAGATCGCAGCCATAAATCCAGCCACACCCATCAAGATCGCCATGATCACGATCCACTTCATATCGCCGACAAAACCAATCAAAGAAGATAAGATCTGAAAATTACTTCGCTTCATCTTGCGTTCCTCCATTGTACCGTTCCAAATTTTGCTGGGCGTTCCATAAACGAGCATATTCCCCTTTGTTTTTTAGGAGCGTTTCATGATCACCAACTTCTTGGATCGCTCCTTCTTTTAGAACATAGATCCGATCCGCATCCATGCTGTTTTTCAAACGATGCGAGATCATGATGATCGTCTTGTCGTCTAGATCTTTGACCGTTTGAATGATTTGATCTTCGCTTTCTACATCGACATTGCTTGTCGACTCATCCAAGATCATGACTCCACTATTTTTCAATAGCAATCTTGCCAGAGCCAAACGCTGTCTTTGACCGCCCGAAAAATTCGAACCACCTTCTTTGACAGGCGTCTGCAAACCTTCTTTTTCTTGAAATAGATCCGCGATCCCTGCTTGCTTGAGCGCGATCCACATTTCTTGCTCGGAAGCATCGGCTTTTCCCATTTTCAAGTTGATTCCTACCGTCCCCAAAAATAGTGAGGATGTATGTCCTAAATACGAAATATGCGGAGAATAGATGCTTGGCTCAATTTCACAGATCTCACTTTCATTCCAGCAAATCGAGCCCGTATTCGGCTGCAGGATCCCCATCATCAAATGAGCAATCGTGCTTTTTCCCGATCCCGATTCGCCTACGAACGCGATCTTTTCCCCTTTCTTGATCGAAAGCGAAAGATTTTTTAAAATCGGCTTCTCTTCATACGCAAAGGAAAGGTTCTCTATCTTTAAAGAGGAAAAAGGCGCAAGTTCTTGGATCGGATGTTCTTTTTCTTCAAGATCGAGAAGCTGGAACATCGTATCGCTGGCCGCCATTCCATTCATTGCGATGTGGAAATACGAACCAAGGGTCCGCATCGGAATAAAGAATTCAGCCGACATCAGAACGATGAACAACGCTCCAAATAAAGTGATGGTTCCATTTTGAAAAGAAGTGAGCATGCTGATGATACCTGCCGCTGCACCACCGTATGCGACAAGATCCATGATTGAAATCGAATTGAGCTGCATGATCAATACCCGCATCGTGATCTTGCGGAATTGTTCGGCTTCTTCCTTCATTTCTTCTTGTTTTCTTTCGTCCGCTTGATAGATCTTCAACGTGCTCAAACCTTGTAGGTTTTCTAAGAACCGATCGCCTAATTGAGTATATTGGCCCCAATATTTGCTCAAGAGCTTCTTGGCGATCTTTTGCACAAACACGATCGATACGGGAATGAGCGGCACGCACATGAATAAGATCAAAGCCGCTTTCCAATCAAACCATAGCGTGATCAAAAATAATGTCAGCGGCGCGAGCAACGCAAAGAAAAATTGCGGAATATAATTGCCAAAATACGTTTCGAGTTGATCGACACCCTCGCTGCTGAGCTGAACGATTTGCGCTGTCGAGAATGTTTTTAAATACGAAGGTCCGATCTTTGAAAGTTTTGAAAACAATCTCTCTCGCATCTGCTCTTTCACTAGCGAAGAAGAGGCGAAACTCATCTGAACCGCGCGATCATTGCAGATCATACGAACGCACAAAGAAAGGATCATGATTACGAATACGATCCAAGAAATAGGTCGTTGTTCAATGGCTGAAGCGATCAAGTACGCGATCGACGCACTCAAGATCACATTCATTAATAAACCAAGCCACTGAAACAAAACATTCAGTCGAATATACTGAGCGCTTTTTGGAAAAGCTTTCAATAAACGGATATTGATCATAACGATAGTTAGTCTCCTTTAACATTAGTTAGTTAAAGAAACTTTAGGAATCTTGCAAGCTTGTTCTTCGCTCTCCCACGATTTCACAAAAAACTCAATCACTAGATTTGTGGTTTTTTCTTAACAGCGAAATAATAGCGATATGAATGCACTTAACACACTCCTTCCCGTTTTCTTCATGATGGGACTAGGATTGATTTCCAATCAAAAACAATGGATCACTTCACAAGCGAAAGACGCGATCAAAGGCATGGTCTTTCATTTGCTGTTTCCGATCTTGATCTTCAACATTTTGTTTACGACTTCGCTTCCTTCCGGATCCATTTGGATCGTCCTTTATATGCTGCTTGCTTTCTTGATCTGTTTTGGGATCGGAAAGCTCGTCACACCATGGATCTCACAAAGTTATGCGCGCGTGATCCCTTTTTTATTGACTACTTGCGAAGGTGGCAATCTCGCATTGCCTTTATTCATGACGATCGCCGCTCCTCAATTTCAAACGTATCCTGTCTTGTTCGATATGGCTGGGACCGTCGTTGTCTTTATGGTCATTCCTGTTCTTGTCGAAAAAGTGAAACATGGACAAGTAAGCTGGAAAGAAACACTGTGCAAGATCTTGAAGAATCCTTTTATTCTAGCGGTTATTTTTGGATTGCTCATGAACGTGTGCGGACTCCATCTCGTTTTGGAAAAATCGTCTTGGCTTTCCCTTTACAATAATTTGATCGATATGGCGACCAAACCCATCGTCTCGATCATCTTGTTTACGATCGGCTATGAAATGAACATCACGAAAGAAACCCTTGTTCCGATTCTCAAGCTGTTTTCGATCCGAATCATTTTATATCTTTTGATCATCGCTGGTTTTTTTCTACTATTCCCGTACCGGATGGAGGAAAAGGCGTTTTGTATGGCGGTCCTGCTGTATTTTATGTGTCCAACGAGCTTCGCCCTCCCGATGCAGCTTGGCCCGATCTGCACAAAAAAAGAACAAGAATTCATGTCCACGTTCATCTCGATTTTTATGTTCATCACGATGATCGTTTATACGTGTCTTGTCCTGTTTCTTGTCTAAATCAACCCCATGATCTTGACGATAAAATAGCTATAAAAAAAGAAGAAATTGGTTTGCCGATCACGATGATCCAAAAAAACTTCCAAAAAGAAATCGAAGAAAGTCCTGCGATCATGCAAAGAAGGTCGTCGGGCGCGATCGGAAGAAAGATCCCGATCGCGAACAGTTTGGCAAAGTTTTTCGAATCTTGCAGCTTTTGATCGTATTTATCAAATGTCTTCTGATCGACGAAATGTCTTAGAAGTCGTTTCCCATACTTTCGGACAAGCAAAAAGGCGATGCTTGAACCAATCAAAACTCCAATATAGGAATAGAAAAAACCTTTCCACGTTCCGAAACAAAGCATCGCTAAAGAGCCTGACACCCCGCCTGGAAGAATAGGGAAAAAGAACTTGTAACGCTTGAAACACGATAAACACAAGGGGACCGTAGACACCCGCTTTGGCAATGACGCGCTGAAGCGCTTTGGGATCTCGAAAATAATTGTGCCTGAAGAAATAATACACAATAAAAAACAAGAGGATCGTTCCAAAAATCAGAAGGATCGTCTTCCATTTTGGATTCGAAGATTTAACGGATCTAGATTTCATAGGTATATCATAGAAAAGAACCCCTAAAAATCATAGGCTCGTGCTTTCTCATAAAAAAAATGTCAGCTTTCACTGACATTTTTTGTTTATCCATGAACATGGATTCGATTGATCGCCCTTTGGAGGGACAATTCTGCCCGCTTCATATTGGTATGCGTATCTTTTTTATCGATCCGAGCTCTCGCTCTTTCATAAGCTTTCTTTGCTCGTTCAAGATCGATCTCGTTTCTTCCTTCGATCGCGTCCGTCAACAACAATGCTTTATTTTGGGAAAAATGGAGGAATCCACCTGAAATCGAATAATCGTCGACCACATCGTTTTCCTTTGTGATCGAAAGCCGACAAGGAACGAGAGAAGCCACGATCGGCATATGATTGGATAAGATCGTCATTTCACCTTCTACGGTTTTTAAATGGATGCTTTTGACAGCCTGATCCATATATTCACCCATCGGTGTCACAACTCTAAGATCGATCATGCCGCACCTTCAAGTTCTTTCGCCTTCTTGATCGCGTCTTCCAAAGTGCCGACCATCAAGAACGCTTGTTCTGGCAAATCGTCATAATCGCCATTCAAGATCTTTTCGAAATCGCTAACTGTCTGCTCAACAGGAACGTATTGCCCCGGAATTCCGGAGAACACTTCCGCGACATTGAATGGTTGAGAAAGAAAGTTCCGGACACGACGCGCCCGATTGACGATCTTCTTGTCTTCTTCCGATAATTCATCCATACCTAAGATCGCGATGATATCTTGCAGCTCTTTATAACGCTGTAAAATGCTTTGGACATCCCGCGCCACTTTGTAATGACGCTCTCCAACAACGAGAGGATCGAGCATACGGCTGCTTGAATCCAAAGGATCCACGGCTGGATAGATTCCTAAAGCCGCAATATCACGCGATAATACCGTTTTCGCATCCAGATGCGTAAATGTTGTCGCTGGGGCCGGGTCAGTCAAATCATCCGCTGGCACATAGACCGCTTGGATACTCGTGATCGAACCATCTTTTGTGGACGTGATCCGCTCTTGAAGCTGTCCCATTTCTGTTGCTAGCGTTGGCTGGTAGCCTACCGCTGAAGGAACACGGCCAAGAAGAGCCGATACTTCCGAACCCGCCTGGGTGAAACGGAAAATGTTGTCGATAAAGAGCAATACATCTTGATGTTCCACATCCCGGAAATACTCCGCCATCGTCAATCCTGTCAAACCTACACGCATTCTCGCCCCTGGCGATTCGTTCATCTGACCATAAACGAGGACTGTTTTGTCTAAGACACCCGAGTCCTTCATTTCCCAATACATGTCGTTTCCTTCACGCGTTCTTTCACCAACACCTACAACGACCGATTTACCACCATGTTCTTTTGCGATATTGTGGATCAGCTCTTGGATCAAGACCGTTTTTCCTACGCCGGCGCCCCCAAACAAACCGATCTTACCACCCTTTGCGTAAGGGCAAAGCAAATCGATGACTTTGATTCCTGTCTCTAGGATCGCGCTTGTTGTCGCCTGTTCATCAAAGGCTGGCGCTTTGCGATGGATCGGCAGCTGGCTTTCCGCATGGACATCGCCTAACCCATCGATCGGTTGCCCTAGTACGTTGAACATTCTGCCAAGGATCCCATCCCCTACTGGAGCTTGAATCGGCTTCCCTGTATCGATCGCCTTCATGCCGCGCACAAGACCGTCCGTGCTTCCCATCGCGATGCATCGAACAAGATCGGCGCCGATTCCTTGCGCGACTTCCGCGACAAGTTCTTCGCCATCTTTCTTTTCTATTTTGATTGCCGTCAGCAAGTCAGGCAAATGCCCTTCATCGAATTTGACGTCGATAACAGGCCCAATGACTTGCGCGACCTTTCCTATATTTTCCATCCATTACCTCCTAGTCTTTCAACGCGTTTGCGCCGCCCACGATTTCGGTGATCTCTTGGGTGATCGCGCCTTGACGGATCCGGTTGTACGCGAGCTCGAGCTGTTCTTGCAGCTCTGTAGCGTTGTCTGTCGCCGACTCCATCGCCATGCGTCGAGAGGCTTGCTCACTTGTTTTTGATTCTAAATACAGTGAGTACAATAAAGATTTACATGCCAAAGGAATGATCTGCGAAAGCATCGCTTCTTTTCCTGGCTCGAAAATCGTATCTTGTCCAATCGTTTGTTCCTGCTTTTCACCTTTTGAAACGGGCAGGATCGTCTCCAGCGTCGGAACGAAGGTGAGCGTATTCTTATAATGCGTATAGAGCACTTGGATCTTGGAGATCTTCTTTTCTTCGAAAAGATCAAGCGCCACTTGCATCTCGTTGGCCAGCTCCATATAGGCTGTATCCTCGTTGAGATCGACGATCGAAGCGAATAAAGAAATGCCTTTCGCTTTGGCCCATTGGATCCCGCGTGATCCGATCATGACAAGATCATCCTCTTTGTTTAGATCTTGCAGGACGGTGCGATAAATATTGGCATTGTATCCGCCACACAGCCCCATATCGGATGTGATCACGAACACGAAAGCTGGTTTTCCTTCATTTTCCTTTAAGAAGGGATTGTTTTTTCCTGCCGATTCGATCACAAGATCGAGAAGTTCATGGAGCCCTTTGGCGTATTCAACGTTTCGCTCCATCGCTTCTCTTTGTTTCGTAAGCTTGCTGCTGGCAACGAGCTGCATCGCTTTCGTGATCTTTTTAGTAGAATCGACCGAGGAGATCCGCGATTGGATTTCCTGTCTACTTTGTGCCATCGCTCATTCCTTCGCTTAGTTCGAATTCCTTGGAATAGGCATCTAAAGCTGTCTTGATCTGCGAGATCAGATCGTCGGACAACGCTTTGTCTTTATTGATCTGATCGATGATATACGGATATTCGCGCTCGATATATTGCAGCATACCATGCTCATAGACTAAGACCTTATCCACTGGCACATTTTTTAAATAATTGTATTTTGCCGAAAACAAAGAAAGAACTTCTTTAGCGACCGGCATTGGATCATATTGTTTCTGAATCAGAAGCTGTGTCAAACGCTCTCCATGATTCAATATATCTGTCGTCGCGCTATCTAGATCCGATCCAAATTTCGCGAAGCTTTCCATTTCATGGAATTGAGCGAGCTCAAGCTTCAAAGAGCCCGATACTTGTTTCATCGCTTTGATTTGGGCGGCCGAGCCGACACGCGATACCGAAAGACCTGAGTCTACCGCAGGACGGATGCCCGCGTTGAACATATCGGTCTTCAAGAAGATCTGTCCATCCGTGATCGAAATGACATTCGTTGGGATATAGGCTGAAATATCGCCCGCTTGCGTTTCAATGATCGGAAGAGCCGTCAAAGAGCCGCTGCCGTAGTTTTCATTCAATCGAGCCGCGCGCTCGAGAAGTCTTGAATGCAGATAGAAGACATCGCCTGGATACGCTTCACGTCCTGGTGGTCTTCTCAACAGCAAGGACATTGTACGATAAGCGACCGCGTGCTTGCTTAGATCATCATAGACGATCAGCACATCTTTTCCTTGCTCCATCCATTCTTCTCCAATGGCGCAGCCCGCATAAGGCGCGATATATTGAAGAGGAGCTGGTTCCGATGCGGTCGCCACGACAATTGTCGTATACTTCATCGCATCGTGTTGTTTGAGCTTTTCTACGATCTGCGCGACCGTACTTGCCTTTTGACCGATCGCGACATAAATACATAAGACCCCGCTATCCTTTTGATTGATGATCGTATCGATCGCGATCGCTGTTTTTCCCGTTTGTCTATCTCCAATGATCAGCTCACGCTGCCCTCTTCCGATCGGGATCATCGAGTCGATGATCTTCAATCCTGTTTGAAGAGGAACGCTCACTCCTTTACGAGTCATAACGCCAGGCGCTACCCGCTCGACTGGACGCATTCGGTCTGTGTGGATCGGACCGGCTCCATCGATTGCTTGTCCTAAAGCGTTGACGACACGGCCGACCATCGCATCTCCAACAGGAACTTCTACGATATGTCCTGTTCTTTTTACGAGATCGCCTTCCTTGATATCGGTGTTGTCGCCCATCAATACAGCGCCCACCGAATCTTCTTCCAGGTTCATGACCATTCCATAGACATCATGCGGAAACAACAAAAGTTCGGACATCATCGCGTCCTTTAGACCATAGACGGTCGCGATCCCATCACCGACGGAAAGGACGGTACCTGTTTCGCTCATTTCGATGTCTTGGTCTACATTTTTAATCTGGGCTTTGATCAGTTTGCTGATTTCTACCGGATTCAAACTCATTGTTTCACCTACTTTTCGTTTATTCTTTCTTTCAAGCTCGAAAGGCGCGTATCGATCGTATTATCGATGACACGATCTTTCGCCTTGATGCGTATACCTGCGATCAATGATGGATCGACAGTGATATTCAGTTCAATTTTTTTCTTCAGTTTCTTCTCTAACAACTGCATTAGAGATTCTATTTGCGAATCGCTGAGCGGCTGCGCGCTCTCTACCGAAACTTCTTCTATACCTTGATCTTTGCGATATAGCGAAAGATAGTCTCGATAAACATCGTCAAGACGATATCCTAGAGAGTGATCGACAAGCACTTTCAGAAAATTCAAAACGGTCGGATCGCTTTCCTTTTTAAAAATGGCTTCGATCCATTGGCGCTTCGTGTTCCGGTCGATCTTTGGATGGGCTAGAGCACTGACGAAATCTGGATTCTCATCCCAGACCATCTTCAATTCTTTCAGATCTTCTAAATACGCCTTTTCTTTTCCGTCTTCTTTCGCAATATCAAACAATGCGGAAGCATAAGGCTGCATGGAATTTACCATTCAGAACGCTCCGCTTGTTTTAAGAAATCCTCTACGTACGCCTGCTGCACGGTTTCATCGACCTCTTTATGAACGAGGTTTCTAGCCACTTCGATCGCCACGTCGCTGATCGCGTTTTTCATATCTGCTTCCGCTTTGCGTTTTTCGCGGTCGATCTCTTCTTTAGCTGCATCCTTCAAACGATCCGCTTGCGTGGACGCTTGCGCGAGTATTTCTGCTTTTTCTTGGTTTGCTTGTTCTTTCGCCGACTCGATCAGAGCGTGGGCTTCTTGTCCTGCATGCTTCATCTTCTCGTCATATTGCGCTTTGATCTGAGAAGCTTCTTCCTTGAGCGTGATGGACGCGTCGATATTCTCCTGGATGAGATCTTGTCTCTTTTTCACAAAAGCGACCAGTTTGTTCCAGAAAAAATGCTTCGCGAACAAAACAATCAGAAGGGTCGAGATACAAACGAGAACGACGTCGGTGAACGAAATTCGTAAATAGTTGTCAATATTAAAATCGATCATCGCCGATCACCCTATATTCTAACCTTTAACAAAGATCAGAAGGATGGCGATAACTAATGAGTAGATACCTGTCGTCTCGGCTAAAGCGATACCCAATACCATGATCGATTGGATCTTTCCGCTCGCTTCTGGATTGCGTCCAACACTTTCGGCACCTTTACCTGCCGCGAAACCTTGTCCGATCCCTTGACCTAGACCTGCAACCATCGCAATACCTGCGCCTAATAGTGCCATACCTTGCACGAAAAACTGATTAAATTCCATTGTATTTCCTCCTAATAATTTTTAAATGGATCATTCGGCTTCTTTACTCACTTGCTGTCCTAAGAAGAAGGAGCCAAGCGTAAAGAAGATATACGTTTGAATCACGCCAGAGAACACATCAAAATACATATGAATGAATGGGGTCAGCGTCAAGCCAAGATATCCCCATGGAGCAATGTTTTTGATGAGCGTATAGATCATGAGCGTGATGATACTGCCCGCTAGAATATTACCAAACAAACGCATCGTCAATGAAATGGGTGGAGCGAGCTCTCCAATAATATTCAACGGCGTCAAAAGCCACATTGGTTCTGTCAATTCTTTGAGACGAGCGACAAAACCGCCTTTCTTGATCGCTTGATATTGCCACATGAGCCACATCGTTACCGCAAGCGTTGCGTTGAAGCTTACATTCGATGTCGGGTTCTGCAGACCGATCAATCCGGTCAAGTTCGATACGAGCATCAGCAAGATCAAAGTACCAAACATCGGTACATAATGAAGAGTCGTCTCTTTTAGATTTCCTTGGACGACGTATAAGATCAAGTTATAGATCTCTTCACATACATATACAAGTCCTTTTGGCGCTTTCGATGGATCTGCTTTTTCGATCTTTTTTCCTGCAAAATAGAAAAAGAACATCGAAAAGAAGCAAATGCATAGCCAAACAAAAATCGACTGCTGGATCTCGAGTTTGAAATCACCAATCCGAATGATGATCTCACTCACTTGGGACATTGTCTGCCTCCTTTCCTAATTTCATGGATACAAGAAGGATCGCGAGCTTATTGCATAAGATCCCGACAAGCATCGCTAGAACGGGAACATGCCAATACGCGAAAAACGCCATCACGCATCCATATAAACAAAAACGTAATACATAGTTCAAGCTTCCTTGTCTCTTGGCGTTGGGCTTTGACTCGATCGTTTTGCAAAAGCGCACGATCGCCAAAAAACCTACGATTCCTAAGATCGTGCCGATCAAAACGCCAAATAGCGCCGGCCAAGAAAAAACGAGAAACGCGATCATCATACAAGGAAGCGCGAGGATGAGCGTGGAAATAAGGATCCTCTCGCTCAGCTTCTTAAGATCGTCCATTCTTTTTTTTATCCTTCAAGATCAGCATCAAGAAGCTGCCGATCAAAGCATACAAGACAAGAACGACGATAAAGATCGGTTTGGTATGAAACCACGTATCGAGCCAATACCCGATCAATAGGCAGACAAGCAAATTGACGAGCAAAAACCCAGAAAACTGTGTTGGCTTCATTACTTCGTACCAAAGATCCGATCGCCTGCATCCCCTAGTCCTGGAACGATGTATCCTTTTTCATTGAGATGATCGTCCAAAGCCGCTAAATAAATATCGACATCAGGATGCAGCTCTTCGATCAATTTCACACCCTCTGGAGCTCCGACCAAGCAGACGAGCTTGATATTTGTCGCTCCTTGTTTTTTGACCATATCGATCGCTGCGGCACTCGAGCCACCTGTGGCTAGCATCGGATCGACGATGATCACAGTCGACTCTTCCATATGGTGCGGGTATTTTTCAAAATAAGGATGAGGTTCTAGCGTCTCCTCGTCTCGATACATTCCAATATGCGCGACTTTCGCGGTCGGAACGATCGAAAGGATGCCGCTGACCATGCCAAGTCCTGCGCGCAGGATCGGCGCAACAACAATAGGTGCAGCCAATGTATCGGCTTTTGTCTTGCAGATCGGTGTTTCGATCTCGATCTCTTTGGTCGGAAGATCGCGGGTGATCTCATACACCATCAAGCCGCCGATTTCATCTAGATTTTCACGAAAATCTTTTGTACCTGTATTTTTATCTCTCATCACGGTCAACTTGTGTCGAATCAGCGGATGATCAATAACATTCAACATTTTTTTCTTCACCACCTTTGTTCATTTCCCATTATAACAAACCGCCTCTCCAAAAAAAACCATCGGACTACTTAGAATTCGTACCGATGGTCAAAATCTTAAATTGCTCAGCAGCTCGCACTTCGATTCCTTCTAAAGACTGCTTTTTTCTTGAAAATGTGGAATACAGAGTTTGAAGAGCGAGCTCATGCGTATTGGCTTCTTGGGAAAGATGGGCTAAGACGATCTCCTTTGTATTCGCATCGACAAGATCTGCGAGATTGCTCGCGCTCTCTTCATTATTCAAATGTCCCAAAGGAGAAAGGATGCGCTGCTTCAAATAGGGTGGCCTTGAAGTTGACATAAGCATTTCGACATCATGATTGCTTTCGAAGATATAATAGGTCGCCCCTTTTAAATAAGGTTTGTTTGAATTGGCGATATAGCCAGTATCGGTCACATAGACAAGTTTTTCTGTCGCGCTTTCGATCACGAAGCCGATCGTATTTCCGGCATCATGAGAAAGAGGAATGATCAAGATCGAAAGATCTTTGATCTGCAATCGATCAAAAGGCTGCAGGTCTTCTTTGGCGCAACCGCTTAGATCACAATACGAATAGATTGGCACCGAAGAACAGAACTTGAGTCCTTTGATATGGTCTGAATGCGAATGACTGACCAAGAGAGCATCCGTATCCTCGAGTCGAGCTCCTACTTGCTCTAAAGAAGAAAGCAAATACTTTTTGGTACATCCGCAATCGATCAAGATCTGGGCCGATTGGCTCCGCACTAAACAGCAATTTCCTTTGGAACCGCTGCACAATAAATCAATTCGCATATACATCATCCTCCCGACTTTGCTCCCAAGCGGAAAACTTGGAAATCGACTTTTTAAAGACGAGCTTGATATCTCCTAATCCGCCATTACGATGCTTGGCGAGCGTCAGGTCGACAAGCTCGGTGTCACTTTGTTCTTCTTCGTCTTTTTCATAGTACTTTTCTCGGTACAAAAACATGACGATGTCCGCGTCTTGCTCGATCGATCCTGATTCACGCAAGTCAGCAAGCTGTGGACGATGATCCGTTCTTTTTTCGACTTCACGAGAAAGCTGCGACAAGGCGATCACTGGACAATCCAGCTCTTTAGCCAAGATCTTTAAGTTTCGCGAAATATCCGAGACCTCTTGTTGTCTTGAATCGGCTCTCGTTCCGGTGATCAGCTGCAAATAGTCGATCACCACAAGCGAAAGCGCTCCATATTCACTTTTGAGCTTGCGGCATTTCGAGAAGATCTGCGAGACTTTGATGCTCGAGGTGTCGTCGATAAAGATCTTTCTTTCTCCTAAACGGGAGCTTCCTTCATTCAGCTTGTTCCAGTCTTGCGCATTTAGGCTGCCATTTCGAAGCTTGTTGCTTTCGACATTGCTTTCGGCGGATAATAAACGCTTCATCAAAGAGTCGGTCGGCATTTCCAGGGAGAAGATCGCCACCGCTTCTTCTTTATTGTGCTTTGCGACTTCCGAAGCGAAATTCAAGGCGAGAGCGGATTTTCCCATGGCCGGACGCGCCGCTAAAATGATCAAGTCGCCCCGCTGAAACCCATTCGTGTAGCGGTCAAGATCTGAATAGCCGGTCTTGATGCCGGTGATCCCTTCCATATTTTTGAGGCGGTTGAGCTCTTCCATAACGCGATCGATGATCTCGGCCGAGCTTTCGAATTCAGCGCCTCTTCGATGACGGGTCACATCCATGATGCTTCTTTCCGCATCGTCAAGCAGCGTGTCGATATCTTCGCTTGAATCGTACGTGTTTTCGGCGATCGTATCGGCGGCTAAGATCAGCTGTCGCATTTGGGCTTTGTTTTTGATCGATTCGATATAAGAATTCGTATTCACTGGCGAGATCGCACTATCCATCAGTTGAATGATATAGTCGCTCCCGCCTGCTTGTTCGAGTTCGTTTTTATCTTGTAATCGAGCGATCACGTTGTTCAGATCGATCGGTTTGCCTGTTCCTTGCAGCTCCTGTATGACCGCATAGATCTTTTGATGGATCGGCAAATAGAATTCTTCATAATCGAGTCCTTGGTCCATACACGACTGCATGATGGAAGGATACACCATTAATGAGCCAAGCAAAGATTGTTCCAGGTTTTGAGAATTTGGCAGTTCTCTTGCCATGGCTTACTCCTTTTCGCTCACATGCACTTTGATTTCGCCAATCACTTTGTTTTTGTAGAGATCGACTTTGACGATCGTTGTTCCAAGAGAATTGATATCCACATCTTTATGGATCTTCTTTTTATCGATTTCGATGCCTTTTTGAGCCAACGCGTTCACGATCTGCTTGTTGGAGATCGAACCAAACACATTGCCGTTCTTTCCTGCCTTTAGCTTGAATTCTAGCACGAGATCCTTCAGTCGTTCTTGGATTTCTTTAGCTTCTTGTTCTTTATTCGCCTCATCTTGCGCTTTGAGAGCTAGCTGTTCGTCGAGTTTATGTTTCGAGCCTTTGGTATAGGCGATCGCCATTCCGTTTTTGATCAAATAGTTATAGCCATATCCATCGCTGACTTCTTTGATCTCATCTTTTTTACCGACTTTTTTAACGTCTTTCAACAATATTACTTTCATGTTTCTTCAGATCCTCCTTGATTTTATCCAACAGCTCTTCTTTGAGCTTTTCTACCGTAGTGTCTTTTCTTTCCAGGGCGGCTGCGGCGAAATGACCGCCACCATTCATTTTTTCCATGATCTTTTGTACATTGAATGTTCCATCGCTTCGGGCGCTGATCGCCACGCTGTGGTTTTTTGTATTCGCGATCGTAAATGATGCGGTGCATCCTTTGATCTTGAGCAAGCTGTCTGAAACTTGGGCCATCATCGTTCGATCCAGCTCTTTGTCGTCGATCGCCGCGATCATAAAGTGACCAAAGTAAGGCTCGCCTCGCGCCACCAGTTCTGTTTTCAAGCGGAAATTGCTAAAATCTTCGCAGAGCGCTTTTTCTGCCAGATTGGCGTTGGCGCCCCATCGTCTTAGAACGGCCGCTGTATCGAATGTGCGGGCGGATGTATGCATCTTAAATCGGTTCGTGTCGATGATCAATCCTAAATATAATATGGTCGCTTCGGCTTCGAAGACAGGTATATGATTCGGGAGCGAGTCGATCATTTCTACGATCAGCTCGCACGTCGAAGAAGCTTGCGATTCTACATAGGTGATCAAAGGATGGATCACAAAATGTTCGTTGCGTCGATGATGGTCGATCACGATTACTTTTTCGAATTGATCGACCAGCTCGCGGGCGCTTGAAATATTTGGCATTCCATGATCGACCATGATCAATAGATCTTTTTTCGAATCGATCATATCGGTCGCTTTGTTGGCTGTGATAAACGTATAGCGATCATGAATAGCCTGCTTATAGAAATCCATTGTCTCTTGGAGCTGCTGATCGCGTGGAACATTCTGCAAGATGATAAAGGCTTGTTTTTTTAGCGCCTTAGCCCAATTGGACATCGCTAGAGCGGCGCCCATACAATCGAAGTCTGTATTGACATGGCCTGCGATAAAAACTCTGTCGCACTCTTTCATCGCTTCTTGGATCGATTGAGCCATGATGCGGACCCTTACTTTAGAGCGTTGCGAACTCGTTTCGGAATTTCCGCCAATATAGTGAACTTTGTGTCCGGCTTGCTGGAGGGCGGCCTGGTCCCCGCCTCTACTTTGCGCAAGCTCCATCAATTCATTGAGCATCGAGTCGAGATACTCGTAATCATTGGTTCCATACGCCATCGCGATGCTGAGCGTGATCGATACATCGATCTTATTGGCTTCATCTTTGATGATCTGTAAAATATTGAAGTTTTCTTGCCGGATCGTCTCCAAAATATCGCGGTTCAAGAGCACAAAAATACGATCCGAACGAATACGGCGAATAAGGAGATGGTGCTCTTTTGCCCAAGAGATCAGCGGGGTGCGCAAATGTGTGTTGATCTTCGAGACGATCTCTTCGTTTTCATACGACTGGTATTCAAGGTAGTTGTCTAGCTGCATGAGGCCGACGACAACTTGGTTTTCCCATTGTTCTTTGCGAAGCCCATACAATTCGGTGATATCGTGAACATATAAAACTTGGGCTTCTTCTTTTTTTAAGATCTCATAGACATGTCCTTGATCGAAGCCGATGACTGAATCGATATCTTCATCAAAGATGTCGCGGATATTTTCAATCCAGCTGGTCACTTTTTTATTGACGAGCGAGATGTCGCGTTGGGCGAAGAAATCGCTTGTCCAAGTCGCGACAAATTCATCGTTGTAGGTAATGATCCCGACTTCGCCGATTTTAAGAGCGTCTTTGGCGTCTTTTCCTAAAATGCGGGAGATATCGAATTCCGTTTTCACTCCTCGTACTTTGATCGCATGCCAAAAGCTGATAAAGATCGCGATAAACAATAGAGCGATTAAAATGAGCAAGATCGACGAGATCCACTGTTTTTGTAGGACCTGAAAAATAAAGAGGCAGATGACCAGTACGGAGAGCCCGATCATCATATTGCGCCATTTTGTAAAATACTTCATATACCGTTTTCCTTTTTAGAGCGCCGATGTCGAAGCGAAAGCAGACAATCGAGTTCCCCCAGCCCGATGCTGATCAAGCAAAGAGGCGGAATAAAGCCTAGCAAGATCGCAAAAAATGTCCACTGTCTTTTTCGATGGGCGATGCAATAGTGGATCATATAGACGACGCCGTAATAATCAAGCGCCATGAGATCCAAAGCGAATGCGATCAAGATCAAGTCATTCGCCCTTTCTGAACATTCTATCACACTTTGAGAGGCAAGAAATACTACCAAAAGAATGATTGATCCAACTCCTAGCCACAATGGAGGCTTGATCTGCCATACTTTTTTCATCGGTACTGTTTCGATCTTCATCCGAATATAGATCATCATCGCTAAAAGATGGATGCAGATCGTCTGCAGCAAGGAAAGCAAGACGACCGTAAGCGTCAAGAAGACGAATAGATCGAGGAATGGAAAGATTTCGTGAAATAGCTTGAAATCTTCCATGTAATCGAGCGCGAATATTTTGGCATACAGAAAGAAAATGAGCCAATAACTCAAGAATGACAGGATAAATACGCCGCCTAGCTTGAAGGCGCTCGTTTTTCTTTTCCATGTGCAGATTCCATAAAACAAGCCGATCAAGATCGATGTCCAGCTGTAGAACCATGTCGTAAAACCGCCAAACAATAGGGTTTCAAGGATCATGCCGATCGCGCAGATGATCGAAGGATAGATCGGTTGTGTGCTTGCATAGATCAGGATCGGAAAGCAGAACGCCCAGGAAAAAGTTGTTTCGATAAATAAGCCGAATTGTTCATTCAGAAACAATAAAAGTGCATAGATAGCCATGACCATTGCACCTCTTGTTAATTGTTTTGTGTTCATAGGTGTTATTATAAGCGAAAAAAAGACACAAAAAAAGGCTCCAAGAGCCTTTTGTGACTTTATCCTTAGTCGACTACGTAAGGAAGAAGCGCCATCTGACGAGCGCGTTTGATCGCTGTCGACAACATTCTTTGGTATTTTGCGCGCGTTCCTGTTACACGTCTTGGAATGATCTTTCCGTTGGCGTTGATGAAACGTTTGAGCAATTCTACATCTTTATAGTCGATTTCTTTGATTTTATTTTTTGTGAAATAGCAGACTTTTTTACGGCCCATGCGTTGTTTTTTAAATGCCATCTTTAATCCTTTCTAGAATGGTAAATCATCGCTGGCGATATCCAGCGTATCGTTTTCATCGAAAGTTGAACTAAATCCTTGATCGAGCGGCGCCGAATAAGAATTTGAATTGTTCGAATAGGATGGCTGATTGTTGTTGTACGAACCAGCGTATGGCTGTTGATAATTGTTGTTGCCATACGATGATTGCGACTGCGCGTTTTTTGGTTCCAAGAACTGTACCGAATCCGTCACGACTTCTGTGACATACACTCTTTGCCCTTGCTGGTTCTCATAATTACGTGTCTGGATCCTACCTTCCACGCCGATCAAAGAGCCTTTATGCAAATATTGAGCCATCAATTCGGCTGTTTTGTTCCACGCGACACAATTGATGAAATCCGCATCTGGTTGTCCAGGTTGCGCACTTCTTCGATTGACCGCGATCGTATAGGAAACAACGCTCGTTCCGCTTTGCGTCCTGCGCAACTCCGGATCCTTTGTCAACCGTCCTACCAATACTACTCGATTGATCATATTTTTTTCCTCTAATTACTTTTCGCTTTCCGTTTTCACGACCATGATACGAATGACCGAGTTGTTGATTCGGCAAAGACGTTGGAATTCTTCGATTCCTTCGTTGTTCGCTGTCAAGTTCACAACGATATAGTGTCCTTTTTTCATGTGGTCGATCTCATAGGCGAAATCACGAACTCCCCAGTCGTCGATCTTGTCGATCGTACCGTTGTTGTCCGTAACCGACGCGAACAATCTTTTTTCAAGGGCATCCACTTGTGCCTCGTCTAAAGATGCGTTGACGATCATCATGACTTCATACTTTTTCATGCGTACACCTCCCTTTGGACTATTTGGTTTCTTACGAAACAGAGAGCAAGCGCAAACTTGCTTAGACACCATACCACACTGCTTTTTAAAAATCAACGCAAAACACGTTTGATTTTACGAATTTCACTTTTTTTGATAATAGGCACTCGCTCTTGTTGGATCTTTTCAAGCAGCAGATCGTCATTCATCAATACATCGTTTGTATCGACTCTTAAGCGTTTCACATTGGAAAAGAAGACACAGCCTTGAATTGGTACATGGATATGGAATGAATTGAGGGTCTTTGATAAAAGGTTGATTTCTTGGGAAAGCTGCTTGAGCGGGTTTTTGAAATATTTGATCGACTTTCCGCGCTCTTGCCTCCATGTCGTCTGGTTTTTCTTTCCATAGATCGCGCCATGATGGTTTTTGACTTCGACTACATACAAGCCGTACACGCTGATCACGAGTAAGTCGATTTCGGAGCGGGCTCCTTCGACTTCAAGGGGGATCGTGCTATAAACCGTATACTCTTTGGGCAGCTTTCGTAAAAGTGTAGCAGTCTTCTCCTCTCCTTCCAGCCCGCTCTTCAAGATCTTTGTCTTTCTTTGGCAAAAAAGAGCCAATACAAGGAAGAGGATCGCCCAGCCAACGCCATACCACACTTGATAATCAAACGATGCATAGATCGATAAAGCGGCAAACAGAAGCATCATCCAGAAAAGAAGCCGATATTTGCGGTATCGCATCCGGTTTGGGTTGAACGCGACTTTTTTGATCTTCATCGCTCTTCTTTCTGTTCCCGGATCCTTTCAGCAAGTCTTTTGGAAATGTTGAAAGCGCCGATCGGTGTATGTTGTGGGAACGCTTTAGAGAGCCGCTTTGTTTTTAGAAGGTCGATCTTGCGCATCGTCTCCTCGATCTGCGTGTTCCACATGTCGATTTCAGGACGATCATGCAGCCAGGAATCCATCTGGTTTTGGAGTTCTTCGATGCGGTATTGAGTTTTGGAAATCTTGAGTGCGGTGTCGGCTTCAAATTGGGCGAAGATCTTTTCCATTTGTGTATGGAGTCTTTGGAGCGTGTTTCTTCGCTTCATCAAATGAACGAGCGTCGTGATCAGATCGATCGAGAAGGCGACCGTAAAAACGATCAAAAATAGGCGCATTTGATCGTCTGGGATCGAATCGGCCAGCTTTTCGACATACGGTTGGATGATAAAGACGACGACAAGGGCCATCAAGCCAAATAGAGTTGAATTCAGCAAACAAATTCGTCCATTTAGATTGTATTTATAATGGGAATAGTCCCACCATTTTTCATGAAAGAGCGTTTCCATAAGCCAGCTTGTAAAATATTCAAGGGCGCTGGTCAGGATCATCCCGCCAAGAAAAACGAGGATCGGATGATTGCCTAGAGCTAATAGCGGATATAGGACGATCAGAGCGCCAAAGCCATAAATCGGGCAATAGGGGCCATATAAAAAGCCGCGGTTGACAAACTTCTTTTGTCCGATCCCGACATAGACATCTTCGCAAAGCCATCCTGCGATACTATAAAAAATGAAATAAAAATAGGCGTGCATCCAGTTGATCATATGAGTTCCTCGCTTCGTTTCTATCGTATCATGATTTTTCTTAATTCGACAAAAACGTGCACAAATGACCAGATTCATTTTTGTTTTTGAAGGATTATGGTATGATGGACTCGAAAAGAGGTATGTTATGAAACAAAAATTAACTCCATTGGAATATAAATGGATTTGTTATGACATTGGCAATTCCGCCTTTATTTTACTCGTTTCAACGATCTTGCCAATTTATTTCAATTCCTTGTCTAGCGCGGCTGGCCTTGCTGAAAACGATTATTTGAGCTATTGGTCGTATGCGACAAGTATTTCGACGATCATTGTAGCTCTTCTAGGTCCTATTTTAGGAACGATCGCGGATTATAAAGGGAAAAAGAAGCGTATTTTCGCGACGAGCGCTTTTTTGGGCGCCCTTTCGCTGGCTTGTTTTTGGATTCCTTCGTATTGGTTGTCTTTTCTTGTTTTATATATAGTCGCTAAGATCTGCTACTCTTTGTCTCTTGTCTTCTATGATTCGATGCTTGTCGATGTCACGAAAGAAGAAAACATGGACGCTATCTCGACGCAAGGATATGCGTGGGGATATATTGGTAGCTGCATTCCTTTTATCATTTCTCTTGTTTTTGTGTTGATGAACGAAGCGATCGGCATTTCGATGCATACGGCTATGATGATCACGTTTATCTTGAACGCGCTTTGGTGGGTGCTCTTTACCCTTCCTTTATTTCGATCGTATCGGCAGAAGCATTATATTGAGCCTGAGAAGCATGTGATCCATGATACGTTCGCGCGTTTGAAAAAGACGCTGACTTCGATCAAAAAACAAAAAAAGATCTTTTTGTTCTTGCTTTCATTCTTCTTTTATATTGATGGTGTCTACACGATCATCGATCTTGCGACCGCGTATGGCACAAGTCTAGGTCTAGATACGACGGGTTTATTGTTGGCTTTATTGTTCACGCAGATCGTCGCTTTCCCGGCCAGCTTGACGTTTGCCAAGCTTTCTAAACAATACGATACGGCTAAACTGATCCGGATCTGTATTTTCGCGTATTTTTTGATCACTGTTTTTGCTGTCCAGCTCGATGCTCTTTGGGAGTTCTGGGTTTTGGCTGGTGCGGTCGGATGTTTTCAAGGCGGGATCCAAGCTCTTTCTCGTTCGTATTTTGCGAAGATCATTCCTGAGAACGTAAGCGGAGAGTATTTTGGATTATTCGATATTTGTGGGAAGGGCGCAAGTTTTCTTGGGCTTCTCGTAGTCGGGATCGTGACCCAGTTCACTGGTCAGCAAAATTTAGGGGTCGCCGCCTTGATCTTCATGTTCTTGATCGGCTATTTCTTATTTTCTAAGGCGAGCAAGATCGAAGAATGATTTCATTTTTTTCAAGCGCGAAGCGCATGCCTTTCGAAAGAACGTGATAAAATCATTTTGAGAATGAGTGTCTGTTCCCGTTTTGAAAGGAGAATCTACAATGGCGCAAGGTTTATATGAAATTTTAGGTGTTCCGCAAAGCGCGGATGTCAAAGAGATCAAAACCGCTTATAAAAAATTAGCGAAAAAATATCATCCGGATTTGAACCCTGGCGTGGATACGTCGGAAAAGATGAAAGAGATCAACAAAGCGTATGAGATCTTGACGGATGAAAAAAAGCGTCGTCTTTATGACGAGTACGGCGAAAAAGCGATCGAAGCCGATTTTAACGAAGATATTTTGAATTCTTACAAGTATTCATGGTCCAATCAAGGAGGTCAAGGTCCATTTGGTCCGGGCAATGGCTGGCCATTTGGTTTCGATGATGATTTCCTCAACAATATGTTTGGTGGAGCGGGTCAAGGAAGAGGCGCTTCGTTCCATGACTATTACCAGCCGCAGCCAAGCAAAGGCGAAGATTATAACGCCGAGATCAGCATTGACTTTATGAAGGCTGTCAAAGGCGGTCCTGAAACGGTTTCTTTCATTATCAGCGATGGTTCTGGCCAGCATCCTGTCACTTATGAAGTGCAGATCCCGCAAGGCATCAAGGAAGGTCAAAAGATCCGTTTGGCTGGAAAAGGCGGTCCAGGCTATAATGGTGGTCCGAATGGCGATCTGTTCTTGAAGGTCAACATTCGTCCAGATGCGACGTTCAAGCGCGAAGGAAACGATATTTATGTCGATGTGACGATCGATTTTGTCGAAGCGATCTTAGGTGGACAAGCCACTGTCCCTACGTTGGATGGAAATGTGACTTTGAAGATCCCGGCAGGAACGCAGCCCGATCAAAAGTTCAGGCTCCGTGGCAAAGGTATTCAAACGAAAAATGGCACGGGCGATGAATTCGCGCGGATCAAAGTTCGGATTCCAAAAGAGTTGAGCGATGAGCAAAAAGAACTCATTGAAAAATTCAAGGAAACTCAATCAAAACAAGATCAAGAATAGAATGAGCTGTTCGCTTTGACAGTGTCATTCTGTTACTTTTTTTCCAACAAGAAGTCTCTCTTATGAACAATAGAGGAGCTTCTTTTTATGTGACATTTAGGATCCAAAGATTATCTTCGAATTTGTCATCATACGAATAAAAAGAAAGTGCCGCGATCTCCCGACTTAGGAAATTGCGGCACTTTTTAACTGACTTCTCTGGTTAGATTCTATTACAGCTATTGATCTGCGGTATTTTGGTTTTCTTTGACGACGATCGAGACACCATTTGGGATACATGTCAAAGTGGCGTCTTTGCCTTTCATGGCATAGGCTTTTTCAAGCGCTGCTTCTAAAGTCGGCATATAGATCATCTTCAAGCCTTCGATCATTTCTTTCTGGCTTGGGTCGGCTACGAATAAGATGGGATGTTTGCGTGCGATTCTAGCTAAGATCTGCGAGCACCGTTGATCGGGTCTTGTTTGTGTTTGCTCTGTTGCTAAGAATTTTTGATACGCCGTTTCGATATCTGGCTCATCGGCGATGATATGATAAAAGAAATCGCCACCTGTTCCATCTTTGCACGATGCAAGCATGATGATCACGCCATCTTCCTTCACGGTTGCTTCCGCCGCGCTCATTCCTTTTGGCGACTGGTATGCATTTTGATCAAGCGGATAACCTCCATTGGTCGTGATCACTATATCGGCTTTTTTCGGCTCTACACATACGTAAGGGTCTAGAAAGGCGCATCCTGCTTCGTGGGCTTTTTCAAAGTCTCCTGCGAATGCCGCGACTGTCTTTTTTTCTTCGTCGATCACGACATTTACGATATAAGCAAGTTTTGCGAGTCGAGCTGCTTCGAGCATGTCTTTATGAATCGGATTATTTTTAAGGATGCCGGTGCGGGCGTTAGGATCGTCTATAAATTTTGAGCAATGATTGCCCATTACTGTAACTGCATCGGCGATTCCCGGAAGCACGCTTTTGCGTCCTCCTGAATATCCCGCAAAAAAATGGGGTTCGATAAAGCCTTCCGCGATCAATAAGTCGGTATGGATCGCCTCTTTATCGATTATACACGCAGGGCCTGAAGGAAGAGTGCCGACTTGTTCGTTTCGAGAAGGATCATGGGCGTCATGAACGATGATCTTATCTTTGAACTGGGCGTATAATGTTTTTCCTAGTTTTGCTTGCAATTCTTCTGTGGAGGTTGGGCGGTGAAAGCCTGTCGCTACGAGCAGACGGATGTCGATCTTGGGATTGCCTTCTAAAAGTTCATTGATCATTTCCGGCAAAATATCTTGACTTGGCACTGGGCGTGTATGATCGCTAATAATGATCACACAGTCTTTTTTTTCCTCGTGCAAGTTCTTTAAGACGGGGTGAGCCGATCGGATGTTCCATGGCTTCTTTAACGAGTTGTCTTCCATCGCGCTTGCTTTTGAGCTGATCGACTTTGGAGATTAAAACTGGCGTGTCATCAGACACCAGGATGTCTTGAGTCGTGGTGTCATAAAAAAAACGAACTTTCTTCATATGTATTCACCTACAATTGGTACTACCATTCCTTTGTCTTTATTTTATGTAACCGCTTTCATCAATACAACTGTCACGCACAAAAAGAATTTTATCGATTTTACCTCGAATTCGTTATGAATATAATTAACTTTTTGGGCTCATTTTTTTGTTTTTTGTCGTATTGAATAGAAGAAGCGAGATTGATCTATGAGCTGATCGAAGTGCCGGAGGCATTGAAAGAATTCACATTCAAAGGGAAGCTGGATCATTTTGCGATGGTAGCTCATTTGTTGTCCGCCTTGTCGTCAATGAACGTTCCTAAAGAGAAATGGGAGGAACTGGAAGAAGGAGGTCAGAACGATATGGAGCATGTTTTCAACTATTTTTCGGAAGAGAAGACGAAGAAGATCTTGGATCAAGGAATAAGCCAAGGTCGAGCAGAAGGTAAAGCAGAAACCAAACAAACGCATCTTGAAATCCTGCAGTGGCTTCAAGTCCATGATCGTCTTGATCTGAGCATTCAAGCTTTAAAACGTTCTGATATCGAACATTTCAAAAAGCGTGTGCTTGATCATTGGATCTAACAAGAAATCGATTCGAGTCATCTTTTTTAAATGAATGAAATAAAAACAAAAAGCAGAGAGTTCACTCTATTGGGATGAATCTCTGCTTTGAAATGTAATCTGGTTTTTTTCTTTTTTATATCGCTACATACGGCTTGAAGGCTTGGACCGCCAATGTGCCTAGTCCAGTATGAGAGCTGACCGCGCTGACTAAATCGATATACTCGATCTTAGCGCCTTCGATCGCTTTTTGGATTCGTTCGCCAAATTTTTGAGCGGCCTCCCTCGCATCGACATGCGCCACGATGATCGTATAGTCTTTGTTCACGCCATTTTTCTTAAGTCTCTCGATCACATAATCTTGCGCCTTGCTCATAGTCCGGACTTTGCCAAGCACATCGATCCGGCCGTCTGTTTCTAAATCAAGATGCAAGATCGGCTTGATCTTTAAAAGTCCGCCTAAGGCTGCCGCCATTGGTGTCAAACGTCCACCTTGTTTTAGATGGTTGAGATCGTCGACGAGCAAGATCGTATCGCAGCTTGCCGCGATGCGCTCCATTTCCTTAATGATCGTTTCCAAGCTTCTTCCTTGATCCCACATCCTTTTAGCGACCTCGATCATATGGCCTTGTACGACCGCGGTCGTATAGCAATCGATCCCAATAAAATCGAGCTCGTGCGTATTGGCGGCCATCTCCATCGCGTTCATCGTAGAAGAGATCCCTTTGCAGATCGGAACGGCGAAGATCGTGTCGTATCCTTCTTCCTTGAGCGTTTCGAATAAATCTTCGATCTGACCAAGTTTTGGCAATGAAGTTTTGATCGGCTTGTTTTCATGCAAGTCTTTGATCACATCCTTATATGTGATCTCTTCGCCTTCTTCATAGCTTTTGCCATCAACCTCGAGCTGAAGCGGCAATGAATATATGCCCTTCTCTTTCCAATACTCGACAGTATGGCCTGTACCTGAATCTGTCACAAATGCGATTTTCATAATCTAATCATCCCTTTTCTATTCTTGTACTTTCTTGATATATTGAATTCCAACTGCGCCCATCCCCGTATGAGAAGCGATCACCGCAAACATCGGATGATGGCGGATGTCAATATTGGCACCGAATTTTTCTTTCAATTCAGCTTCGGCAAGCTTTGCGCCTTCTTCGTTTCTCGAATTGACCGTAAAAAACACGTAATCTTCACCAATCGGCACATCTTCAGCGATCTTTTCGACCGCTTTTTTGATCGCTTTGTTTTGAGTGCGCACTTTCTCATAAACACCCACTTTTCCTTCCGTGTTTTTCGAGACTTCCAAGATCGGCTTGATCTTCAAAAGTCCGCCTAGCTTGGCTGCCATCGGAGTCAAACGGCCACCCTTGGCCAAATGATCTAGATCGTTAGGAATCAAATACCCTGACGAGTTCTCGATCGCTTCTTTCAAAAGCGCCACGATCTCTTTCGGATCTTTACCATGCTCTAAAAGCTCTTGCGCTTTCAAAGCGCAATAGTTCTCGACTGCAAGCGTCGTGAATAGATCAAGCGTATGAACGTTGATATCATGTCGTTTCGCGGCAGCCTGTACGGTGGTGTTCGTGCTCGACAATCCATTCGAAAGCGTGATCAAAACGATATCGCTGATTCCCTCTTCGTTATACGATTCCAAAAGGTCTTCGATCTCGCCTAATGGAGGCAAAGAAGTTTGAGGCATATTTCCTTCTTCCAACGTATCGTAAAGGGTATCGATGTTGAGATCGACACCATCTAAATAAACTTTATCATCGACAATGACTTGGAGCGGCAAAAAATCCAGACCCAACTCATTCGCTTTATGTTTAGATAATCCTGTTCCACTATCGGTTATTACTTTAGCTCTCATAAAATACTCCTTATTCAAGAAAAATGTACCACGTTTTTAGACGATAAACAAACAAGAGAACAGAATCCTTTGCCACATTCATCCATATCATACTATAGAACTTTCATAAAGAGGTTTATAATATGAATTAAACAGAGGTGTCTTACATGAAAAAATTGATCGAATTTAAAAATGTATCAAAAACATATACGATGGGCGAAGTACAGATCCACGCCCTTGAAGATGTCTCCTTCTCGATCAATGAAGGAGAATTCGTGATCATCGCCGGCGCGAGCGGCGCAGGAAAAAGCACGATCCTTAATTTGCTTGGTGGAATGGATACCGTCAGCAGCGGAGAAATCGTTGTCGATGGAAACATCATCTCCCAATATAACGATAAGCAAATGACATTGTATCGCCGTTATGATGTCGGATTCGTGTTCCAATTTTATAATCTCGTTCAAAATTTGACAGTCAAAGAAAATGTCGAGCTCGCCACCCAAATATCGAAAGATCCTTTAGATATCGAAAAGACGATCGCCTCCGTAGGCCTGCAAGATCGAATGTATAACTTCCCTGCCCAACTTTCAGGAGGAGAGCAGCAAAGAGTCGCGATCGCTCGCGCTCTCGCGAAAAACCCGAAGCTTTTGCTGTGCGACGAGCCAACAGGCGCCCTCGATTATGTGACAGGAAAACAAGTGTTGAAAGTTTTGCAAGAAACATGCCGCAAAGAGCATAAGACAGTCATCGTGATCACGCACAATCTCGCCCTTACGCAAATGGGCGATAAGATCATTCGAGTCCGTTCCGGCCGGATCGAAAGCATAGAAATCAACGAGCATCCAATGGATGTAGATCGGATCGAATACTGATGCCAAAGATTTTATGGAAAGACTTGTTCGTGGAGATCCGGCATTCTCTAGGCCGTTTCTTTTCGATCGTCTGTATTGTTGCCTTAGGGGTCGCCTTTTTTGCCGGGATCAAGGCGAGCGCGCCCGATATGAAATACAGCGCCGACCAATATTTTGATAAATACGATACCCAAGATATCCAAGTCTTCTCGACCTTGGGATTAAGAAAAAGCGATATCGAAGCGATCAAGAAGATCGACGGCGTAGAGCAAGTCCAGCCACTCTATTCGTTTGACGCCCTGACGCGTATTGGAGCGAGCGAGCAAGTGTTCAAAGTATTTTCTTTACCGAAAAAAAGCGAATTGAACAAAGTCCGCCTCGTAGAAGGAAGGATGCCGACCAAAGAAGACGAATGCTTGATCGAGGCGCCCAACGTGATGAATGAACTATTCGATGGCTATAAGATCGGAGATACGATCCATTTGTATTCTGGCGATTCGACACCGATCAGCGATACGCTAAAATACGACAGCTACAAGATCGTAGGGACTTGTTATTCGACACGTTATCTTTCGTATGAAAAAGGAGTCTCCTCGATCGGTTCAGGAAGCGTCAATTCCTTTGTCTTTATTCCAGAAGAAGATTTTAAACCTGATTATTATACCGAAATCGATGTCAGCGTCAAAGGCGCGAAAAAGATCAACACGTATTCCCAACAATATTTTGATCAAGTCGTTCCTGTCGTCAAAAAAATCGAAGCGATCGCCGGCAAACAAATCGACGCGCAGATCGCCAAAGAACAAAAAAATCTCGATGACGCCAAAAAAGAGGCGAATCAAAAGATCGCCGATGGACAAAAGCAACTCGACGAAGCCAAAACACAATACGAAGAAGGCATGCAAAAACTGGCGCAAAGCGAAAATGAACTCGCTAGCGCCAAAGCCAAGCTCGATTCTGGCTGGAATGAATACAATCAAAATATAGCCCAGCTCAATACAGGACTCCCTCAGCTTAACGCAGGGATCGCCCAGATCGAAGAACAGGAAGCCAAGCTTCCCGGACTCCAAAACCAGCTCAACGATCTAAAAGCCCAACAAGAAAGTCTTATTTCGCAAAAAAAAGATCTAGAAGCAAAAATTTTACAAATTGATCAAGCGCTCGCCACCAAACAATCGCTGCTCGATCAACAAGCCGCTCTTTTACAACAACAAGCCGCTTTGAAAACCCTCTATGAACAGCAAGGAATCAGCGAAGAAGACTACAATGAGCAAAACACTTCTCTTCAAGCAAGTTTGGATCAGATCGAAGGCGCTCTCAGCCAATTTCCAGATTCTCTTGCCTCTCAAAAACAACAAGCACAGGAGGGTTTAAGCGCCCTAGAAGCGGGATCAAGCCAATGCGAAGCAGGGATCGCTCAACTCCAAGATGGGATCGCCAAGATCCAGCAAACCGTGAACACCAAACAATCCTTGCTTGCCCAAAAAGAAGCGATCTTAGCTGCCTATCCTCAGCTCGAGCAAGCCTATTCGACTCTTGTCGCCTCTCAAAATCAATACGAAAGTGGACTCGCCCAACTGCAAAGCGGCAAAGAAGAACTAGCCTCGGCCAAGCAAGAGATCGAAGAAAATCAAGCCAAATTGGATCAAGAAAAAAAAACCGCGGAACAAAAAATTGCGGATGGACAAAAGAAGATCGATGATCTCAAGGGCGAATGGGTCGTTTTAGATCGAGATTCGTTTTATTCTTACCGGGACTATGAAGCGTGCGCCGATCGTATGGATGGGATCGCTTCTGTCTTTCCTGTTTTCTTCTTTCTTGTTGCAGCTCTAGTTTGTATGACGACGATGACACGAATGGTAGACGAACAGCGCACGGAAATCGGAACCTTGAAAGCGTTAGGCTACTCAAAAGGTCAGATCGCGATGAAATATTTGATGTATGCTTTATTGGCAAGTCTTTTGGGCTCGATCATTGGCTGCGCGATCGGAATGTTC
Organism: Dubosiella newyorkensis; assembly: GCF_001945605.1. Taxonomy (GTDB): domain Bacteria; phylum Bacillota_I; class Bacilli_A; order Erysipelotrichales; family Erysipelotrichaceae; genus Dubosiella; species Dubosiella newyorkensis. The sequence goes on from NZ_MPKA01000062.1 coordinate 63,651, forward strand.
GTTTTCCCTTATATTATTTTTTACGCCTGGAATACGATGTATTTGATCGAGACGATCCAATTCGAGTTCCAGCCTTGGCTTATGATTGGCTCTAGCCTCGCGGTGACACTCGTCGTCTTGTTGGCCACATTTTTATCGATCTATAAAGAGTTGATGGAGGTGCCTAGCCAGCTTATGCGGCCAAAAGCAGCGAAAGCCGGCAAAAAGATCTTGCTTGAGAAAGTGTCGTTCATTTGGGATCGATTGAGCTTTTTGCATAAAGTGACGATCCGCAACATCTTCCGCTATAAAAAGCGCTTCTTTATGACCGTGATCGGGATCGCCGGGTGTTCGGCTCTGCTAGTCGCTGGTTTTGGGATCAACGATTCGATCTCAGATATCGTCAATCAACAATATGGAAACATTTATCATATTGACGCGAGCGCCACTGCGGAAAACGACAAAAAAGATGTTTCCGAGCTCTTGAAGAAAGACCCAAATATCAAAGCAAGCTTTGAAGAAAAGACATTGAATGTCAATGTGGATGTGGCTGGAAAAGAAATGAGCGCGACGATCCACAGCATTCCGCTTGCCGAGCAGAATTCATTTTCTTCCTTTACGACGTTGAAATCGATCGATTCGAAAGAAGAGCTTTCGATCCCTAAAGAAGGAGTCCTGATCTCGCAAAAGCTCGCGGAGAAAAAAGATCTCGAAGTGAGCGATCCGATCGAATTTGAAACGCTCGATGGTCAATCGATCAAAACGAAGGTGGCGGGGATCTTCGAAAACTATGTAGGACACCAAATCTATGTCAGCCAAGCCACCTTTGATTCGTGGAAATTGAAGGAAAAAGCGGATATCACTTACTTGCTGCAGCTCAAAGACACCTCCGATCATGCGCAAGAGTTGTTGGGCAATCGTTTATTGGAGAGTGGCGATTTCAAAAGCGTGCAGTTCTACTCTTCGCTTGAGAAAAACTTCTTGGATATGATCGGTTCGATCCAGATGGTGGTCATCGTTCTCGTGCTTTCCGCAGCCGCCTTGGCGTTTGTCGTTCTTTATAATTTGAGCAATGTCAATATTAGTGAGCGGATGCGAGAGATTGCGACGATCAAGGTTCTTGGTTTTACGGAAAAAGAAGTCAACGCCTATGTGAATCGGGAATCTTTGATCCTAGCGATCATCGGTTCCTTGTGTGGTCTAGAAATCGGGATCTTCCTGCATCATTTGATCATGAATCTTGCGGAGATGGATGATGTGATGTTTGGTAGAACGATCCTTTGGCAATCATTCCTGTTCAGCTTCCTGTTGACGATCCTCTTTGCTTGGCTTGTCAACTTCGTGATGAAGTTCAAGCTTCGTAAAGTAAAGATGGTCGAATCGCTCAAAGCGATCGAATAAAAAATGAATACTCCATCCAGTGTTTTAGTCTCAACAAGACTCTCTTAGGATCAAAGAGGGTCTTCTTTTTTTTTGATGAAGTGTTTTTGATATATATTCATGATTTTATGATCCAAAGGAATTGCTCAATCCGCTCTCGAGCGTATCGTAAGCTTTGGCGATCAAGCTTATCAGCGGAAACAGACTGGAAATCTCTGAAAAGAAGATTGGATCCAAGAAGATGGAAATAAGGCTTTTTTAACTAAAAAATTTTCTTTAAAAAAAATAAGCTCTAAGCCATTTCTAGCCTGGAGCTGTTCCTGGCAACGGAGGTATGAAAACTAAAACAAACTAGTTTTCAACGGTCCGGAAAGCTTCAGCAGAGAGATGAACGATCTTATAATGAAAATACGCAAAAGAATGCTTATTATTTTCCTGATCGAGATAAATTTTCATTTCATCCAGCTTTTTAAAATAGGAAAGATGGATAAAATCTTGTACGCAGCGATCGATCCATTGTTCCGCTTCCTCTAATTGCGCAATTTTTCGATTGAATTTATAATCTGGATCATACTTCTCAAAATATTCGATCGCCTGATCAAACAGATCTACATCCATATTCACCTGTCCAGACTCCATTCTTGACAGTGAAGAATTGCTAACATGAAGAATTTTCGCCAGATCTTTCTGTGGGACTTCATAATATTTCCTCAATTCTTGAATGTAAGCGACACAAAAGCGATCTTTTCTATATTCTTCCTGATTTGTCTTTCTATAAATGGTCATATTTTATTTTAGAATTTCGCAAAAAAACGATTCCCTTTCTTTTTAATACATTTTATCATGAATATAACAAAGAAAGAAGGATACAGGTTTTATGAAAAGGAACTATATTAAATTCATTATGATGGTATGCGTCGGAGATGTTCTTCTCTTGCCTGCGTATTGCCCTGAACACCATAAGGTTGATGATTGCTGGAAAACAAGCTTACCTTATGGCGATAATAAAGGGCAGAAATGAAAACGTCTAAGAGAAAGAGGAAAAATAATGACAATTAAATTAAAAAAAGCATTTTTATTGATTGCATCCGCATGTTTTATGATTTTATTATTAACTACTACAGCATTTGCTTCATCTAGAAAATTAATCACTAAAACTGTTAATGGAACTTTAAATATTTATAGTGCATATACTTATAATTATCATTTTAACTCTAGCACTGTACTAACTTATACTGGAAATTCGATTTCTCAGATTTCTAATTTAAGTTTTTCGAACATAGGATATACAGCTTCTCAGCCAAGTTTAAGTGCAAATTTTATTCCAAGCCAAAAAAGTAAAGCAAATTATGGCTCTTATGCTACATATGTTGTTACATTAACAAGAAATATATATGGTTATTACAGTGATAAAATCGATTATACTTTAACCTATAGACCAAGCGATAGCGGTACTCCATACTCTTAAACGATGAAGATTCCTTTATCGTAACCGTAGAAGTAAGTGAGCCATATAATATCGAATATCTAAATTAAATACTTTATGATCATGAAATATAAATTATCAGAAAAAATACTGTTTGACAGCGTGATTTTCGATCCAGTGAATAAAACTTTCGAGATCTTAGATGGTTCGATTGGCGTTTATCGTTATGAAGACATTAAACGATTTGCCATCTTAAATGAAAATGCCAGGTATCGAGGAAAGCAGGCTCCATTTACTGCATTGCTTCCAGGATCAGGCCTTCCTGCCGGCATTTTTTCCTACCCCTATATGTATGTTGGCATCAAAGTGGTCCTCAAAGACGAAACAATTCTCGGGATCTATGTTTCGAAAGAAAAGACAATGCTTAATACAGATCAATACTTACACGATCGAAAAATCGCTAATGAGATCGGACAAATATTTCAATCAATACTGAACGATCAGGCAACTTTGAAAGATCCCTCCTGCTAAAGAGGTGGGATCTTTCTTTCTCAAGGGATCTTTACACGTGTTGCGAAATGTATTCTTCTAATGAAATCGGACGGACCGTTCTGTTTTCTACCAGCAGGATTGTATCGTACATGGCTGCCGTGATCGCATCGGTCTTATGTGATATCGTAATGATCGTTTTCTCTTTTTCTTCTAGCATCGATCGTTCCAGACGCTTACGTGTCGCTTCATCGACGGCAGAAAACGCTTCGTCTAGTACGAGCCAGTTCTTGTCCGAAGCAAGTGCTCTTGCCAGCATGATACGCTGCATCTGTCCTCCGCTTAATGCTGTCCTATCGTTTTCAAACACTTCTTCTTTTCTGGAAATGAGATCATGCAGTCCGACATGATCGAGCACATCCTCTACATTAATATGGCGACCAAGGACAATATTTTCCTTAAGGGATACCGGAAACAGTGCAAACGACTGGGATACGTAGGCAATGTGAGAAAAATATGAGGAATATGTGATTGAGGAAAGCGGAATGCCGTCGGCCACAACATTGGCGCATGGAATCTGCTTAAGCATGAGCTTCAATAACGTTGATTTCCCCTGTCCGCTCTCTCCGACAATCAGATATTTGCATCCTCGCCGAAATGTCAGATCAATATCTTTCAAGACCAAATGGTCTGGCGAATACGCGAAATCAAGGTGTTCGAAAGAAATTGTATCCAATTGAGAAATGCTTGTTGTTTCATGTTGGATATGAGCATTGATTTCTTTCATCATTTGTTCCATGTCTTCGATCAGGAACCGGCTTGATTCGATACGGTTCCTGAATGTGGCAAACTGAAAGAGCGGATTGACCACCATATTGGTGACCTGCATGATGGCAAGTACAAGCGGTATGGTCAGCATTTGAAAATGAACAAAGAGCGCGCCGATCCCGATCGTTCCTAAAAACATATACTGGCCGAATCCATTATTAATCGCATCGCTGGCCATGAGAAGGCTATCTGCTTTATTGTATGTTTCATGAAGATTTTCGCTTCCTGATCGCAGCAAATCAAAGTACGTCTTTTCATAATGTTCATTTTTGATAAACATGAAGTTATCGTAAAAATTCTTGATCGTCTGGATCCATTTTTCTTTTTGAACAAGTAGTGCTTTTTCCCGTTTTTGCAAAGGAACAAAGAAAAAGCGATTTCCAAGCAGACCCATTCCGGCAAGAATATACAAAAAGATCAAGATAGGCCAGCACAGAGCTGCGATATAAATGCTTCCGGCAGCAAAAGAAACAATAAGCGCTGTCATCTGAATCTGGGAATGGATATACTTCTCGACGATTTCATTAATCTTATTTGTCAGATCGTTGATCAGCGTACTAGAATCCTTGCGAAAAAAAGAGGCCGGATCTTCCTGAAGAATAGTGCGAACGCAACGCTGCTGCAAATCGTAACGTATCTTGTTTTCGAGCCGCTTGACCGCAAGCTGCTTTCCGGAATCTATCAGCGTATAAACGAGCAGGAAAACGATTGTCAGCACGATCAAGCCAACAAGTTTTTTCGTTTCCATGTTCAGGCCGAGCAGCTCTCCCATTAAATACGCTTTTCCAAGCTCAAGGATCGAAAAAACAAGGATCAGGCTGAATACGAGAGCGAAAAGTTTTCGATTGTTTTTGTATAGTGTTTTCATCTCTTTGTTCCTTTCCGAGTTCTGTTGTGCTTTCACTGTATCGGAAATTCAAAATAGATGCGACAATCGAAATTTTCAATATTTTTCCGTCAATCCCATGCTCTTTTTGTTTTTTGCTTTCTCTGCTGAAGAATCATTTGTTCTTTTATAAGCAAAAGAGCGTTTTCGGTTTTACCGAAACATTCTTCCAATTCGATCCGGATCGAAAGAAAAAAATCCACCCAGTCCATTTCTTTGTTCAGCATGGCTTCCGAATACAAAACATGGAAGCTTTCCCGAGCTATTTCGTAATCATTACAGCTCCATGCTTTGATGCCTTGGACAAACCAGCGCAAAGACGACCACTGTTTTGTCGGCGCTTTTTTGCACCATTCCTTCAAGGCAGAAAGATTCCCAATCCGAAAATAGGCAAGCAAAAGATGATAGTACATGGAAAGATCGATATGATTTCCATTTTGTTCAATGGCGCGTTTTGCGTAAACGATCGTATTGAGCGGATCTTGCGCAAGGCTGGCCGCGCAGGCAAGCTCTTCAAGACAAGCAGATCTCAGAAAATCACAACCTATACGTCCGGCTTCTTTTTGTATGCGCAAAAACTGATTTCGCGCTTGTTCGTATCCGCCGTTTCTTGCCTGCAGGATCGTTTCAAGAAAAGCGATCTGCAAAAACTGTGTAGCCGATGCTTCCTTGAAAACAAGTTCTTTTGCACGATCGATCAACTGTCGGGCAATGCCATCATATCCCGTGATCATATACAGGTCGATCAGGCGAGAGCATGCGATATAGGATGTTTCATCATAGCGTATCGCTTTTTCCAAATGATAACAGGCGATCTCAAAGTGCCGGCTTTCATAGTTTGCCACCCCGATCAGTTCCTCGTACAAGCTTTGATGGATATCGGAAAACAGATCCTGCAGTGTTTCGATCCGTTCGATCTCATGGAAGATCTTCTTTCGTTTTTCTTTATCCCACATCATTTTTTGAACTGGTGTTTCGTAAACAAGACGATAGAGCTTGAGCAGTTCGAATACCGCAAAGAAATAAGAAGCATGAAGTTCATTGCGTGTTAAAAAAGCATCCAGTCTTTCTAGCATCGCCGCAGGATCATGCACATGCAAATGTCGTAGTTCCATAAGTTCTTCTTTCCATTGATCCCAGTCGAACTGGTTGAGAAATTTTTCATATCCGAACAGCTGTGCGATCTGATTTCTTTGTTCGTGATCAGGAAGCAGTTCCCCGTTTTCTATGCGACGAACGGTCGAATACGACATATGCAGATGAGATCCGACATTTTCCATGCTCCATCCTTCTTCTTTTCTATGAACCTGCAGAAAACGTCCGAAAATTCGATCTGTTGATTTTCGATCAAATTGTTCTTTTTTCATAGTGCTATTATATGGAAACGAATTTTGTTTTTTCAATATAATTTTTATTTTCACACAAAAAAGCGCAATGATCCTCTCATTGCGCTTGTAAAGATGAATTAGATTTCTTTCTATTTCCCGCAAATCGCACAGCCAATCGCTCCCGGTCTCGTATGTGTGTCGATGCGTATTTTTCGCTTACTGCGTTGATGAATGATCAGAATGTGCCGCTGGCCTCCTTTATGGATAAAGCGTTTTTAGAAAATACCGAAGAAGCCGAGGCATGGAATACGTATCTGAATTCATTGGCTCTCTTATGTTCCAACTTGCGCATGGCTTTTGATACGGAAATTTTAATCGGCGGACCGTTAAGCGAATATATCGATCATGATCTGGAAAAGCTGAAAGAGAAAACAAAGCCGTATGATCGTTTCGATCAAAAAGCCGATTATCTTAAAACCGCGAAAATAAAACATGTAGCATCTGCGATTGGTGCTGCAGAACAGCTTTTTCTTAAAAAAATTCAACATTTATGATTAAAGCAAAAATCAGCGAAAAAAAATAACGCTGATTTTTGGTTGTAATCTACTTCTATTTTGGATTATTTGAATTTTTTCGTGCAAAACAATGATTTTTTCGTGCAAATCATATATAGTGTGATTGAAAGATAAGGAGATTGATCATATGCCTGCAAATACTACAAATATCAGTATCCGTATGGATACAAAGCTGAAAGTACAAGCTGAGGCTTTGTTTGCTGAGCTTGGTATGAATTTATCTACTGCATTCAACATTTTTGTTCGTCAATCGCTTCGCGAAGGAGGAATTCCGTTTGAAATAAAACTCGAACAACCTAATAAGGAAACGATTGCTGCGTTAATGGAAGCAGAAAGGATCGCAAACGACCCCTCCATCAAAGGATATAATGATCTCGATGAACTGTTTGCCGAACTGAAAAAATGAGAAAAACCAAACTTACTATTAAATACACGACCGCATTCAAGAAAGATTTCAAACGTGCCATCAAACGTGGTCAGAAAATCGAACTGCTAGAAAAGGTCGTAGACTTCCTTGCAAACGGCGAAACATTGCCCGAAAAATATCGAGATCATGATTTATCTGGTGACTGGATACATTATCGAGAATGTCATATCCAACCAGACTGGTTATTAATCTATCGTATCGAAAATGAACTTCTCGTACTGACTCTCACCCGTACCGGATCTCATAGCGATCTATTTTATAAATAAATATATTAAAACGAGGATCGACCGATCCTCGCTTTCCTTATTATTCGAAAAGAAATCTGTTTTCACAGATCTCCATGCATCGATTGAAGAAAGACTTTGACAAAATTCAATCCGTTTGTTTCGCTTTCGACTCATAAACTTCATCTTCCTCAATTCGGTATGGTAAAATGAATGAGCACAAAAAAAAGAAAGGAACTTAATTTCAATTCCTTTCCAAGATCCTGCTCAAGCGAACCCTTTTTTGTACGTATCCTAAAAGATCGGTTCACTTTTTAATCGAGAATGATCGTCATGCTCATCGCGCCGATCCAGATCAAAAACGCCGGTAGAATATTCGGGAGCACGCTCGGATTGGCGGCGCAAGCCAAAAATAAGAGAGTCATAGCGATCACAATGCCCCATCCCATCCGCTTATTAGGTTGTATGTCATAGACCCTAGACCAAAAGATCAAGCAGACTCCAAAAAAACCATAAACAAGTGGCGCCGATCCGCCTTGGAAGGGCAAAGAAAGTCCATGACTCATCAATGTGGATTCATTTTGGAGCAAACAGAATAATAGCGAGCTTCCGAATGGCGAAAGGACCAAAAATGTCTGGTGCAGCATACGGCTGAAAGTTCTGCTCATCGTTTCACCTTCTTTACTCTATATTGTACTCAAATTTTGGGAAATCTTTGGGTTGATGCTTAAAAAAGAAGCCGTTTAGTTTTCGGCTTCTTCTTGGTTTTCTGAATCGGATTCACGGTTTTCGATGATGGAACGTTCCATGGCGCGAAGACGTTTTTTAATATCTTTTTTCGCTTTATGATTGTAGACCAAGCCGACAAGCCATCCATTCATGGCTGCCATTTTTCCTTGCCCTTCAAAATCTTCCATATACGACAAGCCGATATTTCCGTTATCGAGCTCTTCGACTTCATAGCGCATCCTGTTTTTTCCGGCGCCAGAATCGAATTCCGCTTCATAGATCGTAGGATACGTGAATCGCGTGATCGTGACACGTACGCTCGCGTCTTTCCCCATCTTCGATTTTAATTTTTTCTTATACGTATAATTATCATGTAACGCGGAAACATTGACGGATTTTCCGGTCGCCTGCTTGATATCATAAATAACAGAAGGCACGATCACATCAAAGAGTTCTTTGGCGCTCACTTCCATTTCGAGATTGACTTCTATCATTCTAGTTCCTCCCTTTATTCGAATGTGTTAATCATAACATAGTTGACTTCAATTGGAAATCTCGATCGTTTCGACTTCGGGATTATAAAACGTTTTTGTCAAAAAGATCGGTTCTCCTTTTTTTGTGCGGTAGAGCGATTCGACCATGATGATCGGACGATCCAGAGCGATTTCCATTAAATTGGCGAATTGTACTGGAACTAGGATGGGGTAAAACGTTTGATGGATATGAAATTCATCTTTAGATTCGATCGCTTCAAACACATGGTCGATATCTTGGTAATCGTCCATATAGCGTCGTTTGGATACATAGATCTCATCGATATAAGCCACGCGCTCATCTTTATTGTGTTTGGACACGATCCGCAGAAGATCTTCATAAACCGGAATTTCTAAAATAGGCGCGATATCTTTAAAAACTCTTCGCGTCATATACAACAAGTGCCTTGAATAGTGACTTGGGCGGAGCGAGTTCTTTTTGATCAATCCTTTTTCCGAAACAAAGGTGCCGCGCGTGGTATCCCGATATAAGACACCTTCATCGACAAGTTCATTGATCGCTTTTCGAAGCGTCATTCTCGATACGTTGAATTTTTGAGAAAGTGCGCGTTCGGATGGAATAGCGGTATTGCTTTCTTGTTGGGAAATTAAATCCAGAAGTTCCGTTTTCACTTGCTGGTAGACTGGTTTAGCCATCTTGTTCCACCCTTTCTTTTTTACTTACTATTTCATGAATCCAAATGTTTTCCACGGATCCAAGTATTCGAGCAAGATCATTTCTTGTTCTGGTAAGTGGCCGACAACATTCTTTTTACCATCATTTGGCATATCTTTCAAGATAACGTGAAGCTCTCCTTTATATCTGTCATAATTGTCATTTACGATGACGATATCTCCTCGTTTAAGATCGCGCGTGTTTCGAGGAGGGATCGAAGCATCTTTGAATGTGATGCGTGGCATCGTAGAACGCGCCGCGTATTCGTTCATATCCCCACGCACAAAATGCAGATGCTCATAAAGGATCTTTTCTTCCGCTGGCGCAAGTTCGCCTTCTAGATCGACCTTGAATGTCAGCTTGCCCGGCTCGATCTTGGCCAGTTCGGTCATTTCTTCTTCCGAAGCGAAACAGTTGGCGATCAATACGTCGTCGACTAGGCCTGTCGCGAATAAGTGACGGGCTTGCAGATCGATCGGCAGGTCGCGGTGCATTTCCAAAGTGCACAAACCTTCATAGACGTTCCATGGACCAAAGGTGTTTGGCTGCTGGCTAGAGACAAAAGCGGCGATCGGCAAGTTGTGCTTGCGGATCTGTTTGGATGTTTTTTCAAATGTCTTGTAGCTTAATCCCGAATAGCGTTGTGGATAAAAGTTATGACATGTGAGGACATAGTCGGTATTTGGTTTATAGCTCATGATGTTGTCGATGGCTTTATTGTCGACAGAAGCGTTGAATTCGATCTTTAAGTGATTTGGATTATAGGTCATGAGCGCTTCTTTGTGGCCATCGAATCCTTCGTCGAGCCGGATACCATCGGCATCGATTTCTGAAAAGAACGAAAGATCGTCATAACTGATGCCTAGACGTTCGAAGACATAAGGAGCGACATCCATGATGACTTCCATTCCGTTTTGGTGGGCGAAGTCGATGAGCTCTTTGAATTCTTCTTTGATCTCTTCTTTTGGTTTATCGACCGACAACAAGCAAGTAAAGATGCGTTTGAATCCATACTTGGCTGCTTGTTCGATGTATTTTTTGTTTTCTTCCAAACTGGCGTGTTCGGGATAAATCGAAATTCCTAATCTTCTCATTTTTTATTTCTCCTTGTTTTTGTGGTGTTTTGATTCTTTTTTTTACTGTTTTTATTTCGGAACAAAATGATTCCGATCAAGATGATGCAGAGTCCTTCGATCACAATGATGATTGGTTTGTCATACATTGGCGAAGATACGATAAAGAGCAGTCCGATCGATATGATGAACAGCTCCCATGAGCCCCATTTGTTCATACTTATCCTTTCTAAAAAAAGAAAGGGAATTCCCTTCCTTTACTGATGCATGTCTTATTACTCAACTTCCTGCATGCGGTTGGCTAGAAGGACAAACGGTGTCCAAATTCCAAAGGAGATCGCCAAGTTCAATAAAGCGACTAGAGCGGCCATGAAGCTTCCGCCTGTTGCTAAGAAGGCATAGATACCAACTGGCATTACCCAAGGCACTTGTACATAAACTGGAGGGATCATTCCGCTGGCAGTGAACAAGTAAGCGACCAATGTACATACTGGAGGTACGATCAACCAAGGAATCAAGTAGATTGGATTCAATACGATTGGCAGACCGAAGATGATTGGTTCGTTGATGTTGAAGACACCCATTGGAGCGGCCAATTTACCAACTTCACGTATATCTTTCCGTTTCGAGAAGATCAAGATGGCGATCAATAGACCAAGAGTCACACCAGAACCACCCATTTGAGCGTAAGCGTCCAACGAACCACGAGTCCAGATATATGGCATTCCGCCAGTTGTACGATGTTCTTCAAAGTAAGCTAAGTTTTCAAGAAGCGCTGGCGTGTAGACACCTTCGATAAATGGCGCCATGACGTTGGATCCATGCAGACCAAAGAACCACAGCAATTGAACCAAGAACGATACTAAGATCGCGCTGAACATATTTTGTGAAAGTCCCATCAAAGGCGCTTGGACGAATTTTTGGATCAACTCGTTTGGATACATGCCGGCAAATGCCACGCAGCATTGAGTCACGATACCAAACACATAAATCGCGATACATCCTGGAATGATAGCCGCAAACGCGTTACCAACTGCTGGAGGCACGTTTTCAGGCATTTTGATCGTGATATTGGCGAGCATGAGTTTTACATAGATCATGCTGGATAGAAGACCTACGATCAAAGCGGTGAACAATCCACCAGCTCCCGTATAGGCGCTTCCCATATATCCCCATCCAGATACGGCGATATTGACAGCGTCTCCATTCGCTACCGCGTCAACGCCTAAAGCTTGAAGAGCGGAAAGATCGGACGCGCTCACGTTTGCGAGCGTGAAATCAAAAGCGGCGCTTTGGTTCATGCAAGTCACAACAGCCGAGAAAGCGATAACGCCTCCGGCAATCGGGTTCACATTATATGTTTTAGCGATTTGATACCCTAGCGCGAAAGAGAAAGCAAGAGACAAGATCACGATCGATCCAAAGTAAACGTTTCCGTTCACATTGATCAGTGGTGTCATCGCTTGTACAAAAGAGTTCCCGTCTCCAAACCAGGAGTTTGGAAGGTCACGGAAGAATACGTTCAATAAGACGGCGATACTACCCACCATCGTAATTGGCATGATCGAGATGAACGCATCACGGATCGCCACTAAGTGTTTTTGGTTACCGATGCGAGCGGCGACTGGCATGAAGTGTTCTTCCATCCAATTCAAAAAACCATTCATAGTAAGATAATTCCTTTCTGCCAAGTTCGTTCTTGGTCTATACCACTGTTATACTGTGTAAACGCTTTCTTGTCAACACCTTTTCCATATTTGTGCCATTTTTTCGTTGTATATTTTATTTTTTGGAAAAGCGTAGGATAATTGTGGTTTTTTAATGGTATCTTCATTGAAACACGTTTTTTACGGAAGGCAACTCATTTGATTTTTAGACCAATTTGGCTTAAAAAAAGACCAATTTTGGTCTTGGTCTTTTTAGTGGCTCACGCTTTGTTGGGCGAGCATGGCGGCTCCAACAATGCCTGGTTCTTCGAGCTGTGCTTCTTCTATGCGGATATCGCGCATCGCATCGAAGATCTTGGCGTGGAACTTTTGATCCAACGCTTCTAGGAAGACGTCTTTTCCTTTCATGACACCTCCTCCTAGGATGATGATGCTTGGATCGATCACAAGGGCGATGGTCGACAATAAGGTCGAGAGATGGTCTGTCATTTGCTCAACGATTTCTTGGGCTTCTTTTTGGTTTTGCTTGGCTAGATCGAATACGTTTCCGGCATGCTCGATTTGTTGGCCAAGCTTTTCTTTTCCAATTCTTATGATGGCTGTCCCGCTTCCCAAGGCTTCGGCGGCTCCTGCATTCATGATGCCGATCGCTTCATAATGCGGGTCGACGATCACATTGCCAACTTCTCCGGCAAAGCCGTGGAATCCGCTCAATAATTTTTGGTCAATGACGGCGGCTCCTCCAATTCCAGTCGAGATAGAGATGTAGTAGACGATCGCGTGTTCTTTTCCTGCGCCAGAGATCGCTTCTCCATAGGCGGCCGCTTTCACGTCGTTGGCTAGGATGACGGGTTTGCCTAGATCTTGTTCGAGTTGTTTTTTTAATGGATAATCGATAAGTTTTGGTAAGTTGTTGGCGGCGGTAATGATGCCTTTTTCTTGATCGATCAAGCCTGGGACGACGATTCCGATCGCGTTGGCTTGTTCATAATTGTCTAGTTGCTTGATCAAGCTTTCGATCTTGTCGACGATCGCTTGCGCTCCTTTTTCTGGATTTGAGGATCCTTTTACTATGGAGAGAATCGTTCCGTTTTCGTCGACGAGCGCGCAGCGGACGTTGGTTCCGCCTAAATCGACACTAATATTCGTTTGCATAGTTTCTTCCTCGCTTTTTCTTCATTGTATCATTAAAAAGCAAAAATAAAACCTCCAAGCGGAGGTTTGGTCTAGACAAATTAGATTTGTACGATTTTCATCATGTTCGTGTTGCCAGATCCTACTGGATAGCCGGCTACGACGATAATATAGTCGCCTTTGTTGAAGCCATGAACTTGTGCGATCGTACGCGCTAAGTTGACATCGTTTTCTTGCGTGTTTTGCGTTGAAGAAAAGTATGGAACGACTCCAAAGACTGGCAAGATCGCGCGTTGTGTAGCGCGGTCAAAACATACAGCGATGATTGGCGCTTCTGGACGGAATTTCGCCAAACGTCGGGCTGTATTTCCCGATTGCGTGAACGCCACGATACATTTGACATCGATCGCTAGCGATGTATCGGCTACCGAGATCGCGATCGCGTCGTTCATCGTGCGGCGGCTCGATTTGATTCCCGATTTCAAACGTTGTTTATATGGGATCATCGGCTCGATCGCGTAGGCGATCTTAGTCATCGTATGTACAGCTTCGACTGGATAGTGGCCGGCTGCTGTTTCGCCTGAACACATGATGGCATCTGTTCCATCCATGATGGCGTTGGCGACGTCGCTTGCTTCTGCGCGCGTAGGGCGTGGATTTTCTTGCATGCTTTCTAGCATATGAGTCGCTGTGATGACTGGTTTTCCCATTTCGTTGGCGATCTTGATCATTTGTTTTTGATAGATCGGCACATATTCAAGAGACACGTTGACACCTAGATCTCCACGAGCGACCATGACTCCGTCGCTGACTTCCAAAATATCGCGGAGGTTGTCGAAGCCTTCTTGGTTTTCGATCTTCGGAATGATTTGGATGTTGTCGCGGTTCTCATCGATCAAGATCTTGCGGATCGCGAGGACATCTTCTCTGCGACGAACAAAGCTTGCGGCGATATAATCGACATCGTTTTGAGCGCCAAAGCGGATATCGGCTTCATCTTTTTCGGAGATGAATGGCATACTTAAAATAATGCCTGGCAAATTGCATCCTTTGCGGCTCTTCAAAAAATGTGGGTTGGCCACGGTTCCGACGATCTTCTTGCCTGTTTCGACTTCTGTGATGTTGACACGCATTTTTCCATCGTCCATTAAAATATAGTCGCCAGGTTTTACGTCGTTGAACACTTCTGGGCAGCGAAGGGTGAATTTTTCTTTCGTTCCTTCCACTTCTTCCGGGACGATCGTGACTGTGTCGCCTTCAACAAAATCAACGCCGCCATCTTTGAAATCGCCTAAACGAATTTCTGGTCCTTTTGTATCTAAGAGAATGCCGATCGGTGTTTGCAGTTCTTTCGAGACTTGGCGGATGAGCTTGATCCGGTTCCCTTGTTCTTCATAGTTTCCATGAGAGAAGTTTAATCGCGCGATGTTCATTCCTTCTTTGACAAGCTGTACGAGCGTATCATGGTTTTCGCTCGCTGGCCCTAATGTACAAACGATTTTTGTCTTTTTTTCCATATACATCCTTTCTTCAAATATACCTTCCTAAAAACTTAAGCCTATTTTATCCTAATCGTTCAAACAGATTTGTCAATGGTTTTCTTGACATTGCTGGCATAACGAGCGCTTCTTCGATCGGATAGGCCACAATTTTATTTTCACGGATCGCGACACACTGTCCGCCAATGCCTTGCATCAGTAGATCGACGGCTTTTTCACCCATTTGAGAAGCGAGCATACGGTCGAAAGGACATGGGGAGCCTCCTCGTTGGATATGGCCGAGGACGGTCGCTCTTCCGGAGAAGCCGGTGTTCAAGGAGATCTTCTTGGCGAATTGATGTACGTCGGTGATCTTCTCGCTCATGACGATAATGGCATGTTTTTTCTTGCGAATCAAATCTAAGTCTCTAAGACGGTCCAAAATTTCGTTTTCGTCAAATCCGGTTTCGCTGGTGACGACGATTTCAGCGCCGCAAGCGATGCCTGCCCATAAGGCGAGGTCTCCGCATCGGTTTCCCATTACTTCGACGATCGAGCAGCGGTGGTGCGAATTCGATGTGTCCCTGAGCTTATCGATCGCATCGACGATCGTCTCTAACGCGGTTTGAAAGCCGATCGTAAAATCGGTGCAGGTAATGTCGTTATCGATCGTGCCTGGAAGGCCGATGCAGTTGATGCCCATTTCGGTAAGCGAAAGAGCGCCTCGATAGGAGCCATCTCCTCCGATGACGACTACCGCTTCAATGCCGCGCTTTTGCAGCTGGCGGATCGCTTTTTGGCGGACTTCGATATCTTTAAATTCAGGAAGTCTGGCCGATCCTAAAATCGTTCCGCCTCGATTGACGATCTCGCTGACATCTTCGCTTGTCAATGGTTCGATATAGCCTTCGACCATGCCTTTGTATCCATTATAAATACCAAAGACTTCAAGTCCAGCGTTGAGGCCGACGCGTGTGACAGCGCGAATGGCGGCGTTCATGCCTGGGGAATCGCCTCCGGATGTCAAGATACCAATTCTTTTAATCATAAGTATAACCTCCATCCCTTATTTAGGTCGTTATTCTCCTTAACTATACCACAGTTCGATCGTTTTTCGATATGGTACGAACGCTTCTTTTCTTGGAAGCATCTAGATAGACTTCCTTATTTTGGCACCCTACTATTGAATTATATTAAGGAGGTCATTATCATGGTCAATTCAATGTATTGGATATTAGGTATCGTTTGGTATTTGCTCGTCGTGATCGGCGCTTGGAAGATGTTCGAGAAGGCGGGCGAAGCTGGATGGAAGGCGATCATTCCGATCTATAATATGTATATTGTCTTCAAATTTGCTTGGCAGACGATGTATTTTTGGGTTTGGATTGGTTTGGCGATCGTGGGGGCTTGGTTCACGTACGCTTCGTTTGGAGATTCTGTCGGGTTCATGTATTACGCTTCGTGGATCATCAATTTCGTGCAGCTTTTGATTGCATGCAACTTGGCGTTTCGTGTCAGCGGATGTTTTGGACATGGGATCTGGTTCGCGCTTGGTTTATATTTTTTCCCATTCATTTTTACGATCGTTCTTGGATTTGGTTCTTCTCGGTATGTAGGAGAATACAATTCATTTACCGCGTAAAGGAAAAGGACATTCGAGTGTTTGATCTCGGATGTCCTTTCTTTTGTGTTTAGAGGCATTCTTGGATATATTTGGCGAGGCCAGGAATGACTTCTTTGATTTCGATATGGGTCGTGTTGAGACAAAGGTCGTAATTTTCTTTTTCTCCCCATTTGGTGGGCGCGATCATTTCATGGATCTTTTTGCGGTTTTTGTCGACGTCTTTGATCTTACGGACGAGTTCCTTATCGGTGAGTTTTTCTTCTTCCGGTCCTTTGAGGCGGCATCGTTTGACTTTGGCTTCCATGCTCGCGTAGACAAAGATCGAGAATGGGTGTTGGTCGGCCAAGATTTCGGCGCATCCATGGCCTACGATGACGCAGTCGCCTTTTTTGGCGAGTTCTTGAATGATCTTTTGTTGCGAGACAAGGATGTCGATTTGTTGCTGATTGTAGAATGTATGGCCGAATTGATTGGCGACAAGCGTGATAGCTCGTTCGGAGACTTCGTTGACGAAGTTTTCATTCATGCCTGTTTGTTTGCAGATTTCTTTGATGATTTCTTGGTCGTAATAGGCGAAATCCAGCTCTTCGGACAATCGTTTTCCGATTTCTCTTCCTCCGCTTCCAAATTCTCTAGAGATAGTGATGATTTTTGGCATTAGAGATCCTCCACAAGTTTGAGCATTTGTTCTGGATTTTGTTGGGGTTTTACTTTTTCGAGCGCTTTTTCGATATTCCCTTCTTCATCGATCAAATACGTGCTTCGCACGATTCCGATATATTTTTTGCCATACATGCTCTTTTCTTTCCATACGTCGTATTGCTCGATGACTTTATGCTCGGGATCGGATAAGAGTTCGAAAGGCAGCTGATATTTTTCTTGGAATTTTTTATGAGACGCGACCGAGTCTTTCGAGACACCTAAAACGATGGCGTCTTTTTCCATGAAGTCTGGATAGAGTTCTTTGAAGGCGCATGCTTGCTTGGTGCATCCGCTCGTGTTGTCTTTGGGATAAAAATATAAGATGACTTTTTTCCCTTTGAAATCGGAAAGGGATACGTCCTTTCCGTCTTGGTCTTGTAATGTAAAGTCTGGGGCTTTGGTTCCTACTTCTAACATAGTATTACTCCTTTTTTAAATAGTACCATGCTTAAAAGAAAAAGATAAAGAAAAGGATTGAAAAGTCTTTCATTTCACTACATAAATGTCAAAAAGGGATTGGTTTTTCAATTTTCATTGCATTGTCGCTTTGATTTTGTTTATGGTTTCTTCAGATACATTCAATGCGCGCATGATCGTTTTGGCATCGAATTTTTCTTTCAGCATATGAAAGATCATGTTTATTTTTTCTTCTTCTCTTCCTTCTTCTCTTCCTTTTTCTATTCCTTTTTCTATTCCTTTATTCTCTGCTTTCATCATCAAGTTCTGAAGTTTTGCATTCACCTGCACCTTGTTTTCCTCCTACACTTTATTTCTGTATTACATACTTTATTGTTCATACAATAAAGAGAAGCCTTTCTAAATCGGTCAAGATCGGACTTCTCTTTTTTTCTTATTTCATCGTCGCTTTGATTTTGTTTATGGTTTCTTCAGATACATTCAATGCGCGCATGATCGTTTTGACATCGAATTTTTCTTTCAGCATATGAAAGATCATGTTTGTTTTTTCTTCTTCTCTTCCTTTTTCTATTCCTTTATTCTCTGCTTTCATCATCAAGTTCTGAAGATTCATGTTCAACTGCATATTTCCTTCCTCCTCTTCTTTTAGATATTCCGCTCTTTCTTTCAGCACTTCATACTTCATCGTTTCCGGATCGGATGCTTTGATATCGTTCATGAGGTCTTTCAATCTCCAATCTCCTTCATAATCGGCATTGAGAATGAGTAGATGCTGTCCATCATTCAGCTCGTTTCCATCTTCGTCTTTCATCGTATAGTGATACATCGGCTTATGTTTTTTGATCGGATCGCCTGCGCAAATAAAGATCACATACGCTTCATGCAGCGTATCATACTCTTCGCCTCTTCGGATCATGTTTTGATCGATGTTTCCTAAATAGTATCGTCCTCTTTTTGGGATATTCTCGTTAGGAAGAAACTGGAATTCCACATCGTATTGATTTCCTTCTCCATCTTCCGCGAAAACATCGAGCCGAGATGTTTTGGAAGTCATGCTCACCATCACATCTTGAATATGAACGCTTTTGACAACAAGATCGGATCGGTCGAGGATCTTTCTCAAAATAAACTGGATCCCTTCAGGAAAATCTTTAAAAAAACAATTCATATAGACGTCGTCGAACAACGAAAAATCTTTGATGATTTGTAAAAATTCTGCAGCAATACGAGCCATAACGCGATCCCCTTTTCTATCTTCATTTTATAATACGAGTTACTTTTTGACAAAAGAAAAGAGAAGTCTTGCGGGAGTGGTTCGTGCAGACTTCTCTTTTGAGGTGTTTTAGGAAACGAGTCTAGCTCGTACGGCGACTCGATGGACTCCATAAGGCGTGCAGGTAAATAAGGTCAGCCCATATTCGGAGTCGACCATTCGGTCGACTTCACTAGGCTCTAGGATTTCGACTTTCTCGATTTTGTATTGGTAGGAGGAGGTTGTGGTTTGAATCGTGATCGGATCGCCAAATCCTAGTTGTTGAATGCGTCCAAAATGGCTGTCGGCATTGTGGGCGCAAATCACAAGATGGTCTTCATCGCTCGCGTATAGGCATGGGTATTGGTCCATCGCTTCTTGCGAATAGGTGGATAATACGGGGAGTTCGAGTGTGGGTATGAGCGGTTGTCCAAAAAAGCGGGGGTCGCTCTTTTGTTCTTGGTGGCGGTCGGTGATTTTGGCTTTGTTGGAGAGGGTCGCTTCGTTTTCTACTTGGGTTATGTTGGTGTATTGGATGTCGATTTTCGTTCCTTTGGGGAGGGGTTGTTTTCCTGTGATTTTAAAACTTTTGGTTTGTCCTCTTTCGTCGATGTCGGTCCATTCGAAGGTGAGTTGTTCGCTTGTAAAGCCGTTTGTGGTTGGTTGGTTGTTGGTCGTGTTGAATTTGGTTTGTATTTCTTTGATGAGGGCTTCTTTTTGTTGGTTGGTGTAGTGGGTGTTGCTTCCTCCTTCGAGTTGGTCGGTGATGGTCCAGTTTTTTGCGAGCGATCCTTGGTCAAGGTTGATTGTCAAAGTCCATTCTGTTTCATAGTTGTTGTCTTTGGTCAGTGTGATTTTGTTTCCTTGTTTTTTGAGGGGTTTGTAGGTGTGGGCTTCTTCGATGTAGACGCTTGTTTCTTGTTCGATCGTTTCTTCTCCTTTTTCTAGGATGGCTTTGTTTAGGGTTTGTTGGTTGTTGATGAGCACTTCGGGATCGGTCGTATAGGTGATTGTGTAGGTGTTGGTGTTGTTTTGTTCGAATGTGTGTGGGAGCGTGATCGTGTCTTGTCCATCGAGGGCAGGTTCGATTTTGGCTTGTATTATTTTTTCTTCTTGGTTGAATTGGTCTTTGAGGGTGTATCCTTTCAAGTTTTCTTTGTCTTGGTTGAGCTGGATGGTCCAGGTGATCGTTCCGTCGTTGTTTCTTTTTCCTGTTTTTTCGAGGATGTTGCGGGTAAAGGTGATGACGGGTCCATAGACGTTTATGGTTTGATTTCCGTTTTGGGTTTCTACTAAGTTTTGGATTTGGTTGGTTTCGTTGTTTTTTAGTGGGTCGCTTAAAACATTGTAGGTAATCGTGTATGTTTGGTTAGTTTCAAGGGCGGGCAATTGTAGTTGAAAGGTGTTGTTTTCGAAGGTAGGCGTGGCTTGGATGGTTTCATTGTCTTTTTTGATTGTAAAGGAGGTTTGGTCGTAGCTGGCTTTTCCTTCTTTGAGTGTGTCTACGATCGTGATCGGTTGTGTGTTTTCGTAGGCTTGGATGCGGATCGTGTATTGCGCGGTCGTTTCGTTTATTTTTTCTCCTTCTTTTTGAACGTAGAGTGTTCCTGTTTCTGGGTCTGGGTCTGGGTTTGTGTTTGGTTTGGTCAGTTGGTGTTTGATCGTATCGGTGAATGGGACGGTTTCTGTTTCTTGTCTGAGCTGGATTTCGCTTCCGTTCAATTCGAAGTTCAAAGAGCCGTAAATAGTTTTGGTTTGGTTTTCTGTTATAAGATTGTCATTATAAGTAAGGGTGATGTTTCCGTTAGTATCGATCGTATACGTTCCTACTTCTGTATTTCCAGATTTGATGGGTCCTGTTCTTTGGGTGTTTATCCGGAATTGGCTTGGAAGCGTATATAGGCATTGGGTTTTGTTTGTGTTGAGTGTTTGGGCGGGCAGTTCATAGTCGATCGTGAGTCGGTATGTGTTTTCGGGTTTGATTTCAATGGGTTGTTGGGAGTCTAGTGGTTCAAAGTTGGTGTCGTATTGGCGTTCGACTTCCCAAGAGATCGTGTTGATATGGCCATCTAAAGGATGAAGGGAGTTCTCTTCTGCGTATGTTTGTAGGGGCGAAAAGAGGGTGTAGGTTTGAAGCAAAATCACCACGATCCAAATGATCGAGGTCTTGATCTTGCTGGCAAGACATGAATAGGATGGGTGATTCATAAAATTTCCTTTCATAAAAAAAACTCGGAAAGACGCTGTCGTTCCGAGGGTGATGCTTATTCAACTGAGAGGTAAAGCAAAAATCCACATCGAACGACTTCTTCGTCATCTGTTTCGATAAGTATTTAAAAAGGCGAAACAGCTAGACCGGTGTTTCGCGAACGTATCCATTTGATTGATTCTCTTCCCTTTCTCATCAAACTTCTTATTCAAAACACACGATCTACGAATCGAGTTCTTTGTTCATTTTCATTGTATGCGTTTTCAATAAAAGTTCTACTCTAAACATAGTAATGATGTAACAATTACCATTCTTTCCTGTAAAATGACTTATTCGGACATATCTTCTCGATTTTTTATTGAATTTTTTGCGAATATGGAGCGATTTAAGAAGAAATTTGGATCATATTTTTTTATAAATTAGCGTAAAAAAAGATGCCAAATATGGCATCGTCTTGGTTTATTTTTCTAAAACGATTTATGGATCCTATTTGGATTTTTAATTCGTTTTTTTCTTCAAATCTAACCTTTTAGGTGGCTTTTTTGATTCTAAAATGAATCAAATGTATGAAACAATATAATACATTTTACCAATATATTTTGATAGTACGTTCAGTTTTAATTCAGTTGGTGATGATTGTTTATCTAGTTCGATCTATGTGGTTTGTTTTTCAGTCGTTTGGACCATGGACGCGTTGGAATGATCTTTTCCTTCATTCCCTTTTGTTCATTCTTTCATTTTTGTGCGTGAATGTTCATGATTCTTTTACCAACACTTTTTACCAACACTTTTTTTACCGCCATCTTTTACCACCACTTTTTTGATCGCTGATAAATATAAGAACAGTCTAATTCTCTTTCCAAAATCGCATCTAGTATTATATTCGTGTCATCTAAGACCTTCATAATTTCATAAGTCTTTCTTGCAGAGCCTCTTCTCCATAAATATTAGGAAACGCTCCAAATAAGGATTTCATATCTTTTACTCTTTCATCTTTTGACACTATTTCAGATAGAATCAATTTTGCTTCATTTTGATCTGAAAAGTTAAGCGTCCTCAATTTGTTAGCTTTTTCAGACTCAATCATCATTTCATCAAAAAAAAATTTGATGATTTCATCTCTACACGCAAACGATGAGAATGTATCCGATAATTCTTCCGTAGAATGCTCGCCTCTCAACAACAATAAGAGGGCTAACTCTATTTCTACTTTGTTTTCCAGCACTTTTAAATCCTTTCCATCGATCTCTTGAAGTCGCTATTCGTGCGTACAGGATAAGGATTTGGAATTCGTTCAGCAAGAGTGTTCATAATTTTTTGAATTCGTTTGGTATCTTCAAAATTCTTCAAAACAAATCTTTCATCAAAACTCGATGCTGCCATAATTGATTCCTCTTTTCAAGTTGATTTTAGTATAATTTTATTATTATATTCAAACATTCCTCTCTTTTCAAGGTTCTAGAAACAGTAGAAATCTCTCAAGACTTAGAATAAATCAAAACATTTAAATCACGAATCAATAAAGTTGAAGTTTTATTCCTTATTTCTTTGCATATGAATTTCCAATTAATTGCGACAATCTTTGATCAACTTCCTGTATAGTCGTAATACGATTCAATGCTAAAAAAGGATCTCTTCTATCATTTTTACCTTCTTTTTGATTCATTTTCTCTTCTATTGGAAGAGAATTAATTTCCTCTACAGAAAGCCCAGTAATTCTCTTGCTTATTTCATTTAATTTAAGCATTTTAATATTTCCTCTTTCTCTAAATTATTTCTTCATATCGCTTTTATAAGATTTACAAACCATTTCTAGCAAGTGTTCTTCCAAAAGAACTTCGTCAATCAATCGAAAATATATTTTTTGTAACTCATATTCAGTTACTTTTACTTTAAAATCATAAAAATCTTGATCTCCAAAATCATGGTCAATTGCTTTATTGACTAGTTTCATCACTTGTACTAGATTTTCTATAGGTTCTATACCATTTTCTTTAAAATCGTCTATTGAGCCATATTGATCATCTGTACCAATAGTATATTTTAAAGCCTGCTCGAAAGTTTCTTTATCTATACTACTTTTCAATCTGTCTAATTCTAAAGTCCGATGCTCCTTTAGAAAAATATTTTCCGCTTGTTCTTGTAACGATAAAATAAACTCATGAAAGCAATTTGAAGTTATTAAAAATTTTAATGTTTTTGCCAATTCAGATTTTTTATATTTTGAGAATATTCCTATTTCACCAGAGGAAATACTTTTTATCTCTTTCGCTGTTTTTTCATCTATTCCTAGAAGCTGGCAAGCTTGTTCTAATTGAAACGTTTCGAAATTTGTTTCTCCTGTTAAATAACCAACGGAAACGCCAAACATATCCGCAATCTTCACCATAGTTTCATATTTTGGAAATCCAATATCGTTATTTATACCTTCCTTATCTGGCTTTCGCACTCGTAACCAACGACTTACATTAGCTTGTGTGCAATTCCCATATTTTTCTTTATATTCTTTTAAAAATGATTCCTGAGTATATCCCTTTTTCTTCATTAAGAGTTTTAACCTCGTTGTCCATATTTTGGCTTTTTCGTTTAATATATCATTCATAATATAAATTCTCCTTTAATTTTCATATTTTTATATATTTAATATTTCATTATTTTTATATTGTCATAGATCAGAATGTTTGTTAAGATGATGCCGTAAAAGTAAAACTCGCAGAAACAAAGGAGGTATATATGAACACAATAAATGATTCAGGTGTAACTGCAACAATCTATAGTGAACCTAGTACTTTTAACTCCGTAGCTCTTACTATGATTACTGATGCTTTTCAATCTAATATCAAAAATACCCAAGATACTTTAGAAATAAAAAAGAAATTAATTGAAAATGATCCAGATTTATCAACAAAGGAAAAGCTATATGAGTATGATAAAATTAATAAACAAGCTAATTCCGATAACTTTAAAACTTTATTTCTTATATTGGGTGCGGCCTACATAATAACATTATGTACATAATATCCTGTTATATAAAGTAGTAAAAGAAATAAATATAGAAAACGCTCATTTTTATGATTCTTCGGCCAGCATGGAATCCATCAACTATGATCCGGAAAGAAAATTGGATCGATCTCAAATGGAAGAACTGGCAACGAACAAATATCTCGAAAAAGGATTGAACGTGATCTTTGTCGGCGCCTCCGGATGCGGAAAGACCTGGCTGTCAAACGCATTGGGTGTTCACGCATGCAGAGATCGAAAAACGGTATTGTACATTCGCCTGCCAGAACTGTTCTCCAAATTCGAAGAAATGCGGATCCAAGGGAAATATAATGAATACCTGAAGAAACTGGGAAAATACGATTTTGTCATCCTGGATGAATTTCTATTAAGATCCACAAGCGAAACAGAACGAAGCGATCTGCTAGAATTGATGGAAATCCGGTGCAATGGGTTTAGTATAGGATGTGTGCACAATAAACATCTGAAAACGCAAGTGGTAGAATGTCATAAGAAGAACAATTTGAATTCCAGAATGAGGAGGAATGAAAAATGGCAAAGCAATATGACAAAGAATTTAAGGAACAGGTGATCCAATACGTGCTCGATCATCCAGACCTTGCCTACACCCAGATCGCGCAACAGTTCGGAGTCCATGACACAACAATTGGAGGATGGGTAAAAAGCTATAAAGAGCATGACGATCAAGTCGTCGTAAGAGGATCCGGCAACTATGCCAGCGATGAAGCCAAAGAGATCGCCCATCTTAAAAAGCAGCTCAGAGATACCCAGGACGCGCTCAATGTATTAAAAAAAGCAATCAGTATACTCGGCAAGTAACGGCTCGTCTCCTCTATCGATCGGTCCAGGAATACAAAGAGAAACATCCCAAAGCATCGATAGCGGGTATACTGGCTATATTGGAGAAGAGCCCTTCCGGCTACTACAAGTATTTAAGATCAAAACCATCCAAGACAAAAGTCCGACGGGAAAAAACAAAAAAAGCAATCGTCAAGATCTACAACGATTCGCACCAGCTGTATGGCTCGCCCAAGATCGCAGAGATCCTGCACAAGAAAGGGATCCAAGGATGCCAGAAGTATGTCTATTCGATTATGAAAGAAGCCAATATCAAACCGAAATATCTGAAACACAAGATAAAAACGACCATATCTAAAGGGAATGATCGAAAACTTCACAATCTTCTGAAAAGACAATTCAATCCAAAAGATCCCGACAGTGTATGGTG